>JBDTNF010000268.1:0-33148 GCA_039933875.1 Flavobacteriales bacterium | reverse complement strand
GCGGGCTTCAACTTCGGCAACCTCGTCTTTATGCGCGGCGGGGACAATGCGCGCGTGCTGGCCCATGAGGTGGGGCACCTGCTCGGCCTTCCGCATACGCACGACGCCCTGTTCGAGCCTGAGCTGGTGGACGGTTCCAACTGCACCATCGGCGGCGACCAGATCTGCGACACCCCCGCCGATCCCAACCTCTCGCTGCCCGGCATGATGAACTACTTCAATTGCACCTACATCGGTACCGGTACCGATGCGAACGGGGATGCCTACACGCCGCAGACCACCAACATCATGTGTTATTCGCCCTGCGACAACAACCTCTTCACGCCCGGCCAGGCACAGGTGATGCAGTACGTGCTGGACTTCGTGAAGACCGATCTGCATTCGGATCCGCTGCCGATCGCGATCGATCCCTTCGATACACGCCAATGCCACAACGGCCCTTCCATCCAACTCTCCGCCGCACCCGGCCCCGGCACCTTCGACGGGCCACTTGTAAGCGGCACCACCTTGGTGAACGCGCCCAATACACCGGGCGAATACTACGTGACGTATTCTCCGGATGACCTGCCCCTTGACAGCTCGGAGCACATCGACCAGTCGTACACCATGTATGACTACTACGGCAACTACACCTACAGCTACTTCCTGCTGGACAGCATACGCCAGACGGTGCGCGCCGGCGAGACCGGCCGGTTGACGCAAGTGGAGTTCCTGCTGCACGACAGCCTGCCGAACAACTTCACCTTGCGCGTTTACCAGGGCGTTGGTGCGGGTGCGGTGCTCCTCCACGAAAGCGCACTGGCGTCACCCGCGATCATGGATACAAGCTGGATCACGCTGCCTGTGAGCGAACTCGTTCCGTGGAATGCCGATACCCTGTACACGTTGGAACTCACCGCTGACCATGCCTTCTGGCAGGTACTGAGCTTCGGGGCCAACTGGGTCTACTACGATTACACACGCGGCAGCAGCAACATTGACGCTTACCGCGACGCCGCCTTCCGCACCTGGGTGCATGCCCTGCCGCCGTGCCAGAGCGCCATCCGCTACTACGAGCTCTACCATGTGCCGCCGCATTACATGCTCAACCTCGCGGATGCCTATTGCGCAAGTGAGGTGGATACCGTGTGGCTCATCGGCGACAACGCCACCTCGCCCGGTGCCGACATCTGGATCGAAGGCGTGAACACCAGCGCCTTCGTGCCCGCCGCACTCGGTGAAGGCGCGCACATGTTGCAGTACATCAACACCGCGTTCGGGTGCACGGATACCACGGCCTCCATCATCGCCATCACCTCGCCCGCGCTCGGCATTCCCGCGCTCAGCGAGGCGGTGTGCCTGGAGGCCGATCCCTTCGTGCTGCTGGGCGATCCGCTCGGCGGTTACATCACGGTGGACGGCGTGCGCGACAGCCTGCTGAACGCCTCCGCGCTCGGCCTCGGGCCGCATTTGGCGCAGTATTACTACGAGGAAGTGCTGGACACCGTCTCCTTCATCGACCAGGCCTCCGGTCTCGGCAGTTCCATCTCCGGCGCGCAGGACACGGTACCGGCGGGCACCGCGTTGTGGCAATCGTTCACACCGGCGTTCAGCGGACGACTGGAGCAACTCATCATCGCGCTCTACGGTAACGAAGGTCCCTTCAGCTACGCTGTGCAATTGCTGCACGGCACCGGGCCCGGTGGCCTCCTCATCGGCACCGATACCATCACGGTTGTCGGCTCCTACCCGGACATGCTCGGAAGCATCCACCCCGACGTGTTCCGCGATTCGGTGTACACCATCCACATGGAGCGCATCGCCGATACGCTCAGCACCGCGGACATGGTCTATTACTTCACGGACGATTCCCTCTACGCGCGCGGCACCGGACAGCTCGGCACCACCGCCGATATCGACCTCTACTTCTTTGAAACCGTGTCGCACATCTACACATGCGCCGATTCCATCGCCGTGCCCTTCATGGTGGAGGTCTGCACCGGCGTGCAAGAACTCGCCGAAGGCAACTTGCTCCTCGGCCCCAACCCTTTCACCGACGTGCTCACGCTGCGACCGACCAACGATCTGCGGTACGTGTTGTACAACGCGGTGGGTGCCGAGCTGCTCTCGGGCACAGCGCGCGCTGGGGCGCTCACCGAGCTGCCCACAGGGCACCTGGCGGCGGGGCTTTACACAGTGCGTTGCACGGCGCTGGATGGAACGGGTGGGCGCGTGTTCCCGGTGGTGAAGGCGCAGTAGCGTCCTCCGCACCCGAAGGCCTCAGCCTCGGCTCGGGCCGCTATCAGGGAGCAGTGCAAGTGCTTCGTTGAGGGGGCACTCCTTGTCGATGTGTTCGATGCGAGGTGAGGTACGGTCGCCCCTGCACCCTGCTCACAATGGAACGCCGCAGTGACCCGCCAGCGTGCTACTGCTTCACCACCCGCATCGGAACTGCATCGTTCAGCACCAGCATGTAGGCGCCGGATACCAGCCCCGGCAGCGCGATGGTCTGCATGCCCGCTACTACGCCCCTGCTCGCCACTACCCTGCCCGTTGCATCGAGCACGCGCAGTGTGCCGGCCTGCGGTGAACGGAGCGGCAGCACTTCCGTGAGCGGACCCACCCACCAGGATGATGCGTTCATTCCATCAATGCCGGTGGAACCGTAGAAGAAGGGCGCCGACGTATCGGTGCATCCATCGGCGTCCACCACGAGCACGGTGTAGTTGCCGTTCTCCGTGGGCGCATAGGTCTGCTCCGTGCCGTCTGGTATGAAGCTGCCGTCCAGGAACCATTGATAGGCCACGCCCGGCGTGCTGCTCAACTCACCACCATTCTCGGTGATCACCGGCACCGGACCCACGGTGGTCACGCTGAAGCTGCCACTGTAGAAGAAGTTGCCATCGCTCACGGTCACCGTGATCAGCGTTGTGCCGGGCACGTTGTCGGCAAGCCCGCTGATGCTCACCGCGAAGGTGCCCGGGCCCATCTGTGCCACCAGGATGTCCGCGTCATCCACCACGCTCTGGTCGCTGCTCGTCGCGGTCGGGTCGCCCACCGGCGGGCCGACGTTCGTCACCAGCACGTTCACCACGGCCATGCCATCGACCCGGCAGAAACTCTGGTCCTGCGGCGCGGTGACGATGGCGTCGTTATCCAAATTGGTCACCGCGAAATATTTCGGGCCCATGGCCGCGTAGGTGGCGTCCGCTGTGCTCGCGTTCATCGTGGCCACCACGTTCAAATTGATGTTGCCGTCGTCCAGCACATCATCCACGCCGGTCACCGTCACCATCTGCGGCTGGTCCCAGTTGGCGGTGGTGAAGGTCATCTGTGCCAAGTCGATGCCCGCTTCGGTGGCGTCACTTGTTGTCAGGTCCACCACCACGTTGCCGGTCGGCAGGCTGCCCAGTCGGAGGTGCAGCATCTGCGAGGTGCCGGTCTCGTCCACCACCAGGGTGGCGTTGCTCTCGGCCTGCACACCCGGGAAGGTGGCGCCCGAATAAGCGCGCGCGTTGATGCCCTGCGTATCGCCCTGGAAACCGTTGCCCTCCCACACCACCACGAAGCCGCCATCGCTGCGCTTGTCCACGGCCGCATAGTTCTGTTCGCCCGGGAAGGTGGTGTTCATCACTACCACGCCCGTGCTCTGTGCGCCGTAGTTCCTGAAATAGATGCCGCGTACCTGGTAGCTGTCCACGTCGGACAAGCTGAGCCAGTTGCCCATCACGATCACGAAGTCCCCGTTGTCGAACAGCGCGCACTCGCTGGTGTAGTACGCATAGGCGCAACTGTACACGCCGAAGTCATCCAGGAGCACCGTGCCATTGGCATCGAGCAGCCAGGCCGTGTACACATCTGTGCCGTTCACGCCCCACTTCGTGCTGATCAGGATCTCGTCACTGGCATTGGTGCTCACGTCGATGCAGCTGAGCGAAGTGTTGCCGCCATCCTGGACCACGGTCTCGTTGATCTGCGCCAGGAAGTCCGTGTCGAAGGTTTTGCGGTAAATGAGGTTGGGGTAGTTGCCCCGGCTGAAAATGGTGACCAGCGTTCCATCGGCCTTGAAACGGATGTTGGGCAATTCGTAATCGTTGCTCGCGCTCTCGGTGGCCAGCACCGGATCGTTGATGAAGCCGTTGTTCCCCAGGTCGTAGCCGCGCAGCCATAGCTCCGCGGTGCCGCTGCCATAGAGTATGGCCAGCGTGTTGCCGCGCACGGCGATGTCCCATTGGCTGTTGCCCGCCAGGGGCACGATGGCCCCCATCGTGTTGTCGGTGTCCAGCACGCGCATGTTCACATTGGCGCCGTCGTTCCAGGCGATGATGAATTTGCCGGCCGTCCAGTGGATCGCCTTCACCACGTACTGCTCCCCGTTGGCGCTACCGGTGGCCACGAGGATCTCCGCGCTCAGCGCGATGTGTGCGCTGTTGTACCGCCTGAAATAGATGCTGGCGTCGGGGCCGTCCTGCTGCCAGCTCTTCCACACCACGATGTAATCGTCGCTCGGCCCCACAGCCACCTGCGGCAGGTATTGGTCGCTGGGCACGTTCTGGTTCACCCGGAACTCGCCCGTGGCCGGGAGCATTTGCTGGGCCATGGCCGAAGCGAATGGTAGGACGAAGAGGGCGGTGCTGGAGATGAGCTTGTGCATGTGTGTTCGAATGGGGACCAATGTATTCGAGCGGGGGGAACTTACAATGCAAGGGGTCGGGACTTTGGTGGATGTGTTCGGTGAGACCGGGGATACGATGGAGATTGCGACGATCTTGACGATCACGGAAAATCGATCAGAGTTTGCATACGGGCAACGGGCTTTGCCTGAGGCACACGGCGGATCAAGAGATGTACGCCAGACCTTGCCTGAGGCACGCGACGGATCAAGAGAGGTACGCCAGACTTTGCCTGAGGTCCGCGGCGGATGAAGAGCGGCACACCGGTTTCTTTTGCGTTTTGATCCTCAATCCCTCACGGCCCCGCAGGTGGCGAGCGCCAAGGCGGACTTGCTCTGCATTAACCTGCACCCTCGGCGCCCCTACTTTCTCTTGATCGCACCCCGGCTCAAGGCCGGGGTGACGCCTTTCTGTAGCTCGTCGGATCAAAGCTCCTGCTCTTCGTAGAAACGTCTGCTTTCCATAGAGGGGAGCATGATCCGACAACGGTTATCCAAAGGTCGGCGCTTCGACGGAATTCAATTGCGGAACGCGATCAAGAACGTTGTTCGGTGCGATGATCGGAACCTGATCCCCGAGACATCGGGGAAAGCAGACCTCATCGGCAAAGCCTGCACACGCGGCCAACGTATTCTGAGCGAACGGATGACTTCCGCGTGGGCGGGCTGGTGGCGACGCGCCAAGAGAGATGCGAAGCGCCCTCCAATCCTCGCCATGACCTTGAGGGCTGCTGCCTTTTTCTTTGGTACTTGCCCTGAGCGACGTCGAAGGGTTCGGCGGAAAAGAAAGGACAGCGGCGAGGGAGCGGCTTGCACCGCGGTGCTTCGCCAAAGGCGGCGATGCGCGAGAGGCCAGGTAGGCATGCGCCAAGGCGGTGGAGGTCTGCGACACACTTCACCGGCAGAGCCTGTTCTTATTTTGATCGCAAAAGAAGAACCAAGAAAAGCTCGTCGGATCAAAGCTCTGCTCTTCGTAGCATCGTCTGCTTTCCATAGCGTGGAGCGTGATCCGACAACGGTTATCCGGAGGTCAGCGCCTTGACGGAATTCATTTGCGGAAAGGGAACAAGAACGTTCTTCGGTCCGAGGATCGGAACCTGATCCCCGATACATCGGGGAACGCAGCGCTCACCGTCAAAGCCTCTGGAAGCGGGAACAACCGTCCGGCTCGGCGGACGGTCCGCTGGAGCGGGCTGGTGGCGACGTGCCAAGAGAGATGCGGAGAGCCCTTCTCCCCTCGCCATGACCTTGAGCGGTGCGGCCTTTTTCTTTGGTACTTTCTTTTGGGCGACAAAAGAAAGTACGGCGACGAGTCCTCGGCTTGCACCCGGTGCTTCGCCAAAGGCAGCAGAGACCGATGCGGAAAGCGGACCTCGCATGCGCCAAGGCGAAGGAGGTCTGCGTTACTCCGCACCCTCGGCGCCCCTACTTTCTCTTGATCGCAAGAGAAAGTAGCAAAGAGAAGCTCGTCGGCTCCACGCTAGTTGGCTCTTCGTAGAGACCGCAGTGCTCCGAACATACGCTGGATCCGACAGCGGTCATTCCAAGGTCAGTGTAGCGAAGACGTTCGATGCTGAACGCGATCAAGAACGTTGTTCGGTGCGATGATCGGAACCTGATCCCCGATACATCGGGGAAAGCAGACCTCGTCCTGAGCTTGTCGAAGGAGCAAAGCCTGCACATGCGGCCAACCCAATTCCTGGCTAACGGTGGCCTTCCGCATGGGCAGGCCGTTGGCGACGCTCCGAGAAAGATGCGGAGGAACACCCCACCCTCGGCGTCACAATGTGAACCCGCAGAACTTCGCGGACGAAGGGAAGATGCTCGAAGTGCGGTAAGGCGCTCGAACGATCCCACGGATATCGGAAGGAGACTGGCGCAGGATGCGCCGTTGAAGCAGTGCCTATCTTGGTGTCCATGCGCTACACCACCCTACTGCTCTGCGCCTCCGTCGCCTCTGTTACAGGGTGTGGTCCTGCTGACCGCTCTGACAATTCCGCCGCCACCGTTACCGCCGAACAATTCCAACAGCTCGGTTGGATCGCTGGCAAATGGCGTGGTGCCGAAGCGGGTGGGGCGCCCTTCTTCGAGAGCTACAGTATGCTCGACGACTCCACCCTTGGAGTGGCGAGCTTTTCCGACTCCGCCTTCACCAGCCTCACCGGTACCCCGTCCATGATCAGCCTGCGCGATGGCCGGGTAACGAACGGCGATGCCGTGGTGACCCAGTGGGATGCTGGCTCCATCCACTTCGAGCCGCGTGGCAAAGCGATGAACAGCTACACCTGGCGCAAGGAGACCCCGGATCGGTGGACAGCGCGTTTGCACTGGAACGACAAGGACGGTACTCCACGCGAGCGGACCTACGTCCTCACGCGCGTAACGGACTGAACATCATCCGCAACGTTGCCGGTGCATGAAAAAGCCCTCCACACGGAGGGCTTTTTCAATGACCAGGGATGCGTGTTCAGTTCTGGCCCGGCATCGGCATGGGGCGGTAGAAGAAGTGATCGTTCACGATCTTCCCGTTCTCCACCCGGTACACGCAGATCTCATCCATCTGGATGCGGCCCATGCCTTTCATGGTCACATCCATCTTCATGCTTACGGTGAAGTGGTTGTCCGCCACCAGCGGATCGCTGATGATGTTGCTATGCACTTCCTCGATCCCACTGGTGAACTCCTCGTTCTTCTTCAACACGCTTTCGAAACCCTCGTAGTGCGAAGGACGGGGGCCGCCCTGCGGCTCATCGCTCACGACGTTGGGTGCGTATAGCTCGCGCACGGCATCGAGGAACTTGCCTTCGCGGCAAAGTGATACGTGGCGGTTGGCGACTTCCTGTGTGGTCTTCACGGCGGTTGCAGTGCTCATGGCTTTTGTGTTTTGGGGATATGAAGCTAGCTCCGCATTCCACGGAATGTGTTCCCGTAGTGTGTGGTGAACTTGAAATGTGGTGGATGGTTCGGGAGTGATCCGGGATCCGCAGCATACAAGGAAAACAAAACAGGCCAGCATCGCGATCAAGCGCGTCTCCCCCTAGTGGATGTAGTAATGGACGCCTATGCGCGCACGGCGTTGCTTCGCTGCGCATCAAACGCACATCAATGAAGATCAACATGGCCAATTGGGACCGCGTGCTGCGCGTGTCCATCGCAGGTATCATTGCCGCGCTCTACTTCACGGGAGTGCTTAGCGGCGCTCTGGGCATCGCACTGCTCGTGTTGGCCGCCGTGTTCGTGGTCAGCAGCGCGCTCGGCGTATGCCCGATCTATGCGTTGCTCAGCAACGGTACGCGTCGCTGCTAGGCGGTCGCTCTGCATTGAGCGATCGGAACATCCTTCAAAACAAGAACCCCGGCTCTCGCCGGGGTTCTTCGTTCGGGGCCGTTCGATCAATGCGCTGCCGCCAGGTCCTTTGGTGTGATGTGCCGCAGGCGGATGATGCGCGCGCGTTCCCGCACGTAGGTGGGGAGGATGCGCAAAGGGTCCTGTGCATCGTCGGTCTCCATGCGGTAGAAGCCCTTATGCACACCGTCCTTGCAGCCCCACTCGAAGTGGAAAAGGAAGCCGTTGGTGTGGAGCTGCTGCAACGCGTGCTTGCAGTCCTGGTCCGTGTGCGTGAGCTCGATGTGGTAGACCTGTTTCTCGGGCGTTTCCATGGAGCGGTGAATGGGAATTGGTGATTGGTGAATGAAGCGGAGGACAGTTGTTGGTGCCTTCGTTGATCACGCAAGATCGGGCTGGGGCGTAACGCGCAGGTAGGGCTTGATGCGGGTGTGGCCCTTGGGGAAGCGCGCCGCGATCTCCTCGTCCTGCACCGCCATGGTGATGATCACGTCCTCTCCGTGCTTCCAGTTGGCCGGTGTGGCCACACTGTACTTCGCGGTGAGCTGCAGGCTGTCGATCACGCGAAGGATCTCATCGAAGTTGCGGCCCGTGCTCGCCGGGTAGGTGATGGTAAGCTTCACCTTCTTGTCGGGCCCGATGATGAACAAGGAGCGCACGGTGAACTTGTCGCTCACCTCCGGGTGTACCATGTCGTACAGCTTCGCCACCTGGAAAGTCGGGTCGGCGATGATGGGAAAATTCACCGTGGTGTGCTGGGTCTCGTTGATGTCGCTCACCCAGGTGCGGTGGCTCTCGATCGGGTCCACGCTCAGCGCGGCCACTTTCACGTTGCGCGTGGCGAACGCATCGCGCAGCTTGGCCACAGCGCCGAGTTCGGTTGTACACACGGGTGTGAAATCAGCGGGGTGCGAGAACAGCACGGCCCAGCCGTCGCCGATCCATTCGTGGAAGCTGATGGGGCCTTCGGTGCTCTCGGCGCGGAAGTCCGGCGCCACGGTGTTCAGTCGGAGTGACATGGTCGTAAGGTGTTTGTTGTGGATGTGTTCATTGACGGTGCGAAACAACAGGTACGACCCCGCCTTATGTATTACTACATCCACTACTCCACACTATGAAAGCCCGGAATACCTTGCAGCGTGCGTGCGCTCCTCGCGGTCCTTCTCCTTTCCACCGGTATCCGCCCTGCATCGGCCCAAACGCCCGAGCGCTACATCTTCTCCGTTCGCCATTACGGCACCGCCGAAGGCCTTCCCCAGCGCAACATCGCCGCCATCGCGCAGGACCCGCGTGGCCTCCTCTGGCTGGCCACACCCATGGGGCTGGTGCGTTACGATGGCTACACCTTCGTGAACCACACGCGCGCAGACGGGCTGAGCATGGACCCGGTGAAGTCCGTGCTCTGCGATGCCGACGGCATGCTCTGGGTGTGGCACCCCGATGGCAGCGTGGACATCTTCGATCCGCGCAGTGCCAGTTGCCGAACGCTCAAGGACTTCCTCGGCGATCGATCGACCGCACGCGCCGATGCACCAGTGCTCGGTATGCGCGCTTCCGATACCGGCATCCTCTTCTACTGGCAGGACGGCCAGTTGATGCGCTACCGCAATGCGCAGGAGGGTCCAACACGGATCCCTTGGAACTGCGAGGGGCTCACCGAGCTCTTCCGCGTGGAACGGAACGGTGACCCCTGGTGCGGGTGCAACAAAGGCCGACCGGAGAACGGCCCCAGGGAATTGGTGCGGCTGAGGTTCAATGCAGACGGTGAACAGCAGGATACGTTCCGGATACCGGACGCGTTCGTGATCGCCAACAGCGGGCATGATCGCTCTGCGGCCGCACCGGTCGCGGAGCAGGGCCTCTACTTCGTGCGCTCCTCCGGGCAGGTTTGGTCATCGCCCACCGGCGTGTTGACGGAGATGAACGATATCCAGGATCCAGCGGTGCCGCGTGCGCACGCGAACGGTGTGGTGCGCATGCCACTTACAGAAGACCTCTGGATGGTGAACAGCACGGTGCGGCGCATGCACGCTGGCGATGATGCGCTGAAGGCGCCCATCCTCTTCGATGTGGCGAGGGCCTATCCCGAAGTGGCCTACGTCATGAACGATGCGCTGCGCGATCGTGCGGGCAACATCTGGCTGGCCGGTGAATTCGGGCTGTTCAAAGTGACCATGCGCCCGGACCACTTCCAACGCTGGCTATGGGATAGCACCCTGGTGGCGGGCGTGGGCATGAATGTGCGTGGTATGACCGTGGTGAACGACCGGTTGCACGTGAACACGCAAAGCAGCGGCTATTGGACCCTGGACGCGCGATCCGGTGCCGTGGCACAGGCCGGGCGTCGGACTATTTATGGGCTGGGAATGATCGGTGATGGAGCCGGTGGCACGTGGCGCTCCGACAACCTCGCGGTGATCCACGCCGGACCGGACGGACACGAGGATCGACGCTATACCTGCGAGCAAGGCGAGCCCGGTGTGTGGAGCATGTTGTTGCTGCCGCACGATCGCTTGCTGCTGGGCACCGAGGATGGAATGCTCGTCGCGGATCCGTCCACAGGCGTCACCCGGCTCGTGCATGCCGATCATCCGGAACTGGACGATGCGTCGGTCTGGCAGATCCAACGCGACACCCAAGGCCGCATCCTCTGTTGCACCGAACGCGGACTCTTCGCGGTGAACGATGAAGGCCTGGTGGAGGAACAGTGGAGCGAAAGCGCCCCGCCGGTCAACGGCGTTCCGCACCAGTTGCCCACGGACGCGATCCGCTACTTCCTGGAGGATAGCGCGGGCACATTCTGGCTGGCCACCGCCACGCAAGGCCTCATTCGGTGGCATCGAAGCACCGGGCGCACCCGCACCATCGGCGTGCGCGAAGGCCTGCCCGCCACCAGCATCCACGGCGTGTATGCGGATGATGCCGGAGCGCTCTGGCTACCCACCGACAATGGCCTCGTGCGCTACGATCCGCGCTCCGGCATGGTCCACGTGTACAAAACCCGCGACGGCATCACCAACGATGAGTTCAACCGTATTGCCAACACGCAAGGGCCCGATGGGCGCCTGTACTTCGGTGGGTTCAACGGCATCACGGTGGTGGATCCGCATGCATTGCGTGCATCGTCATCGACCACCTCCGAACTGGTGCTCACCGGTGCATACCAGCAGGAGCGCGACAGCGCGCTCATCACCGATCGCACGGCCACAGTGCTCAGCGGCGAACCCATCACCCTGTACCCCGGCGATCGCTTCATCGCGGTGGACATGGCCTTGCTCACCTACGATGATCCCGCGTTGATCCGCTACGCATGGCGCATCGATGGCATCGATCAGGAATGGAACCGGCAGGTGGAACCTCATCAGCGCTTCACGAACCTGCCCTATGGCGAACACGTGTTGCGCATCACCGCGGTGGATGCGGACGGCCGCTCCAGCGCGAATGAGCTCACGATCCCCATCGTCGTGTTGCGACCGGTCTACCTGCGCTGGTGGTTCTTCGTGTTGTGCGCCCTTGTTGTCGCGGCCCTGGTCTACGTTCTGGTGCGCTACCGTGTGCAACAACTCCGCCGCGTCATCCATGTGCGCGACCGCATCGCCATGGACCTGCACGATGAAGTGGGCAGCAACCTCAGCGGCATCGTGCTCTTCAGCACGGCGGTGAAGAACCACGCGGGTGAATTGCCGGCGAAAGCCGCCGAGATGCTGCACCGCATCTCCGACAACAGCACGCGCGCCATGGAGAGCATGAACGACATCGTGTGGAGCGCGAACTCCCGCCACGATCACCTAACCGACGTATTGGACCGCATGCGCGCATACGCACAACCGTTGTGCGAAGCCGCTGGTATAGACATCACCTTCGATGTGGATCACGCACTGCTCCAGCGCAAGCTGGGCATGGAGGAGCGCAAGAGCCTCTATCTCATCTTCAAGGAAGCTGTGCACAACGCCTTGAAGCACGCGCAATGCACGCGTATCGAGGTCACCCTGCGGCCGGTGTACAGGCGTGTGGAACTGGTGGTGGCGGACAATGGCACGGGCATGCAGCTCGATGCCGTCACCATGACCCTCGGCGGCAACGGTCTGGGCAATATGCAACGGCGCGCAAAGGAGATCCACGCCGAACTGGAACACCGTGCGCGCGAAGGTGGCGGCACGACCGTGGTTCTGCGCATGGCCGCTTGGCGTTAGTGGATGTAGTAAGCGGGGACAACAGCCTCTTCTTCACCTTTGCGGCATGGATGTGAACGCTTCACCGGTGCGCGTGGCCGTGTTCGACGATAGTCGCGAACAGCGCGAAGGACTTGAGGCGGTGCTTGCAGCTGTGCCGGGCCTGGAGTTCGTGGGCGCTTTCCCTTCCGCCCGTTTCGTGGTGAGCGACGTGGAGGCCAGCACCCCGCACGTGGTGCTCATGGACATCGACATGCCCGAAGTGGATGGCGTCACTGCTGTGGCACTATTGCGCGCGCGCTTCCCCGACCTGCGTATCGTCATGCGCACGGTGATCGAGGATGATGAACGGATCTTCGCGGCGATCCGCGCGGGGGCGGATGGCTACTTCCTCAAACAGACGCCGCCCGCACGGCTCATCGAGGGAATTCAAGAAGCGCAGGAGGGTGGCGCGCCGATGACACCGAGCGTAGCACGCAGCGTGCTGCGCATGATGGAGGGAAAGACACCCAAAGCCAATGAGTTCGATCTCACGGAGCGTGAGCGCGCAATACTCTCGCTATTGGTGAAAGGACATACCTACAAACGCATCGCCGCAGAGCTCGGCGTTTCCTACGCCACGGTGAACAAGCACGTGAGCAATGTGTACGTGAAGCTGCACGTACACAGCGTGAACGAGGCCGTGGCGCTGGCCGTGCGTAAGGGGCTGGCTTAGCAGTACCACCCGCGCACCTCCGGGCTGCCAGGCAACGCTCTAGTGTTTCACGAACTTCAGGCGCTGTACAGTTGACCCATCCACCGTCCTGAGGGAAAGCACATAGCTGCCGTTCGGCAACGCGGATATATCAATGGGCTGTTCGGCGCTCGTTCCACCTGAAAGAACCGACCGGCCCTGCTCGTTCAGTACCGTATAGGTGCATCGTCCAGTGAAGCCGCGCGCCTGCACATGATCCCGCGCTGGATCCGGATAGAGCGTGCAGTGCGGTCGTTCGATCTCCCCTATGCCGTTGGCTTCGTCAGCCAGTTGGGCCACGAACACATCGCGCACCACCGGCTGGCCGGTGAGCGTGGGGCCGGGATCGAACAGCATGGACACTTGGAAACCGCCTGTAACGAACACATCCGTTCCGTGCAACGCCATGCCCCCAATGCTCTCACCGGTAGGCCCACCGTACCCCCGGGCCCACAACGCATCCCCGTTCGGGGACACTTTCGCCACGTACCCATCAACACCTCCGTGCGTCTCCAGGGTAGTGCTCCCGAAGGTCCATGTATCGGCGTATGCCCCGTTGATGTAGCTGTTGCCCTCAGCATCAACACGGATGCCCACAGCCCGATCACTCCCTGGTCCTTCTCCGCGTGTGGCCCATTGGAAGGTGCCGTCCGTGCTCGCGCATTTGGCCACGAACACATCGTAGCTCAGGTCGCCCGGGCCGGGAAGTACAAGCCCGCCCATGGCGATGGTGCCCCGATAGAAGCCGGTGACATACGCGTTGCCCTGCGCATCCATGTCCACGCTTTCGCCGATGGCGTAGCCGCCCGCCCCGGCCTTTTGCGCCCAGATGGGCTCACCGTCGCTGTTCAGCTTGGCCACATAAATGGTAGCCTCCGGTGTTCCTGCCTCCAGTGTGATGCCGCCCCAGCTGATCGAGTTGAAGAACTCGCCGGTGATGCAGAGCTCCCCGACATCGTTCGCGCAGATGCCATCGCCGAGGTGCGCCACACCATAGTTCGCGGAGGTGTTGGTCCAGAACTCCGTTCCGTTGTATGCGAACTTCGTGACGAAGACCTTGGAGCTAGAGAGGTTGAAGGACGTCTGGTGCAGGTCGCCTGTGACGAAGAAGTTGAAGTAGCCATCGTGGCAAATGCTCGCGCCATAGTCATACCCGGGTCCACCGATGGAGTGCGCCCAGATCGGCGACCCCCCGGAATCGTACTTGGCCACGAACACATCGAACGATCCCGCGGAAGTGAGCGTGGTACCCTGTTGCCCGGGAATGAACGCCACCGTCCCTTGGTACATCCCCACGACGGCGATGGCACCCCCATCGTCGATGGTGATGCCGTGCACGGTGATGCCCGGGCCGTTGGCCAGAATGTGCGCCCAAAGCAGTCCTCCGTCCGGATCGAACTTGGCCATGAAGATGCCGTCCTCGTCGGGCGTGGACAGCAACTCACCACCGAAGCCGATGGTACTGGTGTAGGTGCCCACCACCACACTGTTGCCCTGCGCATCCACAGCGATGGCCTGCCCATCGGCGTTCGCGGCACCGGCACCCGGTTGGGCCCACTGCCATTGCTGCGCGCTCAGCGTTGCCGTGGTGATGAAAAGTGGCAGGAAGAAGGAACGTAGTGTTCGACGCATGTTCGCAGGTGTTGGTACCGATCGATGGACGTGGATACGGACCACGACGCTGTACCGGCTATGGCCAACGGTTCAACGCGCGTTGAACGGTGATGACAAGTGCGCTCAGGAGAAGTTGAAAGGATGCGGCCGATGGCTCAGATCCGACGAGCCTTTCCGCGGTCCATTACTTGGTGATCAAAAGAACGAACAAGCGCCGCCACCGGATCCCGGTGCTGCCTTCTACCGTCGAACGGAGCCGAGGACCGCTGTACGCTTGGGTCCGTGGCGGTTCACCACCCAAGCCTTAGGTTTGGCTCACTCCCCTAGCGGTGAATTTGATGTGCGTGACGATCCGATCCGTTGTGGTGCACTGCCGCAAAAGCATTGCGCCGTGGGTCGTTGCGGTGTGGGCAGCCATGCTGGTGTTCCCCTTGGCGGCGTCCGCGCAAGCGACACCGCCGGTGAAAAAGGGAACCTCATGCGAAGCCCACCTCGCCTTGGCGAACGAGCTGCTCGCGACCGATCCGGATTCCGCCTTGGTGCATGCGCTGGAGGCGGAGAAGCAACTCGATGAGCTACGCACCGATGAGGAAAAGGCGCGCGTGCTCTTCATCCTGGGTGATGCACAGTTGTCGTTGAGGGACCTGCCCGCCGCATTGGCGGCTTTCCAACGCGCGCAACGCCTGGTGGAGATCGCGGTGGAGAAGGAAAGCCCGCTGGCGTCGCTCGTCCTTATGCGGTCGGACATCCAGGCGAGGATCGGCCTGCTGCATTTCTACCTCCGCGACATGGACAAGAGCATCGCGTGCTACAACGAAGCACTGCGCATCCTCGAGCAGGCACCCGGGCTGGATGCGAAGAAGCTGGCGGTGCGCAAGGTGAAACTGTTCAACAACATCGCCGGGGTCTATATCCAGCGCGAGGACTACACCACCGCACTGCCGTATTTCCAGCAGGCCGTGGTGATCAACGGGCCGTTGGACGAACCGCGCAACGAGGGCTCGTTGACCAACAACATCGGGATCTGCCTGATGGAAATGGGCGAGCACGACACCGCCAACGAATATTTCCTGAGGTCGCTGGCGGTGCGCAAGGAGCTGGGTGATGAGCGCGGGCAGGCACAGGTGCTGAACAATCTGGGCAAGAACCAGGTGTACTTCCGCCACTTCGGGGCGGCCCGTGTCCGGTTCGAGGAGGCCCTGGCCATCGGCCGGAAGATCGGCAGCCGCGAGTCGATGGTGATCTCGCTGGAATCGCTGTCATCGATCAACGATACGCTGGGGGATTTCAAGGACGCACTCGCTGCGCATCGTGAATTCAAGGCGCTCAACGACAGCCTGTACAATGCCGACAGCCGGCTGACCATCGCCCGGCTGGAGGAGGAGTTCCGCCGCGACAAGGAACGCGAGGTGTTCCAGTTGGAGGCGCAACGCAAGGACGCGGAGAACGCACGGCAGCGGATCTGGAACATCGCGCTGGGCGGCGCCTTGTTCTTCGTCCTCCTCACGGCCTTCCTCCTCTTCTCGATCATGCGCGCCCGGGTGCGTACCAGCGCGCTCGAGCGGGAGAAGCTGCGCCTGGAGGGCGAAAAGCTGGAAGCCGAGCAGACCACGTTGCGTGACAGTCTTGATTTCAAGGACCGTGAACTCACCGCCAATGCCTTGTTCCTGTTGAAGAAGAACGAGCTCATCGCGCACATCGCCGAGCGGCTCCTGAAGGCGAAACCCACCTTCAAGCTGGAGAACCAGCAGGTGGTCCAGGAGATCGTGCGCGACCTGCAAGGCAGCCAGGACGATCACAACTGGAAGGAGTTCGAGGCGCACTTCACCCGGGTGCATTCCACCTTCTACCAGAGTTTGCAGGAACGCTTCCCCTCCCTTACCCCCAATGAGCGGAAGCTCTGTGCTTTCCTCCGCCTGAACATGTCCACGAAGGACATATCGGCGATCACCCAGCAGACACTGAACAGCATCACGGTGGCCCGGTCGCGGCTGCGCAAGAAGCTCGAGATCGAGGGCGAGGATCTGAACCTGGTCGACTTCCTGCAGTCGATCTGAGGTAAACAGGCGTTTTCTTCAATGCCCGCCGCATCAGCCGGTTAGCTCTGCTTGTAAGGATGATGTAAGGTCCTTCCGTAGGCTTGTGCTTTCGATGTAAGGCCGATCTGGGACCGATGCGTTCCGGACGCCCCCACTTTCGCCCCATCGTTCCCGAACGCCATGACCACCCCTGAAAAGAAACCCGATCCGCCGGACGAGTTCGATGGCCTCGAGCTGATCCATCGCCGGGTGAAGGAGGAGCAGGAAGCCTGGCGCAAGCTTCTGGAGAGCCTGGAGAACCTGAAGAAGAAGCCCACCGGAAAACCCCACACCGAAAAACCTTCCAAATGAGAACCGAACGTCTACCCATCCTCGCTGCACTGTGTCTCTCGCTGGGAACCGGGCCCGCACTCATGGCCCAATCCGGCGCACTTGACCCCACCTTCAACAGCACCGGGTACGTGGTGCAACCGGTGAACGGGCACGATGGTGTGCAGAAAATCCTCCTCCAGGACGACGGGAAGATCCTCAGCCTCGGGATGAGCTGGGATGACACCTACACAGCGCGGGCCTATGTGTTCCGCTACATGCCCGACGGCACCCTCGATACCGACTTCGCGACGGACGGCATGTACATGCACGAACTGGACAACGAGGCCCTGCTCTATTCCGCGGTGATCACCGCCACGGGGAAGATCCTGCTGGTGGGAAGTACCACCGACTACCAGACCTACCGGATGATGCTGATCCAACTCAATGCCGATGGGACACCCGATGCTTCCTTCGGCACCGATGGTATCGTGCTGCAAAGCGTGAGCGCGGTGGTGGCGAACGCGGAGGACATGCTGTACGATGTGAAGCTGGACGGCGATGGCAACATCCTGGCCTGTGGATCCTCCTACGATGAGAACTACGTGCGTCGCCCGGTCGTCGTTCGCTTCACACCAAGCGGGGTCCTCGACACCACGTTCGGCGTCAACGGCTTGGCCACGATACCGGTGAACGCGGTTGGCTCAAGTTCCTTCCAGGGGATCGCCGTGCAGCCGGATGGGAAGATCGTCGCCACCGGCTACTTCGGCGAGACCGAGTGGTGGTACACCTTGCTCCTCGTTCGCTTCAACGCCGGCGGCACCCTCGATGACAGTTTCAGCGTCGACGGTATCGTGAAGTACAACTACGGCAATGTGGACGATCAAGGGCAGGATCTGGAACTGACCGATGACGGCTCGATCCTGGTGGCTGGCAGGACCGTAACGGTCACCTACAACTACAGTACGCTGCTCATGAAATTCACGCCGGACGGCGAGGTGGACGCCTCCTTCGGCACCGCCGGGGCCGTGGAGGAGGACCTGGACGACTTCGACTACGGGTGGGAAATGGCGTTGCAAGCCGATGGTAAGATCATCATGGCAGGAACATCCGGCGATGGTCCACCCAACGGCTTCGATCTGGCCGTGTGGAAATACCAAGCCGATGGCACGCCGGACATGACCTTCGGCGACAACGGCCTCGCCATGCACGTGATCCCGGACTATTACACCATGATCTACGGGCTGGATGTGCAGGCCGATGGGAAGATCCTGATCGGCGGCCAGGCACGCACCACGAACAATGAGAACTACTTCTTCACGGCGCGACTGGAGAACGACATCGCCAGCGGCATCGGCGCAAGCGCCGAGAACAGCGATGCCCTCGTGGTATGGCCCAATCCCTTCAACGATCAGGTGACCGTGCGCATCGATGCGCGCACCGGATCCGTGCGTGTGGAACTCTTCAATGCGGCAGGCCAGCGCGTTCTGGATGAGACCCGCAACAACATGGATCTGGTCACCGTCCGCACGACGCACCTTCCAGCGGGCAGCTACATGCTTCGCCTCACGACCGACAAGACGAGCATCACATCGACTTTGGTGAAGTAGTGCCTCTGTGATCATGCCGCGCATACGCCTTCCACGCATCCAGGGTCCGATCCGCTTTCCCTTCAACATCCGTCGTCTGTCCACGGCCCATGTGCTGGTGATCGCCTACGCGACGCTGCTGCTCGGTTTCATCATCGTTGTCCTTGCCGTGTGGAACGAAGGATAGCCCTCGCCGAATGACCATCAGCGGAAACTGACCTTTATTCTCTTTGTCTGAGAACCCCGGCCTGGTGCCGGGGTTCTCGCGTTCGGGGTCGTTTATCCCCGTATCGCTCCGCTCCATCGCGCTGCTTTCCCGCTTCAGCAAGCCCGGGCGTTGGATGGCATGGACGTTGGACCACCTTCGGCATCATGGAGAGATGCCTATACGCGTGCCTGCTGTCCGTATTCCTTAGTCTCTCCATTCATGTGACCGCGGCGGATGGCGGTCCGTTCCTGAACACCTTCCTGGCCAATGAGGGGCAGTGGCCCGGTGCCGTCCTCTACAGGGGTCGCTCCGCCACCACCAACGTCTCCTTCCTGCGCGATGGCCTGAGCTTTTCGCAGGTGGAGCCCGAGGACGAGGAGGAAGAGCGCGAGGAAGCTCATGGCGGGGAACGGAAGGACCACCATGCCGAGCCGGAGTTCATTGTATGGAACATGCGCTTCGAGGGCATGGACCCGGCCGCCCGCCTGATAGCAGAGCAAGGGAGACCGAGTGTGCTGAACTACTTTACGGGTGGTGACCGCTCCGCGTGGGTGGTGCATCCAATGGAGTGCGAGCGCCTCGTGTACAAAGGAGTGTATGCGGGCATCGACGCGGAGTTCCGCATGAACGGCTACGACCTGGAGTACGACTACCGCGTGCATGCCGGGGCGGACCTCGCAGGCATCCGCAACAGCTATGCGGGCATCGCGCGCTTGTCCATCAACCCTGCTGGAGACCTTGTCGTGGTCACCACCTTGGGGGAGCAGGTCCAACGCGCGCCGGTATCGTGGCAGGTGATCAACGGCGTGAAGCAGCCTGTGCAGGTGGACTTCGTGCTTCACAACGACAGCACCTTCGGTTTCACGGCACGCAGTGGATACGATCCCGCGCACGAGCTCATCATCGATCCGGTATTCGAGCTGGTGTGGGCCTCGTACACGCGCATCCTCGGCGGCAGCAACAACATGAACTACAGTTTCGCGAACACCATGGACGCGCAGGGCAACGTGTACATGACCGGCTATGCGGACGACACCTTCCCTCTAACGCCCGGCGCCTACTCCGGCCCCGGCAACGTGTACCCCGAGGTCTTCGTGGCCAAGTTCAGCAGCGATGGGAGCACCCTGCTCTACAGCACCTACCTCCAGGGCCAATCCTCGGAGTTCGGGGCCTCCATCGCCGTGGATGCCCTCGGCCGCGCCTATGTCACCGGGGTGGTGGACCTGAACATCACCGGCATCACCAACTTCCCGTCCACACCGAACGCGTACCAACCGGTGCATGACGATGGATCGGACGCCTTCCTCACGGTGCTGGATCCGAACGGCTCCTCGCTCATCTACTCCACCTTCCTGGGTGGCACAGGAAGCGAGACGGCCTTTGCGGTGGCTTTAGGGCCCACAGGCATCGCGTACATCACGGGCGTTACGTCAGTGGGCGGTTTCCCCGAAGTGGCTGCCACCAATTACCCGGATGGACAGACGGACGTCTTCGTCGCCAAGTTCGATGTGGACCAGAGCGGCGCGGCGAGCTTGTTGTATTCCTCACGCATCGGCGGAGGCCCTTTTTCACAATGCACCAGCCACGGCATCGCGGTGGATGATGCGGGCAACGCCTACGTCACGGGGTCCACGGGCTTCGGCAACGGTACGTTCCCGGTGACGCCGGGCGCGTACAATACCACCTACGCCACCGGCATCGATGGAACCGCGGCCTTCCTGTTCAAGCTCGGCAATACGCTACCGGCGACCCTGGTCTACAGCACCTTCCTCGGTGCGGGCATGGGCACTTCGGTGGCTGTGCATGCCACCACAGGTGAAGCCTTCGTGAGCGGCACCACCTACACACCGCAATTCCACACGACACCAGGTGCCTTGCAAGCCGTGCATGGCGGAGGTACCGATGCCTTCGTGCTGCGCATGAACGCCGCTGGTTCGGGCCTCATCTATTCCACCTTTCTCGGTGGTGCTGGCTACGACCAGAGTACGGACATCGTGGCGAACAGCGTGAACGAAGCCTATGTGGTGGGCATTGCGCGCAACGATTTTCCCACTTCACCGGATGCGATGCAGCCGGAACTCGCCGGTGGCCTGTACCAGGACATGTGGATCGTGCAACTGAACAGCACAGGCACGGCATACGGCTGCGGCGGTTCCACGTATTTCGGCGGCACCTCGGATGAATACTACGGCAGCTTCTATAGCTTCCTTGCACCGAGCATTTCCTTGCAGGACCACGACGGCGTACAGGACACGCTGAGCATCAACGCCACCACCCACTCTGAGGATCTTCCCACCACGCCCGGCGTCTACGAGGAGAACAAGGTGAACGGCATCGCCGACCAACCCTTCTTCCTCAAGATGTCATGTGCGGGTACGGCCGTGGCGCCACAAGCCGGATTCAATTCCGCACCAGCACCGACCTGCACTGGCGGCGTCGTCGACTTCGAGGACACCAGCTTGTTCGGCGCCACGAGCTGGAACTGGTCCTTCCCCGGTGGAAGCCCGGCTACTTCAACCGTATCCGATCCCCAGGACATCGCCTATGGGTCACCCGGAACATATGACGTGACGCTGGTGGCCTGCAACGCTGTGGGTTGCGATACCATCACCCAGCAGATCACGCTGGTCACACAACCACCACCCACGGTGAGTTTGGGGAGCGACACGGCATTCTGTGCGGGAGGGTCCGTCATCATCGCGGCGACACCGGGCTTCACTTCCTATACATGGCAAGCGGATGGCTTGGAATTACCGGACACCACCGCGAGTGTTGTGGTGGATGAGTCGGGCGTTTACACCGTGCTCGTGCAGGACAGCGTTGGATGCGCGGCTACGGATACCGTGGAGGTGCTGTTGTTGAGCACGCCCATCGCCGCCTTCAGCCATGAGGTCCACAGCGTTCCATGCGGTCCACAGGAGGTCATCTTTCTGGCAGCGGCTGGTGCCAACGACTATGCATGGGAGTTCGGCGACGGCAGCAGTGACAATGGTCCTGCACCAGTCCACAGTTACACGAGCGGTGGCAGCTATGCCGTTTCGCTCACCGTGTCCAATGGCCCGTGCAGCGACACGGTCGTGTTGCCCGTGATGGTGGTGGATGGTGGCAACACCCCGATGGGTCCCATCGTGATCCCCAACGTCTTCACGCCGAACGGCGATGGGAAGAACGACTGCTTCGCGCCCATCGGCCTGGAGGACTTCCCGGATTGCTACGGCCTCGTCATTTTCGACCGCTGGGGTCTAGAGGTGTTCACCGCCGCACACCCCGGCGCGTGTTGGAAGGGGATCAACGACCGGGGTGAGCCCATGCCCGATGGGGTCTACTATTATCTGCTCACACTCAACGGTGGTGAGGAGCATGGCTCTGTGTCTGTGCTGCGCTGATAGCGACCGGATCGGACACAGGCCTTGGTTCCCGATCTTCGCCCCGATGGAAGACCTGGACCTCATCAGGCGCTTGCGCCGCCTGCGCCGCGCGGTGGACATGCTGCAGGGCGATCTGCGCCACGGCCGCCTGAACAATACGCTGCTCGCCGAGATCGAGAAGCACATGGACCATGGCATCGCCACTGAGCCACGGTGCGCGGGCCTCACCGATCCTGTCGACCATCTGCGCGAGAGCACGCTCACCCCACGTCCCGAATTGCTCGCCGACACCATCCGCGCCTGCGAGCGGTTGAAGGATGCGATCGAGAGCATTACAACAAGGTTGGGCTGAACTGCGGATCCCAGAGCTTCGTGGGCTCTTCATTTCGGGATCCGATCCAAGTACTCCCGATCTCGACATAGTCTCGAAGACAGAGTCCGTGATGAAGTCTGAGCAGTTCTTCATTCAACGATCACGAGACGCCCACATAGTGGATCCGTGCGAGCGCCCCAGCACTGTACCGAATAGATCCCCTGGCTCAACTGGCCAAGGTCGATCCACTGTCCGTCCGTTGGCAGCATGAACGACCGGCCTACTGCGTTCGTGGCAATGACCCGCTCGATCGCCGCACCAGTTGCGATGCGTGTTGCACCACTTGCAGGGTTGGGCAAGAACACCATGGGAGGTTGGACAGCAGAGCTTCCCAAGCCCGTGAACACCCCAGTGGTCATACAGACGCCATCGATCGCCCCGTAACAATCGTTCGTATCCACCCCGTTCGTCCCCCCGAATGTGAACGTTGACAGTGGATCATTGGCCACAAAGGAAAAACAGGCGTGCTCCCAGCTATAACCTGAATAGTCCAATGGTGTGGTGTAAACCAGGGCACCATTAACCGAGACCCTGATGCCGAACGGACCACTATAGTCGAAGTCCCCAACGATGCCTTGGCGTGCATAGTCGAAGCAGATGATGTAGCTCTCATCGATCATCGTTGGTACTGTCTGCTCCACAGCCTCACTATGGGTCATGTTCTGCCAGGTACCACCGGTCGGTGATGCGAGTGGCGTTCCCACCCACACATAACCAGTGGACGAATTCAAGGGCCCGTTCTGGTCGTTGACATCAGGCGTGTTAATGCCGCTCCATCCCGGGGCCAGGATAGCCTCGCCTTCAGGACTGACGAAATCGCCATTGGTGAGCAGATTCGCTCCCGCGCATTGGGAAAAAACCGGCGGCGCCACTATCGGCGCGAAGATCAACAACCCAATGCGCAATCCCTTCAGCGAGGTGAGAAATTCCATTGAGGCAAGTTAAGCACACTCACCCCCCGTCCCGAATTGCTCGCCGACACCATCCGCGACTGTGAGCGGTTGAAGGATGCGATAGAGGAGATCGTGAGCCTCCTGTGATCAACAACTGTGCGAGCGCAGAACAAGGCTTGTGATCCTGCCTTGACGCTACCGGTGGCTTGCCCCGTGCTACTCATTCGTTCGTGAACCTCAGTCGCACGCGTTCGCCTCGCAAGCGCACTAGTTTGGACCTCGCCCGCTTCGGCGGTGCCTATTCCCACTTGGTCCGGTTTGCCCGCGATTTCTCATTGTTCTGGCGAACCTTCGATGCAACGAACACCGACAGTGCATGCGACCGTGCATTGCCGTGCACCATTGACCGTCCAATGAACACTCGAACCCTCGTACTACACTGCACGCTGCTCGCCGTCACGATATCCACCGCCCAGACCACCGCGCTCTGGGGCCGCAAGCAAGGTCATTACGGCGGCACCTTCGGTGTTGGCGCCGACCAGTATTCGAACGTGTACGGCACGGGCTTCATCAGCAGCCCGGCCTCGTTCGATACGCTCGTCTTTGCGTGCGAACCCGTGGATCCGTTCGTGGTGAAGTACAATGCCGATGGCGCCTTGCAATGGGCGCACACCGTTCCACCGGGCGGCGGAAACGCAAAGGCGATCGCGGTGGATGCTGATGGGAACTCGTTAGTGGCCGGACAGTTCGGCGGCAACCAAGTGTGTGCGCGATACGATGCGAGCGGCACCTACCTCTGGCATGGTCAAGTAGGCGGCACCGGCGGCGATGCGATCCCGCACCTCACCGAAGCGAATGGTGCAATGAGGCTCTCGGGGTTCTTTACCAATACCGCCGATGTGGACGTGACCTCCGGCGTGAGCATCCTGAGCGCTCTTGCCGGGACCGATGTCTTCCTCTGCTCGTTCAACGCCGCACTATCCACAGGTGTGCAGGAGGCGTTCGTTCTCGACGCCATCGCGTACCCGGTGCCCACGTCGAACAACCTCATGCTTCCCAAGGGCACGGCACGAGGTCTCGTTGTGTTCGATGGCAGCGGACGCACAATGCCTTTCCATGCGCATGGCGACATCATGGATGTTGGTTCATGGGCGGCAAGCGCATACCTGCTGCGTTACGCGGATGGCCAGCACCAGCGGATCATCGTCCAACATTGATCATCATGAATATGAAGATCACTGCAACCATTGCGCTCTTGTACTGCACCATCATCGCCAGCGCCCAATCCATCCAATGGATCCGCGACGCGGGTTCCTCCACGTCCACGCACGAATGGGGCAATGCCGTGGACGCGGACAGCGACGGCAACGCGTATGTCGCGGGCTTCCTCAGCACCGTCACCGACTTTTCACCGCTACAAGCAGCGGGCTACATGGATGGCTTCGTCGCGAAGTACGATGCGCAAGGGGTGCCGCTGTGGGTACGCACCTTCGGCGGACCGGGCTTCTCCGACATCACCGTGATGCGCACCAAAGTGGACGCACTACACAATGCGGTCTACGTGTGCGGTCAGTTCCGCAGTTTGCCGCTGAGCAATGTGGTGATCTTCGATACCGTCACCATCACCATGAGCGGCTACGATAACCAGGCCTTCGTGGCGAAGTACGATCTGGACGGCAACTTCCAATGGGTAAGGCACGGCGGCGGCAACCCCTTCGGTGCAACGGCCTATGACGTTGCTGTGGACGACCAAGGACGCGTTGTGTGCATCGGTGAACTGGGCGGCACATCGGTCTTTGATGGTCAAACGCTGGTGAACCCCTTGTTCCAATCGCAGGGCTACCTCGCGCGCTATGCACCGGACGGGACCCTGCTGAATTTGATGGCCTTCCTCAGCACCGATCGTGTGCTGCCCCGCGCGGTGGAAGTCGCATTCGGAAGCGGTGACATCTGCTTCGCCGGTCAATTCCGTGGCGCGCTCACCGTGGGTGGTATCACGGAAACCGCGCTGCTACCAGGCTCGCAGCTGTTCGTGGCGCGTATGGACAGTTCGTTCCAAGGACAGTGGATCGCACAAGGCACTGGAACGAACTCAGCCTACGGCGCGGTCTGCACAGGCCTGGATCACGATGCGGCGGAGAACTGTTACATCACCGGCAGTGCGGCAGGCTCACTCGTGGAATTCGGCACTCATTCATTCGCCGGTCTCGATGAGTTCAATTCCGATGTGATCACCGCAAAGCTCGATCCCACGGGTACGTGGCAATGGCTCAAACACGGCGGAAGCATCGCGGCGGACGAGGGGTTGGACATCACCACGGATGCTGTGGGCAACAGCATCATCACCGGCTTCCTGCAGGGCAACGTGCTCAGTGCACAGTTCGATACCGCGCAGATCCAGATCCTCAGCCAGGAGCCGCACTGCTTCGTGGCACGGTACGATACATACGGTACGCTGCAATATGCCCGGCGCATGGGAAGCGGCAACCATGAACTCGGCCGGGGCATCGCCTTCGCCAACGACAGCACCTTCTACCTCACCGGTTCCACGCAAGGGCTCACGCAGTTCGATACCATTACACTCTCTCCTTGCTGTACGGATCCGAATGTCTTCCTCGCGCGATTCCACGATGCCGACACGAACCTCAGTACCGGTGTATTTCGCCCTGATCCCACGACCACTTTTGCCCTATTCCCAAACCCGGCCAGCGATGTGCTGCAGGTGGACCTCACGACCGGGCAGGACCTACGGATATTCGATGCCATAGGGAGCGCGATCCCGTTCCAACGCACGAACAACATGGTGGATGTTTCGGAATGGGTACCCGGTATCTACATCGCTAAAGCCGGTGATCGCACCGCACGCTTCGTCGTCCAACATTGACCATCATGAACAAGAAGATCATTGCCACCATTGCGCTCATGGGTTGTGCCATCAGCGCCAAGTCCCAGTCGATCGAGTGGATGCACGACGCGGGCTCCACGCCCTTCAGCGCAAACGAGCATGGCGACGCCGTGGATGCCGATGCGGATGGCAACGCTTATGTGCTTGGGCATTTGACCATCGACAGTCAGTTTTCCGGTCTTCCGGTACCGGCGCACCAGGATGGCTGCTTGGCCAAATACGACGCTACTGGCGTGGTGCAATGGGTGAAGACCTTCGGTGGTCCCGGTTTCGTGGACATGCTGGAGAGCACTGTGAAAGTCTCCACCGCGGACAACGCGGTGTATGTGTGCGGGCGCTTCCGCACGCAGTTCGCAAACCCGAACGTGAACTTTGATACCGACACCTTCACCTATGTGGGCAACAGCCTGCATGCGTTCCTGGCGAAGTACGATCTGAACGGTAATTTCCAGTGGATGCGCCATGGTGGCGGCACACCCTATGGCGCGGGTTTCAATGATCTCGACATTGCAGACGATGGCAGCATCGTGTGCGTTGGTGTCTCCGACGGCCTCAACGTGTTCGATGGCGACACGCTGCAATCAGCCGGTAGCATGGGGATCATCGCGCGGTACCTGCCGAACGGAACACTGGTGGATCTGCTCCCCTTAGCCGACGGTCTCAGCGCGGAAGCAGTGGAAGTCGCACCGGTGTCCGGCCATGTGTTCGTCGGTGGCGCGTTCATCGGCACGGTGAACGTGAACGGCGTAACAGCCACATCGCCCCTCAACACCTACGCGCTTTTCGTGATGAAGATGGATGATGCCCTGCAAGCCCAGTGGATCAGCACGGGCGGCGGCGACAACAGCACCTACGGATCCTGGCTGCAGGGTCTGGCCATCGATGCGGCGGAGAACTGCTACATCACGGGGGAAGCCAGTGGGAACACGATCTCCTTCGGGCCGCACAGCTTCACGGGGCATACGTTCTACGACGATGAAGTGATCACCGCCAAAGTGGATGCGGCGGGAGCGTGGCAATGGCTGCGTCGTGGCGGTAGTGAACAGAACGACGAAGCACTCGACATCATCGCCGATGCCCAAGGCAATACGGTGATCACCGGATACCTGGGCGGCAATATCCCCTATGCGGACTTCGATGGCATCCAAGTGGATATCGTGAGCCAGAGCGCGCATTGCTTCATCGCGCGTTACGATCCGTACGGGCAGATCATCTATGCCGAACGCATGGGTGGAGGTTCGGATGATGCCGGTTTCGGCCTCGCGCTCGCGAACGACAGCACCTTCTACCTAACAGGTACCACGTGGGGGTCCACGCCATGGCTCAACTGGAACTTCACCTCGTGCTGCGCGGATCCGAACTTGTTCATCACGAAGATCCATGATGTGTTCAGCGGACTCGTGACTGCCGTAGATGTTGTTGATCACGATGTGAGCGGACTTTCCCTTCACCCGAACCCCGTATCGGATCTACTGATCGCAAGTGATCCACGGGCTTTGAAGGACATACGCATCTACAACACCCTTGGGGAACAAAAGCGACTCACACTGCAGAGCGGCGCGATCGATGTGAGCACATGGGCCAATGGGGTCTATTTCGCGGTGATCCCCGGCTTTGGTCCGGTATCGCGCATTGTCATCCAACATTGATCTCTCCAATGAACACCCGAACACTCGTACTTCACTGCACGCTGCTCGCCGTCTCGGCCACCTCCGCCCAGACCACCGCACTCTGGGGCCGCAAGCAAGGTCAGTACGGCGGCACCTTCGGTGTTTGCACCGACCAGTATTCGAATGTGTACGGCACGGGCTTCATCACCAGCCCAGCCTCGTTCGATACGCTCGTCTTTGCGTGCGAACCTGTGGATCCGTTCGTGGTGAAGTACAATACCGATGGTGCCTTGCAATGGGCGCATACCGTTCCACCAGGTGGCGGAAACGCAAAGGCGATC
Organism: Flavobacteriales bacterium; assembly: GCA_039933875.1. Taxonomy (GTDB): domain Bacteria; phylum Bacteroidota; class Bacteroidia; order Flavobacteriales_F; family PHOS-HE28; genus PHOS-HE28. The sequence continues at coordinate 4,998 of JBDTNF010000268.1, read as the reverse complement.
GCGGTGGATGCTGATGGGAACTCGTTAGTGGCCGGACAGTTCGGCGGCAACCAAGTGTGTGCGCGATACGATGCGAGCGGCACCTTGCTTTGGCAACAAGGCTTCACGCCCATGGGCTCCGGGTACATGGGCGCGAACAGCGCGGCGTTGGATGATGCGGGTAACATCTACCTCTCCGGCTTCTTCTCTGGCGATCTCATCCTCGACAATGACACGTTGCATCCAGCGAGTTGGAACGCCGCGAGCGACGATATCTTCTTGATGAAGCTGACTTCCACAGGCCAGGTGTTGTGGGTAACGGAAGCCGGAGGAAAGTGGGGTGGTGACGATGCCCTCGGACTTGCCGTGGATGCGAACGGGAACGCGGCGATCACCGGTCGTTTCCAGGATACCGCGTACTTCCAGGCGGAGACGATCATCGGCAACGATCCATTCATGGGCGGCGGAGGCTACGGTGTCTTCTTCGCCAAGTACGATCCGAACGGCGGCCTGCTTTGGGTGAACGGTGTTGCGAGCGGTGGACCGAACGATGGCGGGGTGTCGATCGTGTTCGATGACCAAGGCAACCTGCTCTCCACAGGCGTGTGCTCCGCATCCATCGCCTACTTCGATACGCTTACGTACCAACCCGCGAACGGACAGGACATGTTCCTGGTGAAGTTCGATGCGGATGGGCATGTGGAGTGGATCCGAAACAGTGGCGGCAACGGAGGCGTGCAATACGATGCGGCACGCACACTGGCGATCCACCACGGGAACCAGGTGGTGACCGCAGGTGCCGTGGCACCGATCACACCGGTGTTCGGCGGTATTTCGCTTGCTCCGGTGGGTGATCGCACGATGTTTCTCGCGGGGTACGACACCAACGGCAACGTCGCTTGGGCGAAGACATACGAGTTGGGCATCATCAATAGCGCGGTATCAGCACCTGATAACACACTGATCATCGGCGGAACATTCGGTGTCGCGCTCTTCGGTGCCATCGTTCACCTGGACACCGTGGCCCTGGTGCCCTACGACCGCACCGCCTTCGTGGCCAAGATGGCGATGAGCGACTTGAGCACAGGCTCCACGGAGCTGATCCACGCTAAAGGTCCTGGACTTTCCCCCGTTCCCGCGAGCGATGTGCTCATGATCAACCTGAGCGTACCGACCTCGAGACCTGTCGCCACCACGATCATGGATGCGAGTGGCCGGATCGTTTGGCGCGTTCAACTGATGTCCACCGTTTCGGCGATCGATGTTTCCGCCTTCGCCAATGGGCACTACACGCTGCATACCAATGATGGAGGAACAGCGCGCTTCATCGTACAACACTGAATTTGCTACCATGCGCAACCTTCTCCAACTCCTGTTTCTACTACTGACCACCTCATCGCATGCCCAATACACCATCGACTGGTCGCACCCGGCTGCGGATACCTACAAGAACGGCGTGATGGCCGCGCGCGACACGTCGGACAATGTGATCGTAGTGGGCACACGCACAAGCTTCGTGGGTGCAGCACACATTTACACGCACAAGTACGACAAGGATGGGATCCTGCTTTGGGAACAGGTCGACGCTTCCGGAGTGGCGCCGTACTGTGAGCAACCGACATGGGTGGCCACTTCAGGCACCAACAACATCTACGTGACCGGCTACATGTACACCGGTACCAGCAACATCATCCCGGATTCCGTGATCGTGCTGAAGTATGATGCACAAGGTGATCTGCAATGGCGCAGGATGCTTGGCCCCACCTTCATCTTCGGTGTGCAAGTGCGTTGTGCGGTGGATGATGACGACAACCTGTATGTGGGTGCTGCCGGACTTGATCCAGGCGGGTTCCACCTGATCAAATACGACGCCAACGGAACCGAGATCTTCCACACGGTGGAAGCCGATCCGATCGGGATCAACATGACCTCGATGCGACTGCAGGGTGACCGGGTCGTACTGTCGGGCAGAGGCATCGGTGCCGTGCATGGTGCTGTGGTCACATGGGATACGGACGGTAATTTTCTGTGGAGTCGACTGATAAGAGGATACACTGCGCAGGATGTGGAACTGGATGATGACCTGAACACGTATGCTCTTACCTCCTACGAAGACCTTTCCGTACCGCTGAGCGACCGCGATGTGCTGATCAAGATCTTCAATGCCAACGGGGACTCGATCACACAACACATCTACGACTTCAACGGAACGGACGAACCCACCCGCATGAGCTTGGTGAACGGAAGAGTGACCGTGATCGGATGGACCGTGCCGACCGGTGGCGGTTACATGAACTGGACCACCTTCCAGACCGACATGAGCGGTGCACTGTTGTGGAATGCGACCTATGACCAGCAACTCTCCACCGACGAGATCCCCGGCTGGCTGGCGGTGCGCAACAATGGCGATGTGTACGTGACCGGCAAGGGTGGGCCGCTGTACCAAGGCCAATACCAGCAATTCGTAACGTTGAAGTACAGCAACGGCGTGCAGCAGTGGGCACATACCGATCCGTACTTCGGGTACAACGGCGTGGCGTGTGTACTCGGCAAGGACAGTGCGCTCTATGTGTTGGGGCAAGGGGCGATGACGGTGACGCGCTACCTCGACGAGTTCAGCACCGGCCTTACCGGAACATTGACGACGGTGGATCCCTCAGCGTATCCAGTACCAGCAGGCGAACGCCTCATCATCCACTTACCAGCGCTGCGTTCGGCCTCGTTGGCCTTCGCGATCCACGATCCGACCGGCCGAGCGGTGAGCAAAGGCTCCCTTTGGGCTGGTGACAATCCGATCGATGTGCAGGGTCTCTCGAACGGCACCTATTTGCTGCGTACCGCCGATGGGCGTTCAACACGCTTCATCGTCGCACATTGAGATCAGTGCATGCGCAACATCATCCTCGCTCAGAGTTCGTGGATGGAAGTTCCGATGATAGGCAGATGTCGGTAGCGGAGCACTGATGGTCGAGCGCAATGCTCGGCAGTATGAGACCACGCACCATCGTGGGCGGCATGAAGCCAAGCAGTATAAGCGACAGATCCGATAGGGTCCGTGCAACTCAACTCCTTATGGCTCCGGTGTGTTCGCGCCTGATCATCCTCTCCAGCACGTACAGCATCCCAATGGCCAACACCAGCACACCGCTGAAGATGTACCACGTGGTGGTGTAACCGAACCGCGCGACCAGGTTCAAGCCCAGTGTATGCCCGATGATGTGCGCCACGCTCCACGAAATGGTGAAGAGCGCCATGTAGGCACCGGGCTGGCCCTGCTCCGCGCGATCGTAAGCGAAACGGTTCATGAAGGGGAAGTTGAGCATCTCGCCCACCGTCATCAGCAGTATACCGATCCACAAAAAGGCGATCACCGGGAAGAGGTTCAGCACCACGAAACTGAGCGCGAAGAGCCCAACGCTCACCACAAGGATCCGCATGCGGTCGAAAGCGCGGTCCTCGCAGTACTTGATCAACGGCATCTCGATGAGGAAGATCAGCAGGCCGTTCATGCCGAGCAGCACGCCGATGCCGAACTCGCTCATATGGTGCACTTCGCTGTAGAAGAGCGGTAGGGTGCTGAAGTACTGCAGGAAGGGAACGCAGATGAGCACGGTCGTGAGCAGGAAGAACAGGAAAGGCACATCGCGGTAGGGCGACCGCTGAGCCACCGACCGCGCGGCCTCGTTGTCCTTGCGGGCTTGCTTGCGCGGCAAGCCGATGAGCATGAGCACCATGGCCGCCAAAGAAGTGATGCCATCCACCCAGAACAAGCCGCCGTAGCTCCAGGCCGCGATGATGAGCCCACCGATCGCAGGTCCCAAGCTGAAGCCCAGGTTGATCGCGAGGCGGATCAAGGTGACCGCGCGCGTGCGGCTCTCCGGTCCCGCATACGCGCGGATGGCTACGAACATCGCCGGCCGGAACGCGTCGGACAACAGGAGGAGCACGAAGATGCCAGCGCAGAAAGGAAGGTAGCCATGCACATACTTCAACAGGATGAAGGCCACCCCCGACGTGAGCAGCGCACCGATCATCACATCGTAGAAGCCGAGGCGGTCGGCCAGCTTGCCGCCCAACCACGAGCCCACCACCGATCCCGCACCGAAGCAACTCATGATCCAGCCCACCTGCTCCAGGCTCAGGCCCATGTCCTTGGTGAGGTAGAGTGAAAGGAAGGGAACCACCATGGTACCCGCGCGGTTCACGAAGGTGATCAGCGCGAGGATCCATACTTCGCGGCTGAGGCCGTTGAACGAACCGATGTAAAAGCGGTAAGCGCGCGTGAGCAATTCCACCGTGCAAACCTATCCGTCGCGCTCGATCCGCGTTGCGCTCTACACCTTCACCACACGCGTCCGTAACAGACGCGCACCGCTACGCACAAGAACGGTGTACGCACCGGGCGCAAGTTCGCGGCCCAACGCATCGCCCACCCCGTTCGCATGCTCTACAACCCGTCCTGCTGCATCCTGTAGCGCAACGCTAACCGAGGTGGCGTTCGATAGCGCTGGACCGGTCAATAGGAACCCGTCCGTGAACACGGATGGAAGTGCGATCATTCCTTCATCGATCACGGTTCCTGCGAATTGCCCCGTGCTCACCTCCGGATCCACTCTCGCCACCACGGTCCCACGGGCATTCACCGGATCGACGGTGTATGGACCAAGGGTGAAAGGGTCGCTGGTGATGCCAACAAAATGTGCCACCCCATCAGGTGCAACAGCCAGATCATACAGGATGTCAGAATGGGTGCTGCCGCCTTGCAGTCCCCAACGCGGCAGGCCTGTACTATCGAAGCTCAGCAGCGCCATGGAGTTGTCGGAGATGGTGCCTGAACCAGTGACCACCCCGTTGCCCCAATCCAGGGTGCCACCTTCGTTGCCGACCACATAGACGTTGCCATCGGCATCCAGGCCCATCGCGTTCCCATGCCCGAGCGTGAACTGCCCTGAGCCGACCGTGGACGGTGGCGCGACACCCCATTCAAAGGTGCCCGAGCTGTCGACCCGCGCGAGGAAA
>JBDTNF010000267.1:0-2377 GCA_039933875.1 Flavobacteriales bacterium | reverse complement strand
ATCCCGTTCTCGGTGATGGCCGTCTCGCTGTGTACCGGCCGGCTTCTCGGGCCGCTGCCGCTCAATGTGGTGCTGGTGGTGTAGCTCTGGAAGGAAGGCTGCCCGAAGTAGTAGTACGTGAAGTCGGCCTGCGCCATGGGGTTGAAGGGCCGGTGGAAGGTGGCGCCCAGGTAGAACGTCCCGCTGCGTTCGGTCCGGTATTCCACCCCCAGGTTGCCGAGTATGCCCATCTGCGCCCAGTTGGTGCGGAAGAGGTAAATGCGCCCTTCAGCGATGTCGCGTTGCGCGTCGCTTGGGTACATGTCCACGGAGAAGCCGAGCGCTGCGTTCATCCACGTGCGCTGGCCCAGGCGGATGTAGACAAGTCCGGTCACAGGCAACTCATACCCGATGTAGCGGATGTTGTCGCTTTCACTGTAGCCGCTGGTGTCGTTGGTGATGTTGAAGCGGTAACGGCGTTGGATCTGCCCGAGCCCTGTTTCCAGCGAGATGGTGTTGGTAAGGCCTATTCGAACGCTCATGCCGAACGCATATCCACCAGTGAGTTCGGCGGTACCGGTGAGTGATGGGCGCTCCGCTGTGCTCACTGGGTCGAAGAAGTCGAGGGGCACCACCGGTTTCACCTGCACCCCGAACGTGGTTACATGGGCTTGTGCATTGACCGCTTGTGGCATGGCGCACGCGAGCACGGCCAGCGCAAATAGGACGCTGACGCGCACCAACACTGATGGGTTCCAGCGGGTCACGGCTTCAAAGATGGTCGATCGCCGCATCCGGCAGGGCCATGGAATTGGCAACGGCATCGGATGAACAAGGAACGTGCACGCGCCTCACTCCGTGTGCCACGTGGCCAGTTGGTCCAGCGGCCTGCGGTAGCCTTTCGGCCATTCGATCGCGGGGTAACCGATGTAGAACAGGCCCATGGCTTGGTCCTGCTGGCCGAGTCCGATGAATTCGCGCATGCCGGTGCCGGTGAGCACACCGCCGGTGGCCCAGAAAGCACCCAGACCATAGGCCGCGCAAGTCAGGTACATGTTCTCCACTGCGCAGGCGATCGCCAGCATCTCATCGCGCTCGCTGATCTTCCCGTTCGGGTCGCGCGCCAGGCCAAGGGCGATCACCACGCTGCTCTGCAGGGGGCGCTGCGTCATGGTGTCGAATTTCTTCTGCAGGAACTTCTCCGCCGGTGTGATGCGCCGGTACTCCTCGCCGAGGAAGGCGGAAAGCCGTTCACGCCCCGGGCCGCTGAAGACGCTGAACCTCCAGGGCTGTGTCATGCCGTGCGTAGGAGCCCAGGTGGCGTTCGTAAGGATCCGTTCCACGATCTCGCGGTGTACTTCGCGCGGGCTGTAGTCCTTGGGGTAGATGGTCCGCCGGTGGCGGATGAGGTCGGTGATCTCGCTGACGCTGAATTTCATGGGACAGGCTCCGTGCGGTCGATCGGTCGTCGGCCCGCGAACGGTGGTGCAAAGAGAAGCGATCGGCGCCGGGCAGCGTTCGGGGATGTGGCAACGTCATACCTTCATCCTCTCAAATCGAAACAACCCGCACATGCAACTACGGTACTCCCTGATGGCCGCAACAAGCCTGCTGGCCAGCACACTTCTCGCACAGCCTACGATCGACGCTTCCAACAACATCCCGCTCTACAGCGCTGGTCAGGAGTTCAGCGTTCGACAAAGCTCTTGGTTCGATGAGGGACCGGCTGGTGCCAACGTTACCTACCAGTTCTGGAACCTGATCTCCACGTCGAACAAGCAATACCGGTTCTACGATGCGAACATTACGCCGACCCACACGCTGATCCCCTCTGCTACCTTCCTGAGTACCGATGGAGGTAGCGATAGCTTGTTCTACACGGTGACAGCCAACGGTCTCGAACAAGTGGGTAGTGCGACATCGTTGGAAGGCAAGGTCAACTTCACCGATGCACTTCTCGAACTGAAATACCCCTGCACCTACGGCACGACGTGGAGCGACCCGACATCGGCGAGCTACACGGTGGGTGGTTTCCCTGTCACGCGCACGGGTACGATCACTGGAAACGCGGATGGTTATGGCGTTTTGAATGTGTCAGAGGTCAGTTATCCCAGCGTGCTCCGCGTCCACACGCGCAAGGCCACAACGGATGCTTCGATAGTCGCTACGATCAACCGCGTTTCCCATGTCTGGAATTTCTACACGGAGACGACCCCTTATCCTGTGCTCAAGCTCATGCTGGACACGGTGATCGTGAACGGCGGTGCGCCCAGTGTGGTGAAGAGTTCGCAGTGGATCGGTGGCCCCGGTGGTGTGGGTATGCAGGACATCTCCTTCGATGAGGCACAGTTCAATGCCTATCCGAACCCTGCGAGCGATGTGGTGACCGTTTCGATCA
>JBDTNF010000266.1:0-22401 GCA_039933875.1 Flavobacteriales bacterium | reverse complement strand
GGGCGCAGACCGCCGTAACCGCTCTGCGTCAGGTCGACGATCTTGGGCTCGCCGGTCACGTTCACCAGTCCGCATTGCGTGATCCACTGGTTCGGGTGCAGGAACTCGACGAGCAGCCACTTGCTGTCCGGTGCCCAGCTGAAGAACTGGTCGCCATCGGAATAACTGTAGTTGCGATCACCCGGCATCACCACGCGCGTCGCCTTGCTCGCCAGGTTCATCACCTTGATGGTGGTGCGCTCTTCGAGATAGGCCACCTCCTTGCCGTCCGGCGAGTAGGCGGGCTGGAATTCCTCGGCGGGCGTGGCCAGCAACGCTTCCTCCTTCAGTACCGTGGCGTTGAAGAAGTAAGGCTCCTCCTTCCGCACGATGGTGCTGGTGTAAAGGTCCCAGCTGCCGTTGCGCTCGGTGGCGTAGATAAGCGCACGGCCATCGGGCGAGAAACTCACCGAGCGTTCCTGCTCCGGTGTGTTGGTGATGCGGCGCGTGGTGCCTTCGGCGACGGAGGTCACGAACACTTCGCCGCGGTGGATGAAGGCCACTTCCTTCCCATTGGAGGAGAGCGACAGTTCCTCAGCACCGCCGTTCACCGATACCGTCTTTACGGGATTGTACCGACCATCGGCAGCGATGCGCACGGTCACCTTGGCGGGCGTACCGCCATCGGCCATGGTGTATAGCTCTCCATCATAGCTGAAACACAGGGCTCCCTTGTCGCTCATGCTCAAGGTCCGCACCGGATGGTCCTTCAGGAAACTCACCTGGGTGGCCGCCCCGCCGGTGGTGGGCATCTTGTACACGTTGAAGGTGCCGTTCTGCTCGCTCAGGTAATACACCATGCCGCCATCAGCGGTGAACCAGGGATTGCGGTCCTCTCCAGCGAACGTGCTGATCTGCTTGTACTGCTTGGTGCCGAGGTCATAGGTCCATACGTCGCGCGTCACCGATGAGGTGTGGTGCTTGCGGAAGTTGTCCTCGTAGCCCTTGATGTCGTGGAACACGATCATGCTGCCGGGGGCGTTGTAGCGCGCGCCTACAGCGGGGGTGGTGATGATGCGCGCGGCACGGCCTCCCGTTACAGGAACACTGTAGAGTTCACCCTGCCCGCCCACCGGGAACTGCTGGTTGCTCGCGGCGTCGAGCCGGTTGCTGGCGAAGAGGATCGAGGTATTGTCCGGCGAGAAATCGCTCGGCCGGTCGCCGCTTGAATGATAGGTGAGGCGCGTGGCCTGTCCGCCGGTGCTCGGCATCACGAACACATCGTAGTTCCCATAGCGGTTGCTGGCGAACGCGAGCAACTTGCCGTCGTGCGACCACACCGGGGCGACGTCCATCGCATCGCTGGTGGTGAGCAGCACGGCATCGCCTCCTGCTGCGGGGACCCTCCAGAGGTCGCCTTGGTAACAGAACACGATGGTGCTGCCGTCAGGCGAGATCGCTGGCTGGCGCAGCCAGAGGGGGCTGTCCTGGGCTTCAGCGGAAGTGTGGGAAAGCGAGGTGGTGAGCAGGGCCAGGGCAACGAGAACGGTGGTGCGCATGAGCGGGTGATGAACGGAGGCGCGAAGTAAACCCACCGTCCCCATGTTCGGAACTCTTAGGGGAACCATCCGTCATCTTGGCGACGCTTCACAACTTTGTGGTACCCTGTGTCGTCTAAGGGGGCGACCGTGCGATCCGGTTTTGGTTTATGCACGTAGATGGAACGAACGAAGTGAACCACCATGAACACCACAGCACCGGCCCCCACCAAGCACATCAACGAGATGCCTGCCCACGCCCGCGTCTGGGTGTACAAGACCCCGCGCGACCTGAGCCAGGCCGAGCAGAAGCTGGTGCGTGAACAGGGTTCGGTGTTCACCAGCACGTGGGCCGCTCACGGTGCCGCCCTGGACGCCTGCGTGGATGTGCTTTTCGGTCGGTTCGTCGTGGTGGCTGTGGATGAGGCGCAGGCGATGGCCTCCGGCTGTAGCATCGACAAGAGTGTGGGCTTCGTGAAGCAACTCGAATACGACCTGAACCTGATGCTCACGGATCGCATGATCGTGGTGTATGAGCGGAACGCCGGCATCGAGAGTTGCCGCTTGCAGGAACTCCCCGAACTGTTGAAGGACGGGGTGATCACTGCGGATACCGTCGTGTTCGACGACCTGGTCTCCACGGTGGGTGAACTCAACGAACGCTTCCGCGTGCCCCTGCGCTCCAGTTGGATGCAGCGGTTCCTTTGAGCGCCCGCGCTTCCCGCGCTTACGCTACTTGATCACTCCGGGCTGAAGGAGGCTCCCTGAAGGCGTTTCCGGCATCGGGGTGAATATCCCCGCGCGATCGGTGGGCCGTTCGCCTCCCCGCCAATCGGCCCCTTGCATGTGGAGTTCCTCGGGTGGCGCCTTGTCCAATGGGTAGAGAACCGCTTCCGGCCGTTCGAGGAAACTGACCGTGCTCACTTTCCCATCCGCCAGGGTCACTTCGATCCGGCTGCAATCCGCACGGTTCACACCCACGATCGCCTCCTTGCCCTCCTTCTCTTCGCGGGCGAAGTACACGGTGCGGCTGTTGCCCTCTGCGATGATCCGATGCAATACGTTGTTGGCGAAGAATCCGGTCATCGTCGTACCCGTCACTTGATCGAAGTGCGTGCTGTCGGCCTGGGACATGAGGAAGGCGTTCTTCAACACGAAGAGCCGGTGCGCCATCCCGTCCTTCAATTGGATACGGATGTGGTCGCCAGTGATCTGGTCGGTGCCGTTCCAGAGTATGGGCGTGTGGAACATGCGGATCAGGCTGTCCCCGGTATTGTAGATCAGCGTGTCACAGGCGCCCTGCAGGTCGGTTTTGAAGAAGCGCACATGGCGGTGGGCCTGCACACGCTTGCCGGTACCTGTGCTATCGAGCGCCGTAAAGAGCGTGTCGCCGTGCAGGAACAGGGAGTCGCCACCCAGGAGCATCACCAGTTCCGCATGCCCGGTGATCATCGAGCGGTCCTCGATCTCATTGTATCGGCCAAAGTCACCGCGCGCGATCAGGTCGCTCGCGGTATCGATCACGGCCACATTGCCCCAGGCCAGACCCGTACCGGCGTGCCGGTCGTAGTGCAGGCTGTCTCCTTCCAACAGGCGACCCTTCGAGAGCACGCTGGAGCGTTTGCTGAAGCGTGCGCGCTCGTTGCGCGTGTCGTACGTGCCCCGTAGGGTATGTATCGTGGTGCCTGCCTGGCGGATGTCCGTGGGGCCGAAGAACTCAGCGACGCCCGTGGAGGTGACGTAGTGCATCGTGTCGGTGACAATGGACCGATCGGGATGCTGGAGGCGCACGTCACGGCCAAAGATGAACCTGCGCTGATCGGCGAGGTATACGCCGGTGCCACTGCTCAAGGTGTTGCCATCGCTGCGGCTCACGAGGTGCCCGCCGTTGAGGTACACGGCGCGCCGTGCCCGCATGTCGTAGTCCAGCGTGGGTGTGCTCAACTCCATGTCGCGATCGCGCAGGTGAACGTTGCCTTCCAGGTGCGCCATGCGATCCTGCCCGTTGTACTTCAGGCGATCGGCATCGACGTGCAAGGTGTCACCCTGATCGATGCCCACACGGCTGAAGGCCTCCACGCGCTGGTCCTTGTAGAGGTAGGCGCTGTCGCAGTGCATCAGCGCGTCGGCATGTTTGAAACGCACGTTGCCCTTGAGTCGCTGGGCACCGGCAGCGAGTAGCGTATCATACTCCCACAAGTCAGCATTCAAGATCTCCACCTGACCACTTCCTGTTTGGATATGGCTCTGCGCGGTGCACAAATGTCCTAGCACCGTGAAGAGTGAAAGGAGCAGGGGACGGATGTGCATCGTTGCGTTGCGGGCAAAGGACGTACCGCATCGCGGTACGGTGATCAGTTCATCGAAACGCCGGGCAACCGGCGCATCTGGCGGTAGTGTACGCTGAGCCGCTCGAGCAACTTGCGGATGTGCGCCTCGGCTTGTGCCGTGCTCTCACCCACCTCGCGGTTCTGCGCGCGGAGCACCATCACGCCGTAGATCGCCGTGAAGCAGGTCTCGATGGCACCGGCCGGATCGCCGCCGGCATGTTGTTGCAACGCCTGGATGCCGGGCTCGGCCTTGCTGTACAGGGCATCGTATTCCTCATCGTTCAACACATCGACCAGCGAACGGTGCAGGAACTCGAGTTCGTTCAGTGTTTCCTCCACTTCGCTTAGGTGCCCGAAGCGCTCGATGCCTTCCTCCTTCATCCGCGTGATGATCCCTTCGTACCACGCGCGCACCTCGCTGCGGGTCTCTTCATCGGCGTCCATCGGTTCGATCAGCTGCTGCTCCACCTTGCGCATGTCGAAGTTCGAGGCGCGCATCAGGTCCTCGATATGCCACATGCTGATCACGTAACCAGCGATGTTGTCCTCTTTCTTCCTGCCCAACAGGTCCATCGTCCTATTTCTTGGCGGTCTTTGCTGCCCGGTGACGGGCGTTGAGGCCGTCCACCAGCTCAGCGGTGATGTTCAACTGGTCGTTGCCGACCCAGATCTGGCCTCCGTTCTGCACGCTGAAGATGTAATCGAACCCGGCGGTCTCGTTGTATACCTTCAGGTAAGCCTTCAGTTCGTTCGTGATCTCCTGCAGCATCTCGGCTTCCAGGCGCGCCATTTGTTGCTCCCCGCTGGACTGCATCTCCTGCAGGTTCGCTGCCAGGCCCTGCAGTTCCTTTTCATCCTTGTCCACCTCGGCTTGCGTGCTGTAGCTGTGGTCCTTGGCCATCAGGTCCTGGTAGCGCTGGCGGGCCTTGGCCTGTTCGCTCTGGATGCCTTCTCCCAACCGGCGCGCCTCCGCGGCATAACGGTCGTCCTTCTCCTTGATCAGGTCGTACTTGTGCTGCACGCTGTCCATGAAGAAGAAGGCGATGCGCGCATCCTTCAAGTCAGTGGAGTCGCGCGGAACGGAGAGCATCGGCACTATCGCTGTGCTGTCCGCAGGGTCGATCGAAGCGACGGTCGTTGACGGCGAGCGCAGCATGCCCCAACCCACGAGGGCGGTGAGCACGACGTTCCAGACGATGAGCAGCAGGGTGGTGTTCCGGTTCATGGTGGGTTCAACAACGCGCCCCTTCCCACAAAGGGAAAGGGGCGCGCAAAGTTAACCGACGGGATGAGGACGCTCAGCGCTGCACCACGAACGGGGTTTGGAAGGTGCCCGTGTCGCTGTGGAGCCGCAACTGGTAGGTGCCAGCACGCAACGTGGTCACGTCCACCCGCAGCGGTGCGCTGCCCGCGGTGCGTTGTTCAGCCATCACCTGCCTGCCTGTCGCGTCGAAGAGCCGCAGGTCGTAGTCGCCCGCAGGCAGTCCTTCGATCCGAAGGTGATCGTTGGCCGGATTGGGGGCCAGTGTGGCGTGCAGCCGGGTGGATTCCTCGAGGCCCACCCAGGTCACCAGGTTGATGCAGGTCGTGTCGTTCAGCACATCGTCATCGATGTTCCAACTGGACCAGACGCACAGGTTGTCCGTAGCGTCGGCGACAGGCAGCAGCGGCTGTGTGAAGGTGAAGAGGATCTGCTCCCCCGGATCGATCGCGGTGCCGGAGTAACTCTGGGTCACCACCGGACCATTGCCGTAGCGGTAGTTCACCGGGAAGTTGGTCGCGGGCTGGTTGCCGAAGTTCGCCACCCACGCACGCACGGTCGTGGCCGAGCCGATCTCCTGTCCGTCGATGGGAGCGAAGAAGCCGGTGCAACCCACGTCGAACACAGGTGCCTGCTCCAGCCGCAATCCCAGGAAGAAGTCGATGTGCTCACGATCGCGGTATTCCGCCCACACGCCATCGACCACTTCATAGGTGCGCAACGAGAAGGGTGGGTTGATGTCCTGTGCGATGCTGATGTTCGCGCCAAGCATGTACCACTCGACATACACCCCCCCTGTGTGGATCTCCAGCGGTGCGCTCAAAGGGATCACCTGGTCGCCGAGCGTGGCCAGGTCCGGAGGTATCTGCAGGGAGTCGAGTAATGTACCCTGCAACCCACCGGGACCGTCATCGTCGTACACCTTCATCGTATAACCCGCCAGGCCTGTGTTCGCAAGGATGCGCACGGTTGTGTGCGTGGCGTAAGCAGGGTAGTAGGGTGGCCTGATGTACACCGCCACACCGCCGTTGCCACCGTTCCAACTCAATCCGATCGCATCGTCCACGATACCGTGGTAGTGCAGGTCCTGCGTAAGCGTGGTGGTGTCGATGACCACGATCTCCTGGGTCAACTGGTTGTTATCCGGAACGAGTTCGCCCACAAGACCGCTGATCGTGGTCCGGAAACTGAATGTGCCGGGATTGACCGGATCGAAGAAGGGGTTGAAGTTCACCGTCGTATCCAATCCGGGGAGCAGCGTGCCCAGTGGCAGTTGTTCGCTGACCTGCACCACGCCCGCCGCGTTCAGCACCTGGCCCTGCACGTTGAAGGCATCCACATCCACGTTCCCGGTGTTCAGCACGTTGGTGATCATCGCGATCGGCGCCCCGTTGCGCGGGCGGAAGAAGCCTCCGCTGGTGACATCGGTGTTCCATTTGATCGCGGCGTCCTTCACCTCCAATGTGCTGGCGATCGGCATGTAGAAGCGCACGGCGTAGTTGGCCGGTTGATAAACGTTCGCCGAATGCTGCAGGCCGATGCTACCAGCGACACTTTCGATCCCCACCTTCAGGTCGCCGTTCTGGGTGATGCCAAGGCTTTCCAGGTATTGGACCGTGATGCTGCTGTCCGTCTTGCTCAGGATGATCTCGAAGGTGTTCGAGCCGGTGTAGGTGGAGCCGGGAGGAGGTGCCCAGAAAGGCACACCCACGTAGGCCACGATGGTCTGGTCAGCATCGTCGTAGAAGTAGCAGCGCCCGGGATTGTCGACACCCAGGAAATTCAGGTCGGCGGTCATGCCCGCGATGTAGTCGTTCACCCCACCCGCCGTTGGGATAAAGGGGAAGGGCGAGGCGAGGTTGCCGTCGTTGAAGCACAGGTAGCCGTTGCTGCCGATCCAGAGGAACTTGCGACCGTACCAGTAGAACGGATGGTCGGTCTCCATCACGAAGGGTCCTACGCTGTTGTCGTCGGCGAGCCCCTGTACCAGGGTGCCCGTGGTGGTGATGTCGATCCAGTTGAACACCGGTCCGTCCGGTTCGTTACTGTCCTTCCAGGTATAGCCGTACGCATCGGGCCCGCCGCTGAGGGCGAGGAGCGAGGTGGTGAGGGGCAGAAGTGCCAGTAGGGTAAGGGTTCGGCTCATCGTTCAGGGATCAAGGTGTTGCCAGACCTCACCAATGTAGTGGCTTGGGCCGGATGTTGGACGAACCGTTACACGATCGTGGCGCCCGAAGTTTGAGAATTGGGTCCGTTGATTAGTTTGGTACGCCCTAAACCCAAACCCCTCCCTCCACATGCGCATGAACAAATTTTTCCCGATCGCGGCCCTGGCTTTGCTCGCCGCGTGCAGCAGCGGCCCGAGCCCCGAGATGCAGGCCAACATGGACAAGATGGCCGCCAACAAGAAGGCCTACGAGGCCCTGATGAATTGCTGGTCCACCGGTGACAAGGCGATGGCCGACAGCCTGCTGGCCGACAACTTCATGACCCACAACCCCGATCCCATGATCAAGAGCACTGGCAAGCAAGCCTGGCTCGAGGCCATGGACATGTACCGGGGGATGAACCCTGACATGAAGGGCGAGGGCAAGGTGATCATCGCCGATGGCGACTGGGTGGGTGCTGTGGCCATGGTGGCCGGCACCAACACCGGCAGTGCGCCGGGCATGCCCGCAACCAACAAAGGCTGGAACGTGACCGGCATGGACTTCATCCGGTTCGAGAACGGGAAGGCCGTTGAGCATTGGGGCCTCTTCGACAACATGACCATGATGACCCAGTTGGGCCTAATGCCCGCGATGGGCGCTGAGCCGGATACAGCCGCTGCTGCGGTAACGGCTACTGCGGACTAGGTCGGTCCGTTCTTCTTCGATCAACGCGAAGCGTCCGCCAGTGGTGGGCGCTTCGTCTTATACGGATATGTTCAGCCCGCAGCGAGCGCAGCGTTCACCCTGGCGAAGGGGATCGGCTTCAGCCTGCTCTTCAGGAAGGCGATCACCTCGGCGTCGTTCGCGTAGTGCCCGCCCACGTCCACGAAGTGCTGGGCGAGCAGATCGTACCGGTCGCGCAGCAGCAGGAAGAAGACGTTCATGTAGTTGAGGCCGGCGAAGACCACGGCACGTTCGCGCGCGAAGTCAGCGAGGTGCTCGCGGAAGTAGATCGGGTGCTCGGTCCAGTGCATCGTCGGGTCGATGTGGTGGCTGATGTGGTAGCCATCG
This sequence comes from Flavobacteriales bacterium, assembly GCA_039933875.1. Classification (GTDB taxonomy): domain Bacteria; phylum Bacteroidota; class Bacteroidia; order Flavobacteriales_F; family PHOS-HE28; genus PHOS-HE28. Next base: position 14,072 of record JBDTNF010000266.1, on the reverse strand, counting down.
TTCCAGCACTTGTGGTTGAATTTCACGTTGATGCACGTGATGCTGTTCTTGAAGGGATTGCCGGGGTCATCGGGGCAAACGAACGTGTGCTGCACCCAGTTGCCCACCATGGCCACCAGGCGGAAGGCCAGGAACGGCAGGATGAACGCCACCAGCGTGGCGGGCCAGTTCACCAGGCACATCGCTGCGCAGAACAGCAGGAAGAGCCCTTCACCGCGGATCACCTGCATGGCGAGCTTGTTGCGCTTGCGCCCGAGCAGGTAGGCCGTCAGCGTCCAGATGCCGGTGAACAGGAAACGCAGGTAGTAGCGGATGAAATCGCTGCCTGAATCGCGCTGGTAGGGCATGGTGCTGCTCTCGTCGGGCTCCAGGTTGTTCTCGGTGTGGTGCATGCCGACGTGGTGCGCGCGGTAGGTCTCAGGCGATTGGCCGAAGAACGGAGCGAGCACCCAGGGCATGTACTGGTTCAGCCAGCCGTATTCCTTTTTGAAGAACGCGCGGTGCGTGGTGCAGTGCAGCATCAGGCCGAACGGCCCCTTGAACGTGATGTTATTGATGAAGAGGTATACCGCCGCGATCGTCCACCAGAGCCAGGTGGGCACAAAAGGCATGTAGAGCAGCACCGCCATCGGCACCAGTGTGAACGTGACGAGGAGGAGGAGGTACACGAAGGGCAGGTCGCGCTCGTCGCGGATCAAGCGGAGGAAGAAGCGGTCCAGCGCGGAGTAGCGCGCGGGTCTGGTGTACACCGGATCGGTGTTCGGGGCAAGCGGCATCATGGGGCCGCAAGATGCAACAGTTGGACCGCACAACGGTTCCCGTACACCCATATCTTCACCATACTCCTATACTTGAGGGTATGACCGATCGCCGATCCTTCATCCAACAAAGCGCTGCGCTGCTGGGTGGACTTGCCTTGCATCAAAGCGCGAGTGCCGCCTTTCCGGGGATCGCACCTCAGCGCCCGGCCATCGATGATAGTGGTGATGAAGAGGACTTCTGGCGACAGGTCCGCGCGGCGTATGCGTGCAGCCCGACGTTGATCAACCTGAACAATGGGGGCGTGAGCCCGTCGCCGCGCGCCGCCATGGACGCGTTGGACCACTACAATCGCATGTGCAACGAGGCGCCCAGCTACTACATGTGGCGTATCCTCGACCAGGACCGCGAGCCGCTGCGCATGAACCTCGCCGCGCTGGCGGGTGTGGCACACGATGAGCTGGCGATCTGCCGCAACGCCACGGAAGCGCTGAACACGATCATCTTTGGGCTGCCGCTGAAGGCCGGGGATGAAGTGGTGATGAGCACCTACGATTATCCCAACATGGCCAACGCGTGGAAGCAACGGGCCATGCGCGACGGTGTGAAGCTCGTATACGCCGATCCGCAGCTGCCGAGCGAGGATGATGCGGCGATGGTGGAAGCCTTCACCAGCAAGTTCACCGCGAAGACCAGGTTGGTGCATATCACCCACATCGTGAACTGGAATGGGCAAATACTTCCCGTGCGCAAGATCGCCGACGAGGCGCACAAGCGGGGGATCGACGTGCTGTGCGATGCGGCCCACTCTTTCGGACTGCTCGACTACAAGATCCCGGATCTCGGTTGCGACTATTGGGGCACGAGCCTGCACAAGTTCCTCTGCGCACCATTCGGCAATGGGCTCATGTGGGTGAAGAAGGAGAAGATCGCCGGCGTGTGGCCGCTCCTCAGCAACGACGAGCCACAGGGAGATGACATCCGGAAGTTCGAGACGCTCGGCACACGCAGCTTCCCCGTCGAGATGGCCACGGGCTACTCGTTGGACCTGCACAACCTGATCGGCTCGCAACGCAAACAACAACGCATCCATTCGTTGAAGAACTACTGGATGGACCGCGTGAAGGACGTTCCCGGTGTTCATTTCAAGACCTCGCAGAACCCCGCGTACAGTTGCGCCATCGGCGTGTTCAGCATCGAGGGCCACAAAGCTGTGGATGTGTATGAGCAGTTGTTCAGCAAGTGGAAGGTGATCACGGTGGGCATCCAGCGCGACGGCATCCCGGGCATCGAGGCGCCCTTGGACGTTGTGCGTGTCACACCGAACGTCTACACCACCACGCAGGAGTTGGATCGGCTGGTGGAGGGGATCCGAACGATCGCGAAGGGCTAGGCGGATCAGCGGATCCAGCTGGGTGGCCGATCACTCCTCACGCTGCCCCCGCGCATATGCCCATGCCCGTGCGATCTGTGAACGCATGATCCAGTAAGCCATGGCGATAAGCACGCTCGCGCACAACGCGATGAACCACCACCGCAGGTAAAGAGGGCGTTCGAAGTGAACGGGAACGTTCAGTTCGTCACTCCAAACCCCATTGCCCCCCTGGGCCTTGATGCGCAGCAGGTGTTCGCCGTAAGGCAGCGCGGCGATGCGCAGGCTGGGCTCGTGCTGGTAGTTCCAGTCCTTGTCCACATCATCGATGCGCCACGCGTAGTTGATGCGTGTCGCGTCTTCGAAGCTGAGCAAGGCCATGTTCAAAGAGAAGTACCGATCGTCCGGTTCCATGGTGATGCCGACACCACCATGCACCGCGGTGGTCAGGTCCTCCTCCCTGTCGGTGGCAGCGATGAATTGTCGCACCTCGGTGAGCACCAATGGTGCGCCACTGCCCGGGTGCATGTTGCGCAATGCCTGCGGATCGAACGCGGTGATGCCATTGAGGCCGCCGAAATAGAGCCGTCCATCGGGGCCTTGGGCATGGGCCAGCCGGTTGAACTCATTGTGCGTGATACCATCGGTGGTGGAGTAGTTGTTCACCAGGCCGGAGACCGGATCGTACCGCGCGATGCCATTGTCCGTGGGGAGCCAAAGCTGGCCGAGATCGTCGGCATAGGAGGCATAGACGCTGTTGCTCGCGAGCCCTTCGCGACGGCTCACTGCGCGCACCTCACCCGTGGCGCGGTCCCAACGCAGCAGCCCGGCATCGGCAGTGGCGAGCCAGATGATGCCATCACGGTCCTGACGGAAATGCCGGAAGTCCGATGCCGGCAGGAAATGCGCACTGTCCCCCACGGCGTTCGCGCCGCTCCACCAACGCGCAGTGATGCGCCCCGTTCCATCGCAATTGAAAAGTCCAACACTCGTGCTCGCCCATATCTCGCCCCCTCGATCGCGGGTGAGGTCCACAACCGTGACCCCTTTAAGGGCCGCACCCTCACCGCTGTTCATCGCCGTGAAGCGCGGGGTGATCCGGTCCGCCCAGCCAATGCCCGTGGCCGAGCCGAGCAGCAACGCATCGTCCGTCATGGGCAACACGCTCCATACGAAGTTCTCCTTGATGTCCATGCCACGTCCGGCCCTGGTCCCGGTCGTTGTCCGGTGGATGAGCGAATCACCTTCGGCACTCCACAAACCGCCATGGCCGTCGGGCACCAAAGCGAAGCGGAACACGGCGCTGGTGTCCTCTTCGACCACAGCCCCTGTCCGCGTGTTGAGTCGCCAATGGCCTTCCAACTCGGAGTTCACGAAAAGCGTGCTGTCCAGTACGGCCATGCCGCGTATGCGGATGCCATGCCCGCGCGGGATGTCCGGCGACCAGAGCAGGCGTTGGAACGGGTTGGGGCGTACCTCCAACCGGTACAGTCCGAAATCGCCGCCGATCCAGATGTGGCCGGTCTGATCGCGGAATGTGGTGAACATGCGGAACTCGATCTCGGGGGTCTTGTCGGAGAGGTCGAACAACACAGGTGCCGCCAGCGGATCATCACCAGGCTTCATGCGTCGCACCGTTGCGTCCACCAACCAGAGGTCGTTGCCCAATGGCATACGGATCAGGCTGGGCCGATCGCCCGGTTTGGGGCCGCTGCGAATGAGCTTTGGCTCGCCCTTCGGGGAGAGCCACCATTCTTCCGCCAGCCCATCGGTCCTAACCAGAGAGAGGTAGCGTCCGTTCTTCTCGAATGTTCCGCCGCTCATCGATGCGTTGCCGACAACGGACCAGAAGATGTTCGTTCCGGCCATCAGCGTATCGGTGTGGACATTGGCACCCTCAACGCGCATCACGGTGTTGCGCCCGGTCGCAGGTGCGCTTCCCGAACCCCACGTTGCGCCGCTCAACATGGTCACAGCCGGCAGGAACTCCAATTCATCCACTGTCGGTATGATGGTGAAGCCGGTGCGGGGATGGTAGCGCACCAGTCTGCCCGGAGCGGAAAGCACCAGCGTACTGTCCTGCTCCACGTCGCAGGCGGGGAGTAGATCGCTTGCGCGCAATGGCGCCTTGGGACCGAAGTGGTCCTCGAAGGTTTGGACCTGCCCGGTGTGAGGGTCCATGATGTCGATGGAGACCGCCTCGAGGTCCGAGCGCGTACCGCCCCGCACCAACCAGAGAAGCCCGTCGGCGTCGGTCCAGATGGCATCGACGATGTTGCTGCTCAAACCGTCGGTGGTGGTGTAAGTCTTGAAGGCATAGCCATCGAAGCGATGCAGCCCTCCCGGTGTACCGATCCACAGGAAGCCTTCCCGATCCTGCGCGATGCCGGTGACACGGCGGTTCAACAAGCCATCCTCCACGCCGTACCGTTTCACCAGGCACAGCGGCTCCTGCGCAAGGAGGCCCTGGGCGAGCAGCAAGAATAGGATGACGAGCACGCGCATCGCGGGCAAGGTAATCTTGGGTCCACCAACCTGTGGCCCGGTGCATGGAAATCCGGGCATAGCCAAGCGCGTGAACCGCCAACCATGGCCACAGAAGGCCTTTGGCGCTCGGTATCTTTTGGTGTGGAACGGTGGAGGTGCATGGACATCCATTAACCCCTGAGCCATGTTAGCGGACAAGCATTTCAAAGAGCACGGTGTGATATCGCCTGCTGTGGATGACTACAAGCCCGATGATCGGCCAGCGGTGCGCACCATCGGCATTGTCATCCTCTCGCTGCTGGGTGTCCGCCTCCTGGCCAACACCATCATCCATAGCCGGGCGCACTACCAGCCGGCTTCGACGACCATGGACGAGGTACATGGCGCAGCGTGATCGGCGGGCGAGGGCCTAATGGCGACAGCATGCGATCTTGTGAGCTCGTTGCAGCCGCATGACCGCACCCGAGATCATCGCCCATCGCCTCGCGAACCAACACCTCATCGGTGCGCCGTTGGGTGCGCCCGGGGATGTTGTGCGGCACTTCGCCGCGATGCAGGCGCAGGACTATGCCGGTGCGAAGTGGGCCGTGGGGCAACGCTGTGCCGCAAGTGATGCCGATGTGGAAGCATTGTTCAACGACGGCGCGATCCTGCGCACGCACCTGTGCCGCCCCACCTGGCACTTCGTGTTGGCGGAGGATATCCGCTGGATCCTTGAACTCACCGCGCCTCGCGTACACCAGGCCAACGCTTTCATGGCACGCAAGCGTGGGCTCGACGTGAGGTTGCTGCGCCGCGCAACGGACATCATCGCGAAAGCGCTCGTGGGCGGGAAGCATCTCGAGCGCGATAAACTCATGGCCCTGCTGAACAGTGCGCGGATCGACACAACCGACAACCGTTCGTCGCATTTCATAATGTACGCTGAACTGGAAGGTGTGGTGTGCAGCGGCCCACGCGTTGGGAAACAGTTCACCTACGCGCTTTTGGACGAGCGGGCTCCCCGAGCGAAGCGCATGGGCCGGGAGGAAGCGATCGCCGAACTCACACGCCGCTACTTCACCAGCCGCGGGCCGGCCACGCTCCACGACCTCACACTCTGGAGCGGGCTTACCATGGCCGATGCGAAGAAGGGCATTGCGCTGGTGGGAGAGGAGTTCGCGCGCACAATGATCAACGAGCGGGAGAACTGGTACCCACACGATACCGGGCCGATGAAGCTCCCGGCGAGCACGGTGCACCTGTTGCCGAACTACGACGAGTACGGCATCGGCTACAAGGACCGTAGCGCGTTCTACGATCCGAGCCAGGCGCTGGCTGGTAGGAACAACCCTGTATTCAGGCATCTGCTGCTGCTCAATGGCCGCATGGTCGGTACCTGGGATCGCACACTCGCGAAGAAGTCGGTATCGGTTCTCACCTCGCCCTTCGCACCGCTGAAGGGTACTGCGGCGCGTTCGGTGCATCAAGCCATGCAGCGCTTCGCTCGGTTCCTCGAACTACCCCTTTCAATGAGCGGCGGATCTACTTCCGGTCGTTGACCAGCAACTTCGGGTACGCGCCGCTCAAGGTGCCCTGCACCACCAGTGCAGTGAGCACCGCCATCAGCAGCGCCAGGAAGGCCATCGTGTTCGCCCCGGGCAGTATGAAGGGGACCAGCAGCACCACGACGGCGGCGCCGCACATGCGCAAGCCTTCGCGCACGCGCGCCTTGTCATCGAGGTGTTCGCCGCTCATGATCGTCGAGAGCGCCACGATCATGGTCATCACCACGGCGATCGCGATCGTCACCATCCAGCGTGCCTTGTCATCGTGCACGGCGCCCTCGGCCAGGATCAGCCGCAGGCCGGGGCCCAACATGGCGAAGGAGGCGAACAAGGGGAGGTGCAACAGGTTCAGCAACACATAGCTGCCGAACCCCGGCTTCGCTTCGCGATCGCCGAGTACTTCGAAGTAGAGCCACCAGAGCAGGAAGGCGATGCCCATCGAGAGAATGAACGCGGTCCACTGCGGCAAATGCCAGCGCTCGGGATCCTCCATGCCCGCGAGAATGCCCAGGATGCCTTCCCCGAGCACGATGATGGTGAAGAGCCCGAACCGCTCCACGATCGAGGCCGATGGTTTGAAATCGGCCTTCAACTCGTCCATCAGTTTCTCGAAGCGCCGGAAGATGATCAGCTCCACACCGAAGTTGAGCAGGATCGCCACGGTCCACAAACGGATGGCGATATCGGCGGTGGCGAAGATGGAAACCACCAGGCAACCGAGTGCCACCGCATAGGTGGCGGTATGCGGCACAGAGAGCGGCCGGTGTTTGGGGTCGAACATGCCGGTGCTCCACCACAGCAGCGTGATCAGGAGTTGCATGGCGCTGAAGGCGATCGCGAACGCGCGGTGATGCCCTTCGAACACATGCCCCACGGTGATCGCCACACAGGCGGCGCAGACCATCTGGACCCACGTCGAGCCGCGTGTCCACAGTCCCTGGTTGCCGTGCAGGTCGAAGTAGTACGTGCCGTTCATCCACGACCACGAAACCAAGGCGAAGAGCAGCGTGAAGAGCAGGAAGTCCGAAAGGCCGTGGGTATGCAACAAGCCGTGCGCGAGTTGCGAGATCGCCACCACGTAGACCAGGTCGTGGAACAGCTCCAGCCAGCTCACCTTGCGCGGTGGGCGGTTGGGCGTGAAGTCGTCCGGTCTCCAATAGAGCTTCATTCGTCACCCAAAGAAAGCACGCAAGCAGATGTGCGCGCTGCGCGAACTGGTAAGAGAAGAAAGGCCCCATGGGCCTATCACGGAACGACGTTCGCGTGAGCGCAGGAAGGAAACTTCGGTCTACGGCATCCGCCGCACACCTACGTAAGCCGCTAGCACGCCGAGGATGATGCTCGGGATCAGCATGCCGCCCTGGAAGAGCATCAGGTGGTAGCCCACCGCGCCGATCATGAGCACCATGAGCCCGAAGGCCGCATAGGAGGTGAGGATGGGACGTATGCCCGTGAGCATGGGTAGCACCAGACCCAGGGCACCAGCGAGTTCCGCCACACCGATGAGGCGCACCACCTCTTCGGGCATGGCACCGGGCCACATCAAGATCGCCGTCAGCGCCTCCATCGATAGCGTGAGTTTCATCACACCAGCGATGCCGAACGCCAGGCAGAGGATGCCCTGAGCGATCCATACAGCGGTGTTCTGCTTTCGGGTCTCGGTAACGGTCATGGAATTTTCCATGTGCACGCGTGTTAGGGGTTACCCACCTCAACCATCCGTCGGAGCGACCAAAAGTTACGACGGGAACAGCGCGTTCGGTGCTTGCTGCGAACAGGACCAGCCAAAGACAGGCCTGGATCCGGCATCGGCCGTGGAGTTACTTCGTTCCGCTTAGGACCTCCGCCAGCTTGAAGTCCTTCTCCGCTTTTTCAGCGTCGCCCATTGCTTCATAGGCAACGCCCCGGTTGAAATAGGCCTCCGGTTGTGTGCTGTCGAGCGCGATCGATCGGTTGAGGTCATCGATCGCTCCCTGGTAGTCCTTCAATTCCACCCGTGCCACGCCCCGGTTGCAAAAGGCCGATGCGTTCGTTGGATCCATGTCGATGGATAGGCCGTAGTCGAGCATGGCACCTGCCGGATCATGCATGGCGTATTTCACCTGCCCGCGTTTATTGAACGCCTGCGCGTAGACCGGATCTATCCCGATGGCGATGCTCATATCCGACAACGCCTCATCGTAACGCTGGAGGAAGAACTTGGACATGCCCCTGTTGTTGTATGCCTTGGCGTTCCTCGGTTCCATGCGCAGCACATGATCATAGGTCGCGATCGCCGCGTCATGATCCCCGAGTTTTGCCTGGCAGTACCCTTTCCAGAGGAAGGACTCGGCATCCAGCGTGTCCAGTGTGGTGAAGGCCTCCAGGTCGGCCAGGGCTTCGTTGAACCGGCCGAGCCTGTAGAGATCCATGGCTCGTCCGTGGTAGGCGTCCTTGAATGTCGGGTCCAGTTCGATGGACTTCGTGTAGTCGACGATCGCACCGGCGAAGTCGTCCATCGCATCACGCGAAAAGGCCCGGCTGTTGTAGGCTTGATGGTCCGTGGGATGGATCTCGATCACCTTGCCCAGGTCCTCGATGGCGCCGATGTGATCGCCGATCGCCTCCCGGTAGAACGAACGTTTCAGGTAGGCATCCGCATCATCGGCGCGCAGGGAGATGTAGAATGTTTGATCCGCGATGTGGTCCCGGTAGAAGCGGTACTCCGAGGTGTCGGGATCCGCTTGCGCGAACAAGCACGCGTTCGCCGACAGGCACGCCAACAGCAGTAGAATGCCGCGGATCGGTGTGCTGCGGTGTGCCATGCTGCTACTTCGCCTTGTCCCCGATGTATGTGTCGAGCCAGTCGAACACCGTCTTATGCCAGCGCATGGAGTTCTGCGGCTTCAGCACCCAGTGGTTCTCGTTGGGGAACCTCAGGAATTCGGAAGGGACTCCCTTCGTTTGTAGCGCGGTGAACGCACCGATGCCTTGTTCCACCGGTATGCGGTAGTCGAGATCGGAGTGCACGATGAGCATCGGTACGCTCCAGTCCTTGGCGTGCAGCGCAGGATTGAATGTGTCGTACTTCGCCGGATCGGTGTAGGGCGAGGCGCCCTGTTCCCATTCCTCGAACCACAGTTCCTCGGTGGTATAGCCCATGCTGCGCGCATCGAACACGCCGTCGTGGGAGACCAGGCATTTCCACGGCGCCTTCCAGTTGCCTGCGATCCAATTCACCATGAAGCCGCCGTAGGAGGCACCCAACGCCGCAGCGCGATCGCCATCGAGGAACGGGAAGGTCTTCAATGCGTGCGCCCAGCCCTTCTGTAGATCCTCCAGCGGACGATCGCCCCAATGCTGCGAGATCGCATCGCAGAACGCCTGGCCATAGCCGGTGCTTCCGTGGAAGTCGATCATCACCACCGCGTAGCCCGCACCGGCATACGCCTCGGGGTTCCAGCGATAGCTCCAGCCATCGCCGAAGCTGCCCTGCGGCCCACCGTGGATCAGGAAGGCCACGGGATACTTGCGCCCTTCCACATAACCGGATGGCTTCAGCACGTAGCCGTAGACGGTTTCATCGTTCCATCCCTTGAAGCTGAATTGCTTGAATTCGCCGAACGCCATGTCGTGCAGCGCGGCGTTCACTGTCGTCAGGTTGGTGGCATCGGCATCGATCATGGTCTTCTTCTGCGCAGCAGCGTATAGCTGGGCCGGGCTGTTCAGCGCGCTCTTGAGGAACACGAAACCGGTCGGTGTCTCACTGAACGCATCGATGTGCCCGCTTCTGGATAGCGTCGTCACGGTGCCCTTGCGCGCATCGATCCTGAACAGGCGTTGGCAACCGAGATCAGCTGCGGTGACGTAAATGTTGGCGCCATCGCTGCTCCATTGCATATCGTCCACGCTGCGGTCCCATGCGGCGGCCGGCGCCGTCACATTGCCCGTGGCCATATCGCGCAATTCCAGTTCGAACCGATCGGCCTCAAATCCGGGGCGCTTCATCGCTTTGTAGGCGAGTGTCTTTCCATCGGGCGAAACGCGCGGGCTCGCATCCCAGGCCTTGTTGGCGGCAGTGAGGTCGGTGGGTACTCCACCGCTTACCGGTACGCTGAAAATGTCGAAGTTGGTGCTCCACGGTTCGGTGGTGCCGGCTACGCGTCCACTGAAGTAAACGGTCTTCGAGTCCGGCGAAATGCAGAAGTCGCCTTCATCGCCGAAGGGCATCGAGGGCACATCGCCATCGAAGCCATCGGTGAGCGCCACCGGTAGCATGGGAGCGTCCGTACCGTTCAGCGCGATGTAGAAGAGGTGGTTGCGCGTGCCATCCTTCCACGTGTCCCAATGGCGCACGAACAATTTGGTGTACACCATGCCGGTCGACTTGTCAGCGGCACGTTCAGCCAGTTTCTTCGCCGTGCGATCGATCTCGTTGCCCTTGAATTCGGGGAACACCGCCAGCGCGACCACCACGCCTTTCCCATCAGGTGTGATGCGGTAGGTGCCCACCTCCAGCGGCAGGCGCGTTACCTGCTCCGCCACCCGGCCGTCATGATCGGTCTTCCACACCTGGGTGCTGTGGTCATCGCCCCGGGCCGAGAGGAAGTAGATGGTCTTTCCATCGGGACCGAACTGCGCCCCGCTGGCACCCCCGTCGGAGATGGGCAACCGCACCTCCGGTTCCGTCGGTGCGTCCAGGTTCTTCAACCAAAGCGACGATACGCCCTTGTTCTTTTCCATGTCCGTGGCCCGCACATTGAACAGGGCGTAGTGGCCGCCCGGGTCCACGTTCAAACCGCTGATGCGATCGAGCATCAGCATGTCGCTATAGGTGAAGGGCTTCGGTTGCGCTGTGGCCAATCCATGCACACCGGCCATGGTCAGCGATGCTGCGAGAAGACGGAACGAAGGGGTTAGGCTTGTGCGGAACGTGATGCGGCTCATGGTAGGACGGTGATCGGTACGGATGATCCCGGGTCATGGCCGGGAAGGCCAGCAATGATACGAGTGACCGGCGTGCGGTTCGGCCCTCGCTGCTCAATGTGAAGGAGTGGGGCATCAGTAGTTTGTGGATGCATGCACCACCCATCCTCGGTTGTGATCGCTGACTTTGCCGGGAGGGGACAGCCAACGTTCGTTCCTTCGGACCTAGTTCCTGTTGCGCCCGCCCGTGAAGATGCTGACGTAATAGAGCAGCGTAGCCAACGAACCGATCGCGGCCACCAGATAGGTGCGCGCGGCCCATTTCAAGGCATCGGCGCTCATGGCGTATTCGCTTGTGGTGACCACGCCGGTGCGCTTGATCCAGGCCAGGGCCCTGTTGCTCGCATCGTATTCCACGGGCAACGTGATCAGGCTGAACAACGTGATGGAGGTGAACATGATGATGCCTATCAGCAGCAACTGCGGGAAGGTGTTGATGAGCAGGATGCCACCGAGCAATACCCATTGCACCACGTTGCTTGTAACGCTCACCACCGGCACCAATTTGCTGCGCAGGTCCAGCCAGCGATAGGCGGTGGCGTGCTGCACCGCATGGCCACATTCGTGCGCGGCTACGGCGGCAGCGGCGGCGTTCCGGCCGTTGTACACCGACTCACTGAGGTTCACCGTACGTGTGGCGGGGTTGTAGTGGTCGGTAAGCTGGCCCTGCACGTTGACCACGCGTACACCTTGTATGCCGTGGTCCGCCAGCATGCGCTCGGCGATCTCGCGGCCGCTCATGCCATTGCTCAAGGGGATGTGTGAGTACTTCGCGAACCGGCTCTTCAATTGCTGGCTCACCAACATGCTTATCAGCATCACCACGATACCGATCATCCATGCACCTGTCATTGTAGGTCGTTTGGCTGTGCGGTGCTGCAAAGGCTGCACCAATGAACCGTTGCGGCCAAAACGGCAGGGGCGCTGAAGTCCGCAAGGTTGCCACATCTGGCGCGACCCTAAAGCAAAGCCCCCACGCCGCGAGGCGTGGGGGCTTTTTGCTTTTGTCCTGGGGGCGGAGCCCTCGTCTTACTTGCTGATCACCAGTCGCTCGGTGTAGCGTTGGCTACCGGCGGTGATGTTCACCATGTACATGCCGTTGGCCATGTCACCGTCCAGATCGAACACGGTGTTGACGAAGCCGTCCTGCACCGCGATGGTGCGGGCGCTCACGCGCTTGCCGGTCAGGTCGAAGATGTCAACGCTCACGGTCTGTACACCATCCTCCACGGCATCCAGGCTCAGGTAGAGCTGGTCGCCACGGTTCGGGTTCGGGTACATGCGCAGGCTGCTGCCGCTCGTGCTGATGTTCTCGTTACCACCGTTGGCGGGGGTGTTGTCAATGGTCAGCAGGCATACATCGCCCCAGGCCACGAAGGGTGTACCACCGCTCGGGTTGCTGTTGTTCACGCACCATGCACCGCTCTTGTAAGCGCGCACTTCAACATCGTAGGTCTTGCCATCCTGTAGTGGGAAGGTGGGCCAGTTGAGTTGCAGGAAGTAGGTGCTCACGGTACGCACGCTGAGGAAGCCCTCGGCATCGATGCGGAAGCGGAACTGGTACTGGGTGGCGCCGGTCACCGGGCGGGCATGCACGTAGTTACCGTTGCCCCACTTGCGGGTGCTACCGCAGCTCAGGGTCGGGTTACCCGGGATGTCCATCAACTTGGTGAGTGGGCAGGCTGCGGCCACCGGATCGATCTTGAAGCGGCAGGCCGGACCCCAGTTGTAGTTGGTGCCATTGATGCGCGAGCGCACACGCACGTTCATCAGCTGGTTGCTGGGGATGTAGTTGGCCAGGAGCCAGTTGTTGATCTTCATGTGGCAGGCGCGCGAGGCGTCGTCCGGAGCAAAACCGTCGCTCACCGCATGGCTGCGGAAGGTGCGATAGCTGTAGCCGCCGTTCGGGTTGTAGATCCAGAACTCGTAACCGCTGGTGGCTTCGGCAGGGGTGCTGCCCGCGTTCCACACGTTGCTCACGTTGGTTACCGGGCTGCACACGAAGTACTCACCGGTCTGTGTCCAATCGAGCTTGTCGCAACTGGTGTAGATGCCCTGGGTCAGGTTCGGACCGGCGGGGATGGTAAAGCCCTGGCCACCGGCGATCTGGCTGGTGCCACCCGTGGTGAAGTTGTTCTTGTTGTCGATCAGACGGGTATTGGCGGCGTACGAACCAGGCAACGTTGTTCCGGTGCGCAAGATGTACCCCCCCATGCCGCTATTGCCGCTGTCGAGCACCTTGAGGTAGTAGCTACCGTTGGGTACGCAAGCGTTCATGGTGCCGGTCTGGCCAGGGGGGATCGGGTCGATACCCGACATCACCAGCGTATTGGTGCCTTGCTCGCGGATCTCCCAAGTCACCTCGAACGGATTCGCGTCGTTCTGGAACTCGATCACCAGGTTCTGGGTGCATGGCGTGGCAGCGCATACGCAGCTCCCGTTGAGCGTACCGAGGATGAATCCGGGTGCGGGACCGTTCGCATCGCATACACTTCCGACCTGTCCGGTGACGAGCGGGCAGCTGTCCGCGCCATCGAGGAAGCTATCGCCATCGGTGTCGGGGCTCAGCGGGTTGGTACCTGCGGTGGCTTCTGCTGTATCGCTCAAGCCATCGTTGTCGTCATCGGTATCGCAGGCATCACCCTGGCCATCCGTATCGAAGTCGGCTTGACCAGCATTGCTCACAGTGGGGCAGTTGTCCACGTTGCCGCATATACCGTCGGTATCCACATCGTTGGCTGCATCAAGCGGGCAGGCGTCGCAGGCGTCACCGAGACCGTCGGTATCGCCATCGGCCTGGCTCACGTTGCTCACTGTGGGGCAGTTGTCCACGTCGCCGCAGACCGTGTCGGCATCCACATCGTTGAGCGGATCGGCGGGGCAGGCATCGCAGGCGTCACCGAGACCGTCGGTATCGCCATCGGCCTGGCTCACGTTGCTCA
>JBDTNF010000265.1:0-17847 GCA_039933875.1 Flavobacteriales bacterium | reverse complement strand
TCGACCGCGGTAGGCAGGTTGCAGAACGTCAGGTTGGGTTCCAATTCGATGTATCCGATAGGATCCAGGTCATGACCTTGTATTCCGGGGTGATCAGGTCCTACCCAGAAGGCATGGAACACCAAGCCTGATCCCAGAGGAGAGGTTCCTTGAACCGCTGCTCCGGCACCCATGAACGGATTGATGTATGACCAGGCGATGGACGTGTCCGGAGCCAGTTGGAATAACCAACCACCCCGACTGGAGCAGATGAAAATATTACCGTTGGGCAGTTTCTGTGCCCCACCCATGATGATCGAATGGAACTCTGTGGGGTCGCTCGTCTGGAAGCGCTGCTCGGGGTCGGCGGGTTCGAAGGGCGTGCCGGGGGTGTAAGTATAGACGCCATTGACGTCCACGGGCGGAATGAGGATGTCCACTGAACTGGTGTTCACCGTGAGGCGGTTGTTGAAGACCATGATCTTTCCCACATCAGGATCGTTCGGAGGCAGATCCGGGCCAAGCCATGTCGCGCAATGGTTGAAGTGCAACTCACGGTCCGCTAGGTCCCCTTGTCCATAGGTCATCGGGTTCCCCCAACGGTACAGCAGGTCGCCACCATGACCTGAGTTCCCACCTGTATGCTGTGCCGCTTCCGCGGTGGTCGTGCTGTGGTCGATGATCCATAACTCATTCAAGAACGGCGTGCACAGCATGATCTGATCCAGCGCTGGGTTGTAATCCACTGAATTGATGTGGTACATATCCGGAACATTGGACCCCGGGTAATTGATATCGATCAACTCCGGGTGATCGGCCACCACACCGAAGTTCGGCTTTGCATCATCATAGCTCTGGACCAGATGATCCCACGCGTGCCATTCCCAGACGATGGTGCCACCATGTCCTCCCGTTGGTTCCACCTCGATGATCTTGTCGGGCCACACCGTGTCGAAGGTGTAACCCGCGGTGTCCTTTCCCGCTTCGACGGCCTGCTCGATGGTCTTCAACTCCCACACAATGATCAATACATTCCCGTTCGGTAGCACCTCGATATCGTGGTGCATGCAGGCCGTGTCGGAACTGCATGTGTACTCCCACAAGGGCTCGTTGTCCCAGTTCTTGCGCTGCACCAGTTGGCCCGTGCCGCCGGCATTGAAGGTCTGATTCGCGCTGGCGGAATCGAGTCCGGTCCGCATGATGTCCCCGTTCTCCAGAAAACGGAAACCCGCACTTGGGTAGTACTGCGCGTCCGGCCATTCATGCACCACCTGGCCACACGCGTTCATCAGGAACACGGAGCGTTGCCTTTCGGGATAGAACAGGAAATAACCATCGTTCATGCTCTCCGGATCGAAGTCCACCAATCCGATGGTGTTCTGCGCACTAAGCCCCGTGGACATTGCACCGCATAAGAAGGACAGGAGATGGAAGGTCGTTCGCATTCGATCGAGCGCTGGTGGGGCATCTAATCTAGTTCCAAAGAAAAATCCCTGCACGAAGCGCACCCGGATCGAAAGCCTGCCCCCACACCTCGCACAACCAACGAGTAGCGAGCATGCGACCGGCCGCAGCATTCGTTGTGCATACAACAGCCGAAAGCCAATTCGACGAACGAGGGGAAATATTTCTCCACCGTCCTTGCTTTGCATGGAGTGGCCCTCTACATTCGGCACCGTGTTCCGAAAACACATTCTGTTCAGCCCTATAAAACCTACCTCAACACTTCCTACGGAGAACCACTTGTAGAAGCCCTTTCCAAGCCTTACCGCACTTTCATTCCATCGCGGCGAGTCGTCCTTCCGACCATTGCACAGGCAAGGTCGGTTGTGGCTTGGGTTATCTACCTACCCTAATGCAGACAGACCCTTTCTACCGGAATCCTCATCACCAAAACCAAAGCCTGATCACATGAAGTACAGAACCGTCCTCTTACTCCTAATGCTCTGCTGGCTGCCTTCGAGCATGCTGTTGGCACAAGCCAAGCAGGAACCTGCGCCGAAGCCGAAGGTGCAATCATTGTCGGCCGCTGGGGTGCCTTCAGGCCAGGCGAAAATGAGCGCTACTGCTCCTATCCTCACGACCACCGCCACACCAGTCGCTGCCAAGGGCGCGAAGACGGCGGTGAACCCTGAAGTGGCATCGCTGGATGAAGCCATCCTTCATCTGGACGAGTCCATCCGCAACAACCCCGCTCAAGCGGAAGAATTGAGCAAGAAGAGGGCTGGACTGATCCAACACCGTGAGAAATTGATCAAGCAACCGTAGGGCGGGCGATCCACCCGATACCCCCAACACCTTCAACTGAACAAAACCAACAAGATCATGTTGTTCACCCTGCGTTCATTACTAAAGACCGCCGCATCGGTCGCTGCCTGTTGGCTGCTTATGGCACCCACGGTCCAAGCACAATGCGACAACTACGTTACCGGCTATGGGTATATCTACCCTAGTGCGGTCGTCGCCCCAGGCATTGGGGCCACTATCACGATCTCGTTTATCAGCTATTGTGGTGAGGTAAGCCAGGTCGACGGGATCACTGCCGGTTACCAGTACACGGCGATCATGCCTGCTGGTGGTTACGTTACTGTGCACCAAGGCGCCCCCTCTGGTCCCATCCTGGGTTTTGGGCCGTCGCCGGTCAGCGTGACCGCGGCCGACGCTGGCAGTCTTTACCTGCATTGGACGCTTGATGCCGCCTGTGGCACTGACTATTCGGACCATGAAACCCAGATCCGCACGGACGGACCTTCTGGCGCTTGTTCCGGGGTCCCCGCTCCGGGCAATACGCTTGCCTCTGTGACCGGCGCCTGCTCCGGTGTGAACTTCACCCTGAGTTTGCAGAACCCTACCGTCGGGAGCGACGTCACCTACCAGTGGCAGCGCGACACCGGTGGCGGCATGGTCAACTTCGGCGGTGGTCTCTCCTCCGAGGTGGTGAACCAAGCGGTACCAACCTCTTACCAGTGCCTCGTGGGTTGCCCTGCGTCGCCTCCTGCTGTTGCCAGCAGCACCCTCGCGGTTCCCATGGCTGCAGCCTATCCTGCGGATTTCGCTTCTGCGGTGTTCCCTTCCAACTGCTGGTCTGAAGTGGATGCCAACAGCTATTTGGGCCGGAATGCTGCGAACGGCTATGCCGCTCCGGGTACGGGTTCCGCCATGTTCAATTACTGGAACGCCAACTTCGGCCTGACGATGTCGATGGCCAGCCCGACCTTCACGGCGTTGGGTGCTGGCATGCAGGCCCGTTTCGATGTGGCCGGTGTCACTTACCCCGGTTCGAGCGATCACGTGTTCCTGGAAGTATCCAGCACCGGTGGTGCACCATGGACCATAGTGGCCGATATGTTCAACGGACCCGGCGGTGTGCTCGTGACCTCTACGAGCGGAGGTGCATTCACGCCGATCAGCAGTGCTGAATGGGCCACCTTGGTCTATGCGGTACCCGCTGGCACGAACCGGATACAATTCCGCGGATCTTCCGAGTTCGGCAACAACGTCTATATCGACAATATCACGTTCGAACCGGTTCCGAACTGTCCACCGCCCAGCGCTGTTATCGGCACAGGCCTCAGCCCAACATCCGCGTCCATTTCGTGGACTGGAGCCGCCGGTAGCTACATCGTAGAATACGGTCCTGCTGCGACTTTCACGATCGCAGGAACGACCACTGCACAAGGTCCTGAAGGCACGAGCACCGTGGTCAGTGGTGTTAGTTCCCCGTATGTGATCCCCGGTGGCTTGGTGCTTGGCACCCAGTACCGTGTTTTTGTACGTCGCGACTGCACGCCGAGCGACGGGTACAGTACGAACTCGGCCGCTGCGACTTTCTACACTGCACCAGCGAACGACGATTGCGCGAACGCCCCCATCACGGTGGTGAACCCTTCGGGCGTTTATGTGATCAACGGTACCTCGGCCGGTGCCACCACTAACGGTGGTGTTGAACCAGGCGGTACTGCAAGCGTATGGGAGCGGCTGGACGTGAGTTCGTGCTTGAGTTCCATAACGTTCGATTGGTGTTCCACGGCCCCTGGTTACGTGTCGCAGTACAACGTGCTCACACAGGATTGCCCGTTCGCTGGCATCTTCGACACCCCGGAGGTTAACCTCAACGATTGCGGCAACGGCAACCGCCGGATGGTCTTCAACAACATTCAGGCCGGCACGTACTACCTGCCCATCTTTCCGTTCGGGCCTTATACACTCACGGTGACAGCCAGTGCGGCTTGCCCACCCCCACCCCCGAATGATCTCTGTTCGAACGTGACACCAATGCCCTTGGCCGCAGGTGCCACCGTCTCGACCAACGGTACCACGGCCGGTGCGTTGATCAACGACGGGGGCGCGTTCTTCCTCGCTGCGGTTTGGGAAGCGGTCACCATCACGCAATGTGTGCCATCGCTCACGGTGAGGATGTGCGGCACTTCGCCCGTGCACGTTAACTACTGGGGTCCCTTGTACAGCGACTGCGGCATAACGCAGGTCTACGCCAATGGCACCGTCAACTTCACCGACTGCGTGGATGGCAACATCTCCATTGTCTATGGTGCGTTGCAGCCGGGCACGTACTACTACCCCGTGGTGGTAGCCCCCGGGCAGCTCAATGAAGGCCCCTACACGATCGCCTTCACCGCCGGTGCAGCGATCCAAGCCACGGCGAACGTGGTGGATAACTGTGGGGTCAGCCCTGCGCCCAGCTTCTTCGACGTGTTCGTGGATGTCACCAACGACGGTGGTGCACCTGCTACGATCAATTGGGTGGCTACTCCGGGCGGACCCGGTTCGGTCGCCAATGATGGTCTCGCTGGTGGTCAGTCGATCGGCACCTTCCCGAACGGCACCCAGGTGGATGTGACGGTGACCAATGGTGGCGTATGCCCACTCGACCTTGGCAGCTACTACAGCAACTGCCCCGTCGAGTTGATCTGTGATACGCCTCCTACATTGGTGGGCCACTGTTACGCGAACAACGACACGCGCACCTTTACTTATTTCACCACTCCCGGCCATACGGTCTCCCTGCTCTTCGGCGCGGGCTTCATCGGGCCTGACGACATCATCACCTTCTACAACGGCAACTGCGCCTGCGGTCTTCCGATCGGTGGTAACGGCTATACCAACCTCGACCTGTCGACCTTGGGGCCCATCACCTCGACCGGTGATAGCCTCTTCGTGACACTGAACACGAACGGTACTGGGTCGTGCCAGGATGGCACGTATCCGGGATCGAGCTGGAGCTTCTCGGTGCAGTGTTCTCCTGCGTGCACGGTGCCGGATGGCATCGTGACCGAAGCCTCCACCTGCGGCAGCTACAGCTTCGTGGTGGATGTTGAGATCACTGATGCAGGGTCCGTACTACCAGGTCCTATCGCAGAGACCCAGGTATCGGTGAGCTATAGCGTGAACAACGGCGCCTTTAGCGCACCCACCGGTCCTTATAACGTCGGCGCTACGTTGCAGGTAGGTCCCTTCACCATCGGCCAGTCCGTAGTGGTGAAACTCATCCATGGCAGCAATGCGCTTTGCGACCGCCTGTACGGTCCTTTCGATGGTGACCAGCTCTGCCCTGCACCGGGTGAGACCTGCGCGCTGCCGATCGTGATACCGAGTGTGCCTGCGACCGTCTCCGGCAGCACTGCTTCGCGTGTGGACAATTACGATGCCGTCTGCCCCTACAACAACCCCGGCGGGCGCGATGTGGTCTACAGCTACACACCGCCGGTGAACCAAGTGCTGATCGCCACGTTGTGCACGGGCACCACGAACTACGACACCAAGCTTTTCGCCTACGCGAATAGCTGTGTTGGAGCGAACCTGGTCGTTGGTGGTTGTAATGATGATGGATGTCTGGCGCCATTGTACCTCCCAGGTAACGCGTTCCAATCGAGTTGGACCATCTCGGTAACGGCCGGTACCACCTACTACATCGTAGTGGATGGTTATGGCCCTGCGGATTTCGGCGACTACACGCTCCAACTCAGCTTGGGAGTGCCCCCGCCGCCGCCGCCTGCTAACGATGATTGCCTGAACGCGATCGTTGTGAGCTCCTACCCATACACCAGCGCGGTGATCAACACGAACACCGCCACGGACGATAACCTGAACGTTCCCGGCTATCTCTGCGGAACGGGCGTGTTCAAGAACGTGTGGTGGGCTGTTCCGGGTGTTTGCGGAACCATGACCGCGAACGTTTGTACCGGCAGCACTTTTGACACTGAAATAGCGGTGTATACCGGCAGCTGCGGCAGCCTGACCTATGTGACTTGCAACGATGACGGCTGTTTACCATACAGCACCGTTACGTGGACGGCCACAACGGGAACGACCTACTTCATTGCTGCAGGTGGTTGGGCCACAGGGAACTCCGGAGATCTACAATTGAACGTGACCGTTGCCGATACGGATGGCGATGGCCTCGGTGATGCTTGCGACAACTGCCCGGCGATCGCGAACTTCAACCAGTTGGACAACGAAAGTGACGGCCTCGGTGACGTCTGCGATCCCGACGACGACAACGACGGTGTGCTCGACGGTCCCGACAACTGCGATCTCGTGGCTAACGCAGGCCAACAGGATACCGATGGCGATGGCCTCGGCGATGCCTGCGACGGCGACACCGATGGCGACACTGTGCTCGATGTGGAAGACAACTGCCCCACGGTATCGAACCTGGACCAGTTGAACACCGACGCGGATAGCCAGGGCGATGCCTGCGACGTCGATGACGACAACGACGGGATATTGGACGTTGACGACAACTGCCCAACAGTGCCCAACGTGGCCCAGCTGGACCCGGACTTGGATGGTTTGGGTAATGCCTGCGATCCTGATGACGACAACGATGGCGTGCTGGATGGCGCGGACAATTGCCCTGTTGTTTTCAATCCTGACCAGACGAATACGGATCTGGGCCTCAATGGTGATGCTTGCGACGAAGATGACGACAACGACACCGTGCTGGACGTTGACGACAACTGCCCGCTGGTGGTGAATCTGGACCAGGCCGACTTGGATCAGGATGCCCTCGGTGACGTCTGCGATCTGGACGACGATGGCGACGGTGTTGCCGATGTCATCGACAACTGCCCCGTAGTGGTCAACACGGATCAGGCCAATGCCGACGGTGATACCGACGGTGATGCCTGCGATGCTGACGACGACAACGATGGCCTCCTCGACGGCAACGACAACTGCCCACTGGTAGCCAACGCTGGACAGGCCGATGCGGACATCGATGGTACCGGTGACGTGTGCGACGAGTGCACCGATACGGACAACGATGGTGCTGGTAACCCCGGTTACCCTGCCAACCTCTGCTTGACGGACGTTTGCCCCACCGTGGCTTATGGTGCACCCGGTGCAGCCTGCGACGATGGCAACCCGCTCACCGTGCTTGATGTGTATGGGGCCAGCCCGACCTGCGCTTGCGCTGGTACGGCTTGCACCACCAGTCTCAACCTGGTGTTCCGTCCGGACGGTGTGACCAACATCGGCTGGGAGATCCGCGAGCAAGGCTCGGACATCATCGTGCAAAGCGGTGGTGGTGTTTACCCGAACAGCCCCGGATACAACGTCAACACCTGCGTGCCCAATGGTTGCTACTACCTGCGGGTTACCTCCAACCTTGGCGGTATCGTCCAAGGTGGTGTGCAGGGTGGTTACTCCCTGAAGCTCGCAGCCACGGGTCAGCGCTTGATCGACAATACCGCCAACTTCCTGAGCGGTACGAACAGCCAGATCGCGGGTAACCAAGGCTTCTGCGTGCCCTTGGGTGCTAACATCACCCAGGCCATCTACACTAGCTGTGACAAGGTCGATTGGGTGACCGGTGAGTACTTCGTGGTGAGCCCGAGCACCAACGTGAGCAACGTTTGGAACGCGGGCAATACCCCGGCCGAGGCCACCACCGGTTACGAGACCTGGATCTACAACCCGAACGGTGGCTTCAGCTTCCGCCGGTTCCGTAGCCACGACGTGAGCGACGGCTTCGCGCCCGACAACGCCGACCGCGCCTGCCACATGAAGATCAACAACTGGGCAGCCATCAGCCAGATCCCGGCCAACGTGCTGATGAACGTGCGCGTGCGCACACGCATCAACAACGTGAACTACAACTGGGGACCTGCCTGCCGCTTCATGATCAACCCTGTACAGGCGGCCTGCCCACTCACCAAGCTCTATGACATCCCAGGCAACACGAACCTGAGCTGTGGTTCGAGCCGCAAGTGGGGCAATGGCAACTACGTATATGCCCGCCCGGTGTCCGGCGCGACGCAATACCAGTTCCGCTTCCGCATCGACGCCGAGGGCTTCCTCAGCGTGCGTACGGTGACCACCTACTACCTGCAACTCAACTGGCCGACCTTCCCGTTGCAGAACGGCAAGACCTACGATGTGGAGGTGCGCGCATACAAGAACGGTGCATGGTGCGTGAACAACACCAACCCAGCCGGTGGCGCACCCTTCGTGCCATGGGGTGATGTGTGTCTGTTGACCATCAACAACAACCCAGCTGACGGAGGTGGTGAGAACATGATCACCGAGAACGGCAGCCTGCGCATGTACCCGAACCCGAACCGTGGCGACCAGCTCTACTTGAGCCTGGATGCTGTGGAGGACGGTGTGCAGACCGTGAGCGTTGACATCTTCGACCTGTTCGGCAAGCGCGTGAGCGCCCGCACCATCGCGGTGCAGGACGGCTTCGTGAACACCGTGCTCGACCTGGATGGCGACATGGCGAACGGCATGTACCTGGTGAACATCACCGCCGGTGGACAACACTTCACCGAGCGACTGGTGATCAGCAAGTAACCCCCCGCCGCCCGCTTTTGAGCGGACGGAACGGAAGAACAAAGCGGACCCCCGCCCAGCAATGGGCGGGGGTTTCTGCATTGGCCTTGGTCCAATGGGGGCGATCACCCTGATCCCGTAACACCGGATCAACCAAAAACACGTTCGTCGGCAAAAAACAAGGTTTCAGCCGCTACAAATCAACAATTGGTCGCACCAACCCCTTGACATGGATCTGATGGCGGGTCTAGATTGCGTCGTCCAACAAGGGATTATTCCCTACCAAGGGAGTAATAACATCGACGAAACCCACGACCAATCCGACCCGTTATGGCTGCACGCTACACATCCCCCCACCGCAAGCTGCTGAACACGGCATCACGAACCGTGCTGGTGCTCTCTCTGATCCTTGGGACATGGCTGAACAACGCTTCGGCGCAGGTGGCCACGTCGTACTCGTTCACCCAAACGGCGGGGACCTTCACGGCCATTACTGGCGGCACGCAACTCCAGAACACGACATTCTTCTTCATTGATCTCAATCCGTTCAACGACCAGGTCTCTGGGGCCCAAACCATTCCGGCGTTCAACTTCAACGGAACGGTTT
The DNA here is from genome assembly GCA_039933875.1 of Flavobacteriales bacterium. Classification (GTDB taxonomy): domain Bacteria; phylum Bacteroidota; class Bacteroidia; order Flavobacteriales_F; family PHOS-HE28; genus PHOS-HE28. Next base: position 8,468 of record JBDTNF010000265.1, on the reverse strand, counting down.
ATACCCAGATGTATGTTTCCGCCAACGGGTTCATCACGTTCGGATCCGCACCCACAGGTACGAACTACACCCCATTAAGCAGCACCGAGACCTATGCCGGTGCCATCTCCGCGGTAGGTTGTAACCTCCACAACACCACAAATGCCATCACAAGTACGCGTGATATTCGTTGGCAGCAAGTAGGCTCTGAGATCGTGGTCCAGTGGCGTGGCGTGAGGCGCCTGAACGTAGGCAGCGAAGGGTTCGCCTTCCAGATCCGCCTGAATACGGCGACCAATGCGATCCGCATGGTCTATGGCCCCTTCAACCAAGGCCCTGGTTCTGACGTTGCCATCATTCCTGAGGTGGGATTGCGTGGACCGAACAACACCTTCGCCACCAACGTGAACAACCGTTTGGTGGGTAGCGGTGCCGAAAACTGGGGGACCTCCCTGGCGGGCACCACCAACAGCAGCAAGGCACGCCTTACGAGCACCGCTCCTGCCAAGGCTTGGATCAGCGGCCTCACCTATACTTGGACACCATGTACCGCACCTGCTGCCACCTTTACTGTGCAGAACAACTGTGCAGCGCAGCAATTCTCGGTCGACGCGAACGTAACCTCTTTCGGCGGCGGCACTTCGGGAGTGATCACCTATAGTGTGGACAATGGCGCCCCCAGCACGCAGAACGTGGCTGCCTTGGGCACCATCTCTGTAGGCCCTTTCCCGGTGAGCAGTAGCGTGCAGCTGAGTTTCAGCAGCAATCTCACCGGCTGCGGCTCGGTGAACAGCGGGACATTATTCTCGACGTGTCCAGTGAACATCACATGCGGCACAACGCTTCCAGTATACTACTGCTACAAGAACAACGACACACGCACCTTCACATTCACCTCGAGCAGTCCCTCTGCAACCCTCACGCTGGGATTCGTAGCTGGCTCCATTGGAGCGAACGATGTGATCACCTTCTACGACGGGACAAGTAATGCTGGCACTGTGCTCACCGGCAACGGCTATAGCAACATGACGCTGACGGGCCTGGCGATCACGTCCATCAGCAATAGCATGTTCGTCGAGATCGCCAGCGATGGAAGCAATAGCTGCCAGGATGGCCTTCAGACCAGTTGGCAAATGGAGGTGGAATGCACTGCGGGTTGCGTGGATCCCGATGGTGTGGTGAACGTGAACACGAACTGTGGTGCGTTCAACTTCAACCTCGACGTGGAGATCCTCAGCGTGGGTGATGCCTCCAATGGTATGACAACCTTGCGCTACACGGTGAACGGTGGATCCCCAGTGCTGATCCCGGGCTTGACCGAGTTCCAAGTCCAGAACATCGGACCCTTCGCATTGGCCGACGTGGTGAACGTACGACTGCTGCATGCCGAAAGCTCCAGCTGTGACAAGAATCTGGGCGACTACACCCGGAACCAGTTGTGCCCGCCGGTGAATGACCTGTGCGCGAATGCCACGACACTGACCGTAAGAGCACCAGGGCAATGCCCTGCCCAAGCGACCGCAGGCACCACCTTCGATGGCAACCTGGAGATCGCCGCCCCCACTTGCGGAGCGGGCGGGGCCTATAAGGATGTCTGGTATACGTTCAACACGGGGTGGAACACCTCTCCCATCCAGGTGAACATCGTCGCCGGCACCATGACCAACTGGGGCGTGGAGCTCAGGACGGCATGTGGAGGCACGCTGATCAGTTGTGCGAGCAATTCGCCAGCCAGCGTCAGCTTCAGTGGCTTCACGGTATTCACCGATTACCGCATCCGTGTGTTCACCAACACGGCGCTTGGGAACCCCGGCACTTTTTCCATCTGCCTCTCGGCGACCCCTCTGCCCACTTCCTGTGGCACTGTTATCCGCGACCCAGGTGGTACGGGCAACTATTCGAATAACCAGAACGTGACCACCACGCATTGCTCCGGCACGGCGCAAAGTGTGATGATGACCTTCACCCAGTTCGAGACACAGTCAGGCTCTGACTTTGTCCGAGTGTACGATGGGCCGAGCACTGCATCAACGCTACTCGGCACCTTCAGTGGAAGTACGATACCCGGACCCTTCCTCAGTTCGCATCCGACAGGGTGTCTCACGGTCAATTTCACATCAAACAACTTCCAGACCGACGAAGGCTACACCGCGGACCTCACCTGCTGCGATACACCCATGCCCACGGCCAGTGCAAGCAACAACGCCCCCCAGTGTGCGGGATCGACCCTTCAACTGACCACCACGACGAACATCGGTACCGTTTTCAGTTGGACAGGTCCGAACGGGTTCACGAGCACACTCCAGAACCCCACCATAGCGAACGTCACCTCCGCAGCAGCCGGCACCTACACAGTCACGGTCAGGAACGGTCTGACAGGATGCCCACGAACAGCGACCACCACGGTCGCCATCAGCGGAACTCCGGGACCGATCAACGCGGGCAGCAACCAAACCATTTGTGCATCTCCCGGCACAGCGACCATGGCCGCGACCGCACCCACGAACGGAAGTGGCATGTGGACCCAGATCTCTGGCGGGCCTGCGACCATTACCACACCCGGCTCCAGGACCACCACGATCACAGGTCTGACCGTTGCGGGCAGTCCCTATACGTTCCGCTGGACAGTGAGCAACGCACCTTGTACGGCTGGTTCTGATGACATGGTGGTGACCGTCAATGCAACACCTACAGTTGCGAACGCCGGGGGCGCACAAACGATCTGTAGCAACGGTATCCTCGCCCTGGCCGCCAATACACCCACCATCGGTACGGGTTCATGGAGTGTCGTCTCCGGTCCCTCAACGTCCGCTGGCCAATTCGGCAACACAGCCATTCCGAATACCACGTTCACACCAGCCGCTGGTGCGGGCACATACACGCTGCGCTGGACCATCAGCAATGCCCCTTGCACCGCCTCCACAAGCAATGTGGTGATCACGGTTAACGCGGCGCCGACCGGTGTAACCGCGAACAGCAACGCCGCCACGGTATGTGCAGGCAGCACCGTGAACCTTACCGCCAACGGCGCCACGGATGCGACCATCCTTGCACAGAATTTCAACTCAGGCGCAGGCGGTTGGACGACCACGAACACTTCCGGTGGAGGCACACCTGCCAACGCTGCATGGACCTTGCGCCCGAACAACTACTTCTACAATGCGTCGGGTGGATCGGACCCCACCTTCAGCAGCAACGACGCATCACAATTCTATCTCTCGAACAGCGATGCCCAAGGGAGCGGCGGTACGACAGCAACGACACTGGTATCTCCTGCCTTCAGCACCGTTGGATATTCGACCGTTTCGCTCAGCTTCCATCACCACTACCGGTTCAACTCCGGCACCAGTGATCGTGCGTTCGTAGAGGTTTCCACGAACGGTACCACCTTCAACACGCTGCAGACCTACAGCTCCACGCAAGGTGCGGTGAACGGTTTCGTGCAAGCCACGATCAACCTAACCAGCGTTGCTGGACAACCCACCGTTTACGTGCGGTTCCGCTACACAGCGACCTTCGATTGGTGGTGGGCCGTGGACAATGTGGCGATAAGCGGCAATGGCAGTGGCCCGCTCACATGGGCTTGGACTTCCGCACCCGTTGGTTTCACCGCCAGCGTGCAGAACCCCTCGGGGGTCACTGTTCCGGAGAATACCACATTCACTGTGGTGGCCACGGCACCCAATGGTTGCACCGCCACGAACAGTGTGGCGGTGAGCACCGTGATACCCGTCGATGCAGGAGCTAACGGCTCCAACACGGTATGTTCCATCGACGCGCCGTTCTCCATGTTCGCTCTGCTCGGCGGTTCAGCCCAGACTGGCGGCGCGTGGACCGGCCCAAGCGCGGTGGTCGGCGACAACTACGACCCCGCGACGATGGACCAAGGCGTCTACACCTACACGGTCACCGGTGCGGCACCCTGCCCGAACGCTTCCAGCACGGTGACCGTTACCGAAACATCGGCCACAACCTGGTATGCGGATACGGATGGCGATGGTTTCGGCAGTGGCACGGGCACCATGGCCTGCTCAGCACCATTCCCCGGCGATGTGACGGATAACTCGGACCTCTGCCCGGCGGATCCCCTCAAACAGAACCCCGGTGCATGCGGCTGCGGTTTGGCCGATGTGCCGGAGACCTACTATGCCGATACCGACGGTGATGGCTTCGGTGCCGGTAGCCCCGTGGCTGGCTTCACCTGCATCGTACCTGCCGGACATGTGACCAACAACACCGACCTCTGTGCCACCGATCCCCTCAAGCAGGATCCCGGTGCGTGTGGTTGCGGTGTGGCTGATGTTGCGGTGAATTGCTACGCTGATCCAGATGGGGATGGCTTCGGTTCCGGCGACCCTATCCCAGCGTTCACGTGCAACATCCCTTCAGGACACGTGACCAACAATTCCGACCTGTGCCCACTTGACCCCAACAAGATCGATCCAGGCCAATGCGGTTGTGGCAACCTCGATACGGACACCGATGGTGACCTCACCGCGGACTGCAATGACCTCTGCCCCAACGACCCGAACAAGATCGCACCGGGCCAATGCGGCTGCGGCAACCTCGATACCGACTCGGACAGCGACACCGTGGCCGACTGCATCGATGCATGCCCCTTGGATGCCAACAACGATCAGGACGGTGATGGCATCTGTGGCGATGTGGATAGCTGCCCCACCTTCTTCGGTCAGAACGGCGATATCTGCGATGCGCAACCCGGACCCGGCTACACCCTTGGCCAGATCACCGCTTGCGCCTGCGTACCGGCTGTTTGTGTGCAGAATCTCACGATCGAGTTCCAACTCGATGCCAACCCCGCCGAAGTGGGTTGGGAGCTTCGCCAGCAAGGCACCAACACCCTCCTCCAGGCCGGCCCTCCGGGGACATTGATGGCAGCGAACGGCATTCAAACGGTGAATACGTGTGTGCCTGCTGGCAGCTACTACCTGAAGGTGACCGATGGCGGCGCCAACGGGATCACCAACGGTGGCTATGTCCTGCGCACCGCCGGACCGAACGGCACCCGGATCATCGACAACTTCCGCAACTTCACCAGCGGTAGCCTAAGCCAGATCGCCGGCAACCAGGGCTTCACGGTCCCTGCAGGCATCAACCTCACCCAGGGTATCTACACGAGCTGCGACAAGCTCGACTGGCTGCCCAACGGTGAGTACTTCGCCTGCAGCCCGGTGACCAACGTGAGCAACGTGTGGAACGCCGGGAACACCCCGGCCGAGGCCATCAGCGGTTATGAGTTCTGGATCTACAACCCGAACGGCGGCTACAGCTACCGCTCCTTCCGCAGCCATGCGGTGAGCGACGGCTTCGCACCGGACAATGCCGAACGCGCCTGCCACATGAAGATCAACAACTGGGCAGCGGCCAACCAGATCCCGGCCAACGTGCTGATGAATGTGCGTGTGCGCTCGCGCATCAACAACGTGAACTACAACTGGGGGCCTGCCTGCCGTTTCAAGATCGATCCAGTACAAGCCGCCTGTCCCCTCACCAAGCTGATGGACATCCCCGGCAACGTGTACCTGAGCTGTGGTGGAACCCGGACTTGGGGCAATGGTAACTACGTGCATGCCCGACCGGTCAGCGGTGCCACCCAGTACCAGTTCCGCTTCCGCATCGACGCCGAGGGCTTCCTTAGCGTGCGCACAGTGAGCACCTACTTCGTGCAACTCAACTGGCCCACCTTCCCGCTGCAGGATGGCAAGACCTACGATGTGGAAGTGCGCGCTTACAAAGGCGGTGTCTGGTGTGCGAACAACACCAACCCCACCGGTAGCGCACCCTTCGTTCCTTGGGGCGACGTTTGCCTGCTGACCATCGACAACACCCCCGCCAACGGTGGTAACGAGAACATGCTCGGAGCCGGTCAGTCCGAGCAAAGCGAAGGACTGCGCATGTACCCCAACCCGAACCGTGGCGACCAGCTCTACCTGAGCCTGGATGCCGTGGAGGATGGTGTACAGACCGTGAGCGTTGACATCTTCGACCTCACCGGCAAGCGCCTGAGCGCACGCACCATCGCCACCCAGGACGGCTTTATCAACACAACACTCGACCTCAACGGCGAATTCGCCAACGGTATGTACATCGTCAACATCACCGCCGGTGACCAGCACTTCACCGAGCGACTGGTGATCAGTAAGTAACCTCCCGGGGGTAAACCCCAGGCTAAAGCAAAAAGCCCCCGCGCCTCACGGCGCGGGGGCTTTCGCTTGGGGGGCATGTCTGATCTCGGTGCCTACTCCGCTGACCGGGAAGGCGATCGGGTGCTTCCGTCGCAGCCTACACCCCAGAGGTTGCCTCCGATCCATGGGAAAGTTCAGAACGCCCTGTTCGCTTTTTTGCCGTCCAAATGGCATAATCATTCGACAAAATGGCTTTTCTGGTTGACTAATGCATGTGGACTCCTCTACTTTCACGTTCGGTTCCGAAAACCTGGTCACCTCATAGCTCACTTAAAACCGATCATCATGAATTGTCAAAACACTTCATTGTCACCATGGTGGAAATTGGCCACCATACGTGCGTTGGTGACCTCTGCGGTCGTGATGCTGACACTCTTGGCCCAGGCCCAGGTGGTCACCATTCCTGCTGCGAACACAAACTCAACTTCATTGAGGCAACCACTTGGAAGTTCGTTCGGGTTCGAGCGTACACATGCTGTATACGTCGCTTCCGAAGTGGGGGCAGCGGGTAATATCGCCAGCATTGGCTTCTACGTGAACTCCCTCGCAGCACCTGCGGCCTCCACGCCGGTGCAGATATATCTGAAGAACAGTGCGATCACCTCGATAACGACCGGAACAGTGGCAACCGCGATCTCCGGCGCGACCCTGGTTTTCACAGGAGCGGTTACCAGTGGCCAACTCTCGGCGAACAATTGGACTACGGTTACACTGAGCAGCGGTTTCAACTACACCGGCGGAAGTTTGGAGGTGATCGTGTTCACCAATGCGACAGGTGGAGGAAATGAAGGGAGTACGGACAAGCAATTCCGTATCCACAACACAGGTTCCATTTTCACCGCCTCCAATCGCAAATGTCAGACATGGGCCCAGGACAACACCGCACCCACAGGTACGGGCTCTGCGATGTCGAACGGGTTCCAATATGCACGCCCGAACATACAGGTGACCAAGTGCACCGGTACGGCTCCGGGTGTAACGGCTGGAACCTACGGTCCCCTGTGCGAGGGTGCTTCGTTGGACCTGCTCGGCACCATCACCAGCGGAACGGCCACCACATATTCGTGGACGGGGCCGAACAGTTATGCCTCGTCGTTACTGGATCCCCCGGCATTCGTCGTTACGACGGCCAATGCGGGTGTCTACACCTTAACCGCTAGCAATGGAGCGGGAACATGCAGCAGCACCACCACTACCAATTCAGTGGTTATCAACCCGAACGTTACCGTACCCGTGATGACACCAGTGGGCCCCTTGACCAATTGTCCCGGGATATCGCAGGGGCTTTCGGCTTCGTCAAGTTCACCAGTAGTCGTCGGAAGTACGCCCAGTCCTTTCAATAGTACAGGGAACGCTACCATGACCACGGGAACGAACGCCCAAAATGCCATCCCGTATCCTTGGAACATTACCGTTTCTGGTCTTCCAACCTCCGGAGTGACGGTTGAATCCGTAACGATCAATGGCATCGTGCATACATTCCCGGATGACCTTGATATTCTGCTTCAATCGCCGACGGGCACAAACGTTATCCTTATGTCCGACGCGGGCGGTGGCACGGATGCAACTGGTCAGAATTACACCTTCAGTGATGGTGCGGCAGCGACCCTGGCCAATGCATCCTTGAACGCGACCGGGACTTATAAACCCACCAACTTCACCGGAACCGGTGACGAAACATGGTCAGCGCCCGGCCCTGGCGCGTTTGCTCAACCAACTCCAACATTGTCGTTGTTCACGGGCGATCCAAATGGCCTTTGGAAACTGATGATCCGAGATGACGAAAATGGTGATGTTGGAACCATAGCTAGCTGGAGTATCACGTTAGCTTCGCCTGTATTCGCCACGGTCGGCTATCAGTGGAGCCCGGTCGCTCCGACAACGAATGGTGTACCTGCACCAGGTAATACAGCCAGTGTAACGGCAACACCCAACACTACGCAGACCTACACGGTGACGGTTGGCCACAGCGCCAATGCCTGTACCCGACAGGGAACGGTGACGATCAACGTTAACGATGCGGATGGTGATCTGATCTGCAACGACGGTACGGACCTGTGCCCTGCTGTTGCAGACCCGACCAACGCGAACGCCGATGGCGATGCCCTCGGTGATGTGTGCGATGCCTGCCCGAACGATGCAGCGAACGATGTGGACGGCGATGGTGTCTGTGGCGACATGGACAACTGCCCCACAACCGCCAACGCCAGCCAGACCGACACCGATCTTGATGGTCTCGGCGATGCCTGCGACACCTGCCCCAACGATGCAGCGAACGATGTG
>JBDTNF010000264.1:0-6730 GCA_039933875.1 Flavobacteriales bacterium | reverse complement strand
AGTGCCAGGATCACCACGAGTTCGCCGAAGAGGGGGAAATGCATGTGCGCTTACTTCTTGAACACCAGCCAGACCGCCGCGATCAGCAAAAGGGCAGCGAGCAGGTGGTTCCACCGCAGGACCTCGTTGCGGAAGGCGACGAGCGTGAAGATCGTGAACACCACCAAGGTGATCACCTCCTGCAGCACTTTCAACTGCACCAGGGAGAACGGCCCGCCCTGGCCGATGTAACCCGCACGGTTGGCCGGCACTTGCAACACGTACTCGAAGAACGCGATGCCCCAGCTGATCAGGATGATGGCGGACAAGCCGAGGCTCTTACCCCAGGAGAAGTCCTTGAAGCGCAGGTGCCCGTACCACGCCAAGGTCATGAAGGAGTTGGAGAGCACGAGCAGGGTGATGGTCCAGAAGCCTCGCATGACCGTTCCGTTTGATCCGGCGAAGGTCCGGTGACGCAGGTGGCTCGCGGGTGATCGCCGCCGGTGATGGTCAACGCAACGCTGTTGATCGATGCGCTGCGGTCCTTCTTTCAGCTTGCACAGCTATCTTCAACACCATGTTGGAACACCGTTCACACCCGCTGTTGAGCCCACGCGAATTCGCCGTTCGACTGTTGCGGTACTTAGGTTTCGCGCTGCTCTTCGTTGGCGTTTCACTCGCGATCGGCGTGGGTGGTTATATGCGTTTCGCCGGACTTGGCTTTGTGGACGCCTTCCTGAACGCGAGCATGATCTTGGGCGGTATGGGGCCAGTTGACCAGTTGCGGACCGATACGGCGAAGATGTTCGCATCGATCTATGCGCTGTACAGTGGTATCGCCATGCTCGGGACCATCGCGGTCATCCTCACGCCGCTCATGCATCGCATGTTGCACGCCTTGCATTTGAGCGAACAGGGCGACGATTAGCGCATCATTCCCTGGAACGTTCACTCCATGTGCTGTACCGCGTGGTGATCGGTGGACGGTCGACAGGAACTTCGTGCAAGGGCTCGCACGGTTTCAATGTCGCATGCAGTTCGGCAGGAAGCGCTTGGTAAAGGCGCGTGCCTTCGGTCTTCCAGGCGACCATCTCGTCGGTCACGTCCTTGACGATCTTCGCCGGGTTCCCGACGATCACTTTGCGCGCAGGCCAGATCGAATCGGCCCGAAGGAAGGAGAGGGCTCCCACCACGCATTCCTCGCCGAGTTCCACGTTGTCCATCAGCACGGCGTTCATACCGATGAGGCAGTTGCGCCCGATGTGCGCACCGTGGATGATCGCCCCGTGACCGATGTGCGCGGCCTCATCCAATCGCACGGTCACGCCGGGGAACATATGTATGGTGCAGTTCTCCTGTACGTTGCATCCGTCGCTGACGATGATCTCCCCCCAATCACCGCGCAAGGCCGCGCCCGGGCCGATGTATACCTGGCGCCCGATGATGACGTTGCCAGTGACCACCGCTTGCGGGTGCACGAAGGCGCTGGGGTGCACCACGGGCCTGTATCCATTGAACTCGTACAACATGGGTCGGTGAAGTTCCGCAATGAGGGGAAAAGGCTCTCGCCGGAGGCAATGTTAAGCCAGGGTTAAGACTTGCCTGCCCTACCTTGGCGCACGGACCACCCGGGTACATTTGCCCGCCGAAACCGCACCCCATGGCACTGGATTCCCTGTTGAGCTTCTTCAAGCCGCGCGATCGCGTGTTCTTCTACCACTTCGAGGCCTCAGCGGCGAACGTGCTGAAGATGAGCGAGGACCTGATCGCGATCATGAAGACCGAGCCGGGTGCCCAGCGCACGGCGATGCTCGAGCGCCTGGAGATCGCCGAGCATGCGAACGACGACCTCACGCACACCATATTCACCGATCTGGCGCGCAACTTCATCACGCCGATCGATCGCGAGGACATCCACTATCTGGCCACGACACTGGACGATGTGGCGGATTTCATCCTCGCTTCAGCCAAGAACCTCGAACTGTTCGGCATCGGCAAGCCTGATGAGACCTGCCGCGAACTGGCCCGTCTGGTGAACGAGGGTTGCCGCATCGTGCAATTGGCCGTGCAGAACCTGCGGCACATGCACAAGAGCGGAGCCCAGAACGAGTTCGTAGTGCAGATCAACAGCATGGAGAACGAGGCGGACGAGGTTTACGACAAGGCGATCCAGCACCTCTTCGCCAACGAGAAGGACCCGATCCAACTGATCCGCATGCGCGACATCTACAGCACGTTGGAACTGGCCACGGACAAATGCGAGGACGTGGGCAATGTCATCGAGTCCATCCTGCTGAAGTACGCCTGAGCGCATGACGCTGCTCTTCGTCATCATCGTGCTGGCCCTGGTGTTCGATTACATCAACGGCTTCCACGACGCCGCCAATTCCATCGCCACGGTAGTGAGCACCAAGGTGCTGACGCCCTTGCAGGCCGTACTGTGGGCGGGCTTCTTCAACTTCGTCGCTTTCTTCATCTTCAAGGACCATGCAGTGGCCAACACCATCAGCAAGACGGTCCATGCCGAGTTCATCACCCTTCCCGTCATCCTCAGTGGCCTCATCGCGGCCATCATCTGGAACCTCGCCACTTGGTGGTACGGCATTCCGTCGTCCAGTTCGCATACGCTCATCGGTGGCTTCGCCGGTGCCGCCATCGCGCATGCGTTCGCCACCACCGACGGCTTCAGCCTGAGCGACGTGGTGGACAACGAGAAGATCACCAAAACGGTCCTGTTCATCTTCCTGGCGCCCTTGCTGGGCATGGCCATCAGCATGTTCATCACCTTCGTCACCATCGTGCGCAATGCCTGGTCGCGCGTGGGCATCATTGTGATCGCCTCCATTGCCACATGGGTCCTCTTCACCCATCTGCAACAGAACAAGGTGGAGGAGAACCTGGCCAAGTTCTACAAGGTCGATGTGCTGAAGAAGGAGGTCGCGGAGGATGCTTCAAAGACCGCGGACCTCACAGCAGCACTGGCGAAGGTGGACGCGGCGACGCCATACCTGCAGGGGTTCAACACCCAGGGCGGGAAGGGGATCGCAGCGGATATCAAGGCGAAGGCGGACGCGGGCGTGGACGAGGAGAAACTCGCCAAGTCACTGAACAAGGCCGACAACTCGGTGATCCGCTACGGGATGATGGCCGTGTCGCTCATCTTCATTCTCGCCTACCTGTATGTCGAGAAGGTGAGGACGCCGAACGCGAGTTCCATGGCGAAGATGTTCAAGCGGCTCCAGTTGCTCAGTTCGGCGGCGTTCAGCATCGGGCATGGGGGCAATGACGCGCAGAAGGTCATGGGCATCATCACAGCCGCCATGATCGCCAATGGCGACATCATGGACATCAAGGAGATGCCGAATTGGGTGCCCCTGGCCTGCTACACTGCCATCGGTTTGGGGACATTGAGCGGTGGCTGGAAGATCGTGAAGACCATGGGCACGCGCATCACGAAGGTGACCCCGCTCGAAGGTGTATGTGCCGAGACGGCCGGTGCCACCACCTTGTACCTCACCGAGCAAATGGGCATTCCCGTGAGCACCACGCACACCATCACCGGTGCGATCATCGGCGTGGGTGCGACGAAGCGGTTGAGCGCGGTCCGCTGGGGTGTCACCATCCAGTTGCTGTGGGCGTGGATCCTCACCATTCCAGTGAGCGCCTGCCTCGCAGCGATCACCTATTGGATCTGCGGCCTGTGTGGACTGTGATCGGTGAGCTGTCATCCTGACAAGGGATAACTTCGCCTTCATGTCCATCATCCTTTCCGTCAGCGGGTCGTATCGCACCGCGATGATGATGGCGGCAGTCCTGTCATTTAAAACAGCCTTCACCCAAACTTTCCTGACACCATGTTCAGCTCCCGATAGTGTGGTGAGCATGTACCGCGACGACGCCGATCGTCTTTCCGTGCTTGGTAACTGGCTTAACGGCACGTCATGGTTGGATTCCGTGACGATCGACACAAGCTGGTCTCGCGCGGCCTTGAACGCCATGCTGGCTGTGCATGCCTCCGACTCTCCGGCAAGGGACACTGTGGTGGATATGCTGAATATCCATATTTACCCGAGCCTTCCATTGAGATCCTTCTATGTGGTGGCGAATGCGGCGTTGCCGTGGATGCAACAACTTCAGGCAGGCAATATTCCGACTGGAACCGCTGTCATCGATGAGCTGCTGGCGGCTTATGGAATCACCTTGGAATTGTATGATACTTGGCTAGGGGGGAGCAGCCACCTGGTGGTATTCAATACGGCGGAGAACCAGAACCTATTCGCGCTTTGTGCTGAATTTTCTGCGCAATCCGGAGTGTTGTACGCTGAACTCAATGCTCTTGCCGGGGATGGCGACCAGATCACCGATTCGGTTGCCACGGATCAGGTGAAACTGGTCTATTCGCACGGTTGGGGGGATTGCGTTGCCGGATGTGGGGCGCGTAGGTTCTGGGAATTCAATGTGTTCTTCGATTGCTCCGTTGAATTCGTTGGCAGCTATGGGAGCCAGTTGGAGATCGCCATGGGTGTTCAGGATTTTCGGAATGAGGAGTTAACTGTATACCCTAACCCCGTGTCTGATATCCTATTCGTCGATCTGAGTGCGCAGCACAGAGAGCCATCGGAATGGGAGATCCGTGAGGCAACCGGGCGGGTGGTATTGCGCGAACGCACATCTGACTTCCCGTTCAGCATACCTGTCGGTGAACTGGGATCGGGTCACTATTTTCTTGTAATGCACGGTCCCACGCGATCGATCGTGAGACCGTTCGTCAGGGAGTAACGGCCCTAGGTCCACTGTGGACGCTCTCCGTCCAAAGCAAGGGATAACTTCGCCTTCATGTCGATCATCCTTTCCGATGCAGGCCTCCATGCGCACCTGCTTCCGCTCACGTTCACGCGTCCGGTAGGCCAGTTGCGTCCGGGCATCCTGCGGATCTCCGAAGGGTGGTATGTGCGCAGCGGGCTGGGAGTGGGCTATCGCACCGAAGCCTATCTCAGCGCGGCATTCCCCATGCCCCAGGACGATCCTTCCTTCGAGGTGGACGCTTCGCTTTTTCCGAGCGATGAACTGGTGGCAGCGGTACTCGATCTGCGACCCGGCCAGGTACTTGTGCATGATGGACGCTCGCTCGCCTTCTGTACCGAAGGTCGCGGCGCACCCTCCCCGATCGACTGGAGAACGCCGCCCGCGTTCCTGCAGCATGTTCCGTTCACCGGGGAGGTGATCCGCTTCGAACGGCCCTGGCACATCTTCCAACAATGTGGGAAGGCGATCACACACGATGTGAAGCTGCTCACCGAGGGCAGACGTTCGCAACTGTTGAGCGCACTGAACACCGTGGTGGGCGATCCGAACCTGATCTTCCTGGAAGAAGGTGCGGTGGTGGAAGCCTGTACGCTCAACACGAAGAATGGTCCCATTTACATTGGGAAGGACGCTGAGGTGATGGAAGGCTGTTTGATCCGCGGTCCCTTCGCGCTGGGCGATCGTGCCCAATTGAAAATGGGGGCGAAGATCTACGGCCCTACTACGATCGGTCCGGAATGCCGCGTGGGTGGCGAAGTGAACAACAGTGTGATCTCCGGCTTCAGCAACAAGGCGCACGATGGATTCCTGGGCAACAGCGTGCTCGGAGAGTGGTGCAACCTGGGTGCTGACACCAACAACAGCAACCTGAAGAACACTTACGGCAACGTCCAGGTCTGGAGTTATGCCGACGGCAAGCAGGTGGATACCGGCGCGCAGTTCTGCGGCCTGGTGATGGGAGATCATGCCAAGAGCGGGATCAACACCATGTTCAATACGGGCACGATGGTCGGTCCTTGTGCGAACGTGTTCGGTGCTGGTTTTCCGCCGAAGCATATCCCTGGTTTCGCTTGGGGCGGAGTGGACGGGTTCGAGGTTTACGACATCGAACGCGCCCTGGCCACCGCGCGCCGGGTGATGGAACGTAGACACATCCCCCTTACCTCGGTCGATGAGGCCATTATGCGGCATGTGTTCGCACTTGAGGGCCAGCGCGTCCATTAGGTCGGTCTGCCGCCGTGTCATGCGATCGGCGGCGGCACGCTACTTGACCTCCCGCCGCGCCTCCTGTTGAAAAACCGCGCCCGGCCAGGGCGCAACCGAGGCGGTATCTTTGCGACTGACATACTGACGATCCCTGTTGATGAACGATCACCTGCCTACTGACAGCCTTTTCAGTTCCGACGCCTTGGAGAACGAGACCGAACTTATTCCGCTTATTACGGCCGAGGACGAGGAGCAGATGAACGCGGAGAGCACACCGCCTGAACTGCCCATCCTTCCCCTGCGCAATACGGTGCTCTTCCCCGGTGTGGTGATCCCCATCACGGTGGGGCGCGATCGCAGCATCCGTTTGATCCAGGATGTGTACCGTGGCAACCGCACCCTGGGTGTGGTGAGCCAGAAGGACGGCCAGATCGAAGAGCCGCGTGCCGAGGACCTGAACCGCATCGGCACCATCGCGACCATCATCCGCATGTTGCGCATGCCCGACGGCAGCACCACGGCGATCATCCAGGGCAAGAAACGCTTCGAGGTGATCGAAATGGTGAAGCTCGATCCCTACTTCACCGCCAAGGTGAAGGAGTTCGAGGAGATCCGCCCGGCGAAGACCGACAAGTCGTTCCATGCGCTGACGAGTTCGTTGAAGGACCTCGCGACCGAGATCATCAAGCAGAGCCCGCACATCCCGACAGAGGCCCAGTTCGCGCTGAAGAACATCGAC
>JBDTNF010000263.1:0-45341 GCA_039933875.1 Flavobacteriales bacterium | reverse complement strand
CCCCCCCCTTCCCAGAAGGTGCCATAGCCCGCGAACAGGCTGGCATAGCCGAAATGGTTGTAATACCGGCCGCGTGATACCTCGGCACCGGCATACGCCAGGGGCCTTGTGATCTCGGTTTTGCGAACGCCACTGGTCACGGTGATCAGCAACCCTTCGGGCACATCCTCCGTCGCACCGAACCGGTAGAGGTAACGTTCTTTGTAGTACTGGCGCACACTGAAGCCCGCGCTGGCGAGCCAGATCGAAACATCGCTGTTGATACGGAGCGTGTCGATGTCGAACGAAGGGCGCATGGCATAGCGCGTCTGGAAATAGCGAAGACCCCCCACGATATTCGAACTGCGACCGGGGTCGGTGCCATCAAGTGCGATGGGGAAACTCCGCCCGAGCCAGGTGTCGAAGTAGACCGGATTAATGTGGGTCGTGCCGATCGCTTCACCTGTCGTGTCCAGTTCCGGTGTATGGATCCAAACCTTGGTCAATGCGATCGCTCCAGCCATGCGGGTGAGGGGGGAATAGAACGGTCGGTCGAACCGGAGACCCACCTGGTCCCTGAGCGTGCTTGTGTTGTACTGGAACAATGAACCGATGTACGTGTTCTCGATATTGTACACCCGGTGCTGTCCGCTGAATTCGGGGCGCTCGAAACCGGGACCGTACGCCACGTGCTGTTCCAGTTCCTGCCCCAACCCGAGGAAATTCCTGTCGCGAAGCGTTGTGCTCACCGAGGAGAGGTCACCCTCCGCGGAGAAATCGTAGTTCCACTTGTCGTGCACCACGACATAGACATCCACGCTGTCCTTGCTGCCTGTCGCACGGTGCACGGTGATGCGTGCATCGTTCACGATCGCGCTGGCCCGGAGCAGGCGTTCCGATTCGGTCACCTTCAAGGGGTCCAGCTTGTCGAACCGTCTCACCAGCAGCAGGTCGCGGATCACGTAGTGGCGGGAGGTGCGGTGTGCACTGTTCCCGGCTTTCTGGATCCATGCGACAGGGGCCTGGGTGGTGTCGTCCACCGAGTAGCCGAACGGATCGGTCACGGTGACCTGTATGCTGCGGACGATCTTGCCACGGTAGCGCTCGGCCGGGTTAGTGCGCCGGGGTGGGGTCTTGGGGGCGGGAGGTTTTTCCCCACTTTGGGGTTCAACGAAGATTCCCTCGTAGATCCACCGTGTGAACTTGTGCTTCTGGGAATAGTCATGAATGGCCCGGTACAGCGCTGTGCTATCCTCCTGGGCACGAGCCTTGGACGTGCAGCCAAGCAGTAGCAGCGCGAGGATCAGGCCGTGCGTGAATACTACAGCGCGTCGCTGGTAACCCATCTGGCGAGGGTTCGCGGGCCATACGGGGATAGGTGGTCCCATTTGGTATGCGTTGTGGATGAGCCAGTATGATGCCGTTGTATCGACACGGACTCGTTCACACTTTAAATGCATGGCTGACGTTGCCTCCAAGCCCTCACGCCAACTTTCGGGACCATGCAAAGCCGCCTCTTCCTGCTTTTCTCCCTGACCGTGAGCACCGGCCTCTTCGCGCAGCGCGGGCTGATGCAGCGGAAGCACCCGGACATCATCCCTTTGGAAGGGCAGGCCAAACGGATAGGATGGTTCATTGGACCGGGTGTCACATGGACGCATAGCCGCTTCAAGAACGAAGAGGAGGAGGTCTTTCGCAACGCGGACACAACGTACAATGCGACATATGATCCCGCTGGCCGGATCGGTATCTACATCGAGGGTGGCCTCACCTGGTTCACGCGCGATCCCGTGATCGTGGATTACTTCGACGTGGGGCTTGCCTATAAGAACCTGCGTGGCTCGGAGTCGTTCGAGAGCACCTTGGTGCGTGGCGATTCCTCGGCGGCGCTCACCGGTGAGGGCACTTTCGCGGAGCGCTTCGTCACCCTGAGCGCCAATGCCAACAAATTCATCCAGACGGCGGACTACCAGTTCGTGCAACTGAGTTTGGGCGCGAACGCGGATTACCGCATCGGCAACACATACGACCATACCGGCGATCCAGTGCTGAACCAACATGAGTTCCCGCCGGATCTCATCGGACAACTGCATTTCAAGGTGGGCTATGGCTTCAAGCTCACCGGTAACCTGCTCCTGATCCCCGCCATTGAGACACCGGTGTTCAGTATCGTGCCCGAGGATCAAGGCTTCGGCCAGTTGCAGTGGTTCAGCAGCGACTATCGTCCGTTGATCCTCAGTGTGCGCTTCCTGTTCCTGCGCGCGCGCAACGGGTTCGATTGCCCGCCGCCGATCAAGCACAACGCGTTGGAGAAGGAGTACAAGCAGGACGGATATCATCCCTGATCCCTGAGGAACGGATTGCTCCGCTTCTCAAACCCGATGGTCGTCTCCGGACCGTGCCCGCAATAGACCTTCACATCATCGCCCAACGGGAACAGTTGCTGGCGGATGCTGCGCAGCAAGGTGTCCGTGTCGCCGCCGGGCAGGTCGGTGCGGCCGATGCTGTTCATGAAAAGCACATCGCCGGCGATCACGAACTTTTGCTCCGCGCAGAAGAGGGCGATATGGCCTGGAGCATGGCCGGGTACGAACAGGACTTTCAATGCATGATCACCCAGTGTGACCGTGTCACCTTCCCCGATGAAGCGTTCCGGCTCGGGTGAAGGGTCGAGGTGGACACCATACATGCTCGCCTGCCTGGGCCCGCCCCGCAACAACGGAAGGTCGGCGGAGTGCATCTCAGGGAGCAGTCCATAGCGGCTATGCACCCAGGCGTTCCCGAGGATATGATCGATGTGCGCGTGGGTGAGCACAAGACGCACGGGGGTGAGCGCGTTGTCCGCGAGGTAGGTCTCCAGCTCATGTTCCTCCGATGCGTTCCAGCAACCCGGATCGATCAGGATGGCTTGGGATCCATCGTGCAGCACGTAAGTGTTCTCCTGGAATGGATTGAAGGTGAACTTGGCGACGTTGAGCATGGCAGGAAAAGCCCGAAATTCGCGGGATATCACACCCGACCGGGGTGCCCAAAGTAGCTATCTTCAACTCGTGTCCGCGCGTTCCACGCATCGCCTGATCGCCTGCCTTGCCGCCCTGGTCGCGCTGCTGCCAGCCGTCGCACTGCGTGCGCAGTTCTACTCCGGGTCGCAACAGGAGTACGGCAAGAACCGGGTCCAGTACCAGGAATTCCTCTGGCAGCAGTACCGCTTCCAGGACATGGAAGTGTTCTTCTACAAGGAGGGAAGGGACATCGCCCGGTACACGGCGCAAGCGGCGAGCAAGCACCTGAAGGAACTCGAGAAGGAGTTCGACTTCGCGCTGGATGAGCGCCTGCAGTTCATCGTCTACAATTCGCTTACGGATTTCAGGCAGAGCAACATCGGGCTTGAGGGCGGTAGCGCCCAGAACAACATCGGTGGGCTTACGCGCATCGTCGGCACCAAGATCTTCGTGTATTACGAGGGGGACCATGCGCTGCTGGACCAGCAGATCCGTTCGGGGATCTCCCACGTGATCATCGACCAGATGATGTTCGGCGGCAACTGGCGGGAGATGATCCGCAGCGCTACGTTCATGAGCCTGCCGGGTTGGTTCACCGAGGGCATCATGTCGTATGAATCGCGCCCCTGGGATGCGGGGCTGAACAACAGCATCCGGGATGCGGTGATGAGCGGGCGTTACGACAAGTTCAACCGGCTGGAAGGGGACGATGCGCGCCTGGCCGGCCACGCGATCTGGAAATACGTCGCCGATGTCTATGGCCCCGGCGTGATCCCGAACATCCTCTACATGACACGGGTGAGCCGCAATGCCGAAAGCGGATTCCTTTTCGTGCTCGGTGTTTCGCTCAAGACCCTCTCGGAGGAATGCCTCGCTTACTACAAGGGCCGTTTCGCCGAGGAGGACCATTTCCGACAGGACATCCCGCTGGAGGAACTGCCGATCCGTACGAAAAAACAGCGCACCTACAGCCAGTTCAAGCTGAGCCCCGACTCGCGCTACATGGCGTGGGTGAGCAACGAACTGGGCCAGTACAAGATCTGGGTGCTCGAAGTGGCCACGGGCAAGTTGCGGCGGATCGTGAAAGGGGAGAAGAAGCTCGACCGCATCGTGGACCGCAGCTATCCGGTGATCGCCTGGCACCCGACGAGCAAGGCGTTGAGCTACGCGGTGGAGCGCAAGGGCGAGCTTTTGCTGCGGACCTGGACGATGGACGATGGCAAGACCACGGAGAAGCCCGTGTTCCTGCTGGAGAAGATCCTGAGCCTGTCGTATTCGCCGGATGGACGCAACCTGGTCTTCAGTGCGGTGCGCGAAGGGCGCACCGACCTCTACCTCTACTATGTCGTTGGCAACCGTCAGGAGCAACTGACCGATGACCAGTACGATGACCTGGACCCACGGTTCACCAACGGCGGGCGGCGCATCATCTTCAGCAGCGACCGCACCGACGACACGTTGCGGTCGAAAGCCGACGTGGAAATGGTGAACGGCACCAAGGATGTGTTCCTCTTCGATCTGGAAACGCGTTCGCCGCTGCTGACCCGGTTGAGCAACACGCCCGGTATCAACGAGACGCAGCCTGCGCAGTTCGACAGTGCCAACTACGTCTTCCTCAGTGATGCGGATGGGATCCAGAACCGCTACCTCGTGCGTTACGACAGTGCCATCAGCCGGATCGATACCACGGTGCACTACCGCTATTTCACCGTGGAGGAGCGCCTGTCCGATCTGCGGCGATCGGTGCTGGAACAGGAGGTGAACACGGCGCAGGGACGATTCACACTGCTGCAGTACCGCGACAAGAAGTACCGGTTCTTTGTGGGTCGCACGAGCGATGGTCGTACCGCCGGGAACGCGGGAACGGAGCAGCCCGGACCCGGGGAACAGGATCCGGCGAACCCCACCTCATTGAGCAATGACATGAGCCCGGTGGTGAAGGTGGATCCACAGGTGCCAAGACCGACCGGCGCCGATGCCGTCGATGTGCGCAACTATGTGTTCAGTGATGAGACGTCGGGTGTCGCACCTCCCAGTCGCACCCAACCGACCGTCGCGCCCATCACCGTTCCTGCCGTGGTGGATACCGTGGCGGCGCGGCCCTTCGTCTATCCGGATCAACGCAACTACAACCTGAACTTCACCATCGACGAGGTGGTGACCCAGGTGGACAACAGCTACTCCAACCAGTTCTACCAGCCGTTCACGGGGGCCGCGGGCCTCAACCCCGGACTGAGCGCGCTCACGCGCATGGGCATCAGCGACCTCTTCGAGGATTACCGGATCATGGGTGGTTTCCGCCTTGCGCTTGACCTGAACAACAACGACTACCTGCTGGTCTACGATAACCTCAAGCGCCGCATGGATAAGCGGCTGTCCTTCCAGCGCCAGGCCAGCCAGCTCGTCAGTGATATCGGGGTGGTGAAGGTGATCACCCACAACGCGCGCTACCAGATGAGTTGGCCCTTCAGTGAACTGGCCAGCCTGCGCGGTTCGATCATGTACCGCAACGATCGTTATGTGGTGCAGGCCATCGATCCGCTCAGCCTGCGCGCGCCCAACTTGAGCGACCACATGGTGGGGGCCAAGCTCGAGTACGTCTACGATAGTTCCATGCCGCGCGGACTGAACCTCTGGACCGGTTGGAAGCTGAAGGTTTTCGCGGAGTACTACCAGCAACCGACGAAGAAGGGCGACATGCAGGTGATCGGCATGGACCTGCGCCATTCGTTGAAGTTGCACCGCGACCTGATCTGGGTGAACCGGCTGGCAGGGGCCACTTCACTGGGTAGCCGCCGGGTCGCCCATTTCCTGGGCGGTGTGGATAACTGGCTCTTCGCCAAGTTCGACAACTCGATACCGATCGACTTCTCGCAGAACTATTACTACCAGACCCTGTCGGTGCCGATGCGCGGCTTCTACTACAACGCGCGCAACGGGACCAGCTTCGGGGTCTTCAACAGCGAGGTACGGGTACCGATCATCCGCTACCTCGTCAACAAGCCCATCCGTTCGGACTTCTTCAACCACCTGCAGGTGACCGTGTTCGGCGATATCGGTGCGGCCTGGACGGGGTCGAGCCCTTACTCC
Source organism: Flavobacteriales bacterium (assembly GCA_039933875.1). GTDB lineage: Bacteria > Bacteroidota > Bacteroidia > Flavobacteriales_F > PHOS-HE28 > PHOS-HE28. The sequence goes on along the minus strand of JBDTNF010000263.1, from coordinate 39,270 downwards.
GAGGACAACACGTTCAACCGGGTGGTGATCGACCGGAACCCGCTCACCATTACGCTCAACAGCCAGCGTGAACCCATCGTGGCGAGCTATGGCTTCGGCTTGCGGACGCGGTTGCTCGGTTACTTCGTTCGCGCGGACTGGGCCTGGGGTGTGGATGATGGTATCGTGATGCCGCGCGTGTTCCACTTCTCCCTCAACCTCGATATCTGATGACCTTCGATACGAACACGATCGTGCTGTTGGTGCTCATCGGTCTTGCGGCCGGTGTGCTCAGTGGCTTCGTCGGCGTGGGCGGCGGCATATTGATCGTACCCGCGTTGGTCTATTTCATGCATTTATCACAGCACCAGGCCACGGGCACCAGTCTGGCCGTGTTGCTGCTGCCTGCGGGTATCCTCGCGGTGATGAACTACTACCGCAGTGGCAACCTTGATTGGCGGGCCGCGCTGGTCATCGGTGCAGCGTTCGTCATCGGTGGCTACTTCGGCAGCAAATGGGCGCTGGCCCTCAATGCCGAGACCGTGAAGAAGATCTTCGGCGGGGTCATGCTCATCGCCGCGTTCAAGCTCATCTTCGGCAAGTGATCGAACTTCTCAAGCAGGGGATCGCCACACTCCAACCAGAGATGGTGCGTTGGCGCCGTCATCTGCACGCGCATCCCGAGTTGTCCTTCAAGGAGCACAACACGGCCGCGTTCATAGCGGGTGTATTGAAGACCGAAGGCGTCGAGGTGCGTGAGCATGTCGGCAAGCTCACGCCGGATGCCAAGGGTACCGGTGTGATCGCCGTGGTACGTGGTACCGCTTCCGCTTCGGATCGTTGCTTCGCGTTACGGGCCGATACCGACGCCCTGCCCATCACCGAGATCGGGAAGGAGGGCTATTGTTCAACGAACCCGGGCGTGATGCACGCATGCGGCCACGATGCGCATACGGCGATGGTGCTCGGTGCGGGTATAGCCTTGCATCGCCTGCGCGCGAGTTGGTCGGGATCGGTGATGCTTGTCTTCCAACCCGGCGAGGAAAAGGAACCGGGCGGTGCTTCGTTGCTGTTGAAAGAAGGTGTGTTGAAGGATCCCAAGCCATCGGGCATCGTGGGCCAGCATGTGACACCGGAACTCGCGATCGGCAAAGTGGGTTTCCGAAGCGGTGCCTTCATGGCGGCGGCGGATGAGATCCACATCACGGTGAAAGGCAGGGGTGGCCATGCCGCTGTGCGTCACAAACTGGTGGACCCGATCCTTATCGCCGCGCGGTTGATCCCCGCACTCTACGAGGAGGCGAAGAACTTCACACCGTCGGACGAACCAATGGTGTTGAGCTTCGGGAAAGTCGTCGCGAACGGTGCTACGAACATTGTCCCTGATGTCGTGACGATCGATGGGACGCTTCGCACGTTCAATGAAACGTTGCGTGCCGGGTTGCACGGATTGTTGCCGCGGATCGCTGCTGACATCGCGCAGAGCATGGGTGGTGAAGTCGACTTCCGCCTGGTGAAGGGCTCGCCTGTGGTGAACAATGATCCGGAACTCACTGCGCGCCTGCGGGCGGTCGCCGCGGAATACGTCGGCGCGGGGAATGTGGTGGACATGGACATCCGCATGGGCGCAGAGGACTTCGCCTACTACACGCAGGTGATGCCCGGGTGCTTCTTCCGAATAGGGACCGGCAACCCGGTGAAGGCAGGAACCACATCGGGCCTGCACCGTGCCGAGTTCGACATCGATGAGGATGCATTGGCGATCGGCGCTGGAGTGATGGCGTGGGGAGCGATCAATGAACTTTCATGAAGACATGATTGCTGGGCACAGCGGTCATGTTCGCTCGAACAGCCTCTACTTCAAGGCCTACGTCGGAGTCGATGAGACCGACTCGGTGGTGCTCATGGGGCTCTTGGTCAAATACCAAGGACCGGACAAAGGCGCCATGTACGATTGGGTCAAGGATGACGGATCAAAGAAGGAATAGTGGAAGAGGCCACCCGTGATCGCTTAGCGAACACCGATATCATCCACCTCGATCACCGGCTTTCCGTTCTTGGTGTGCAAGGTGAGTTCCACACTGATGTCGGATCGGCCACGCGCGGTCCAGAGATCGACCTTCACGGCATAGGCACCGGGCCAATTCCTTACCGCTGTCGCGTTGATCGTGTTCCAACTCGGTTCCGGCGGCATCACCAGTGGTTGCCCGAGATCCTCGAGTGCATCTTCCATCGCTGAGGCCGTAAACCGTACACCGTTGCTCGCTTCTTCCAATTCATCGAAGCGACGTTCCACCAGCAGCTTCATCACATACTTGGCTACCAGTCGAAGCTCGCTCGGTTCCATGGAGCCTCCTATTCAAGCCCAGAGCAAGATGTAGACAACGCCCCGAATTCCCATGAAGAACAAGCCGAGGAACAACGTGTCCTTGTGCTGCATCAGATCGCGTTTGATGAAGAGCCGGTACAGCGCCCAACCCGCGAACAGGATCGCCAGGCCGAACACCATCAAGAACCTGCCCATCGCGGATCGCTGATCAGTTGGCCACCTCGCTCATGAACTTGAGGCGGATCAGGCGCAACTCCTCTTCGCTGAAGTCGCCGTCGAACTCCTTGTGTGCCGCTTCGATGCTATCGGTCTCCGCACTGCGGAAGTACTCCATGATCTCCTGTTGCGCGTCCACTTCCAGCATGTCGTTCACGTGGTAGCTGATGTCCAATTTGGTCCCGCTCGTCACGATCGTCTCCATCTCGTCCATCAGGGCGCTCAGCGTAAGGCCCTTCGCCTTCGCGATATCGCCGAGCGGCAGGCGCTTATCGATGTTCTGGATGATGTGCACCTTGTTACCGCTCTTGTTCACGATGGAACGCACAACGACCTCCTCGGCGCGTTCGATCCCGTTGTCCTCCACGTAACCGGCGATCAGGTCCACGAACGGCTTGCCGTATTTCTGCGCCTTGCCCGGTCCAACGCCGCTCACCTGCGTCAGCTCGTCGATGGTGATCGGGTAGCGGATCGTCATTTCCTCCAACGACGGATCCTGGAAGATGATGTACGGAGGCAGGTTGTTTTTCCGCGCGACCTGCTGGCGAAGGTCCTTCAACATCTTCATCAGCTTCTCGTCAGCCACAGCTTCCGAACGTCCACCGATGGGCTCATCATCGCCGCCCTCGTAGTCGCTGTAGTCGCGCTCCTTGGCAAACTTGATCGACGTGGGTTTGGCCAGGAACTTCTTGCCTTGTTCTGTCAGGCTCAGGTTGCCGTAGCTCTCGATGTCCTTATGCAGGAAACCGCCCACGTTGGCCTGGCGCACCACGGCCATCCAATGGTGGGTGTCCTTGTCACTCCCTTCGCCGAAGACCTTGAGCGTATCCCCCTTGTAGTTCTTGATCTCGCTGGTCTCGGTGCCGGTGATAAGGTCGCAGATGAACTTGGCGCGGTGCCGTTGCTTGCTCTCCTTCACGGCCTTGAGCACGAGCGCCAGGTCTTCCTTTCCTTCGAACTGTTCCTTCGGGTTAGCGCAGTTGTCGCAGCCATTGTTGCATTTGGAGGAGTCGTACGCCTCGCCGAAATAATGGAGCAGGTATTTGCGCCGGCACATGCTGGTCTCCGCGAAGCTCACGGTGTCGGCCAGCAATTGCTTGCCGATCTCCTGTTCGGCCACAGGCTTGCCTTGCAGGAATTTCTCCAGCTTCTCGATGTCCTTGTAGCTGTAGAACGCGACGCATTTGCCTTCGCCGCCATCGCGACCGCCGCGCCCGGTCTCCTGGTAATAGCTCTCCAGGCTCTTGGGGATGTCGTGGTGGATCACGAAGCGCACATCGGGCTTGTCGATGCCCATACCGAAGGCGATGGTGGCCACGATCACATCCACGTCCTCCATCAGGAACCGGTCCTGGTGGCTGGCGCGCTGGCCAGCATCCATGCCCGCATGGTAGGGCAGGGCCTTGATGCCGTTCAGGTTGAGCATCTGCGCCATCTCCTCCACCTTCTTCCGGCTCAGGCAGTAGATGATACCGCTGCGTCCCTCGTGCTGCTTGATGAAACGGATGATCTCGCGGCCCACGTCCTTCTTCGGCCGGATCTCATAGTACAGGTTGGCCCGGTTGAAGCTCGCCTTGTACACCAGCGCATCCGGGATATCGAGGTTCTTCAGGATATCCTCCTGCACCTTCTCGGTGGCGGTGGCGGTGAGGGCGATCATGGGCACACCACGGATCTCGTCGAAGATGGTGCGCAGGCGGCGGTACTCCGGCCGGAAGTCATGCCCCCATTCGCTGATGCAGTGCGCCTCGTCGATGGCGAAGAAGCTGATGCGGATGCCTTTGAGGAATTCGACGTTCTCCTTCTTTGTGAGCGACTCGGGCGCCACGTAGAGGATCTTGGTGCGGCCGTCGGTGATGTCCTTGCGCACCTGGATGGTCTCGTTGCGCGTGAGCGAACTGTTGAGGAAGTGCGCCACACCATCGTCGTCGCTGAAGCCACGCATGGCGTCCACCTGGTTCTTCATCAGGGCGATGAGGGGGCTCACCACGATGGCGGTGCCCTCCATCATCAGGGCCGGCAACTGGTAGCAGAGGCTCTTGCCCCCACCCGTAGGCATGATCACGAACGTGTTCCTGCCTTCCAGAACACTGTTGATGACGGCTTCCTGTTCCCCCTTGAACTGACTGAACCCGAAGAACTGCTCGAGGGCGTCCTTGGGTGTTTGGTCGACTTTGATCATTGCGAATTCCGAACTGAGCGGTTCTGGATTTGAACGCTTAAATGTACAGCATGAGCGGCAACCGCGAAGCACCATTGTTCACCTGCCTCATAACACTTGTTAATGACCCGATGAGCCCTGAAAATGCCCCGTTGAAAACTGCGCGGTGTTGATCCAGTGAGGCTCTGCACGGGGGCTATCTTTGGCGCTTTCCGGCAGTCCTCCCTTGCGTCCCAGCAACGAAATGACCTTCCTGGAACACTTGGAAGAGCTCCGGTGGGTCCTGATGCGTTCGGCCATCGCGGTGGTGGTGTGCATGGTCGCCGTGTTCATCTGGATACAGGACGTCTTCGAGAAGTTCATCATGGGCCCGGCAAGCCCGGACTTCATCACGTACCGCGCCCTGTGCGCTTTGGGCCGCAAGCTGGGCATGGCCGATTCGCTCTGTGTGCAGGGCATGACCTTCCACATCCAGAGCAACACCATGCAGATGGAGTTCACGATGTCGTTCACGATCGCGTTCACACTGGGCTTCATCATCGCAAGCCCCTTTGTGATCTGGCAGCTGTGGCGGTTCGTGGCACCCGGCCTGAAAGAGCGTGAGCGTAAGGCGGTAAGCGGCACGGTCTTCTTCATCGTTCTGCTTTTCCTGTTGGGGACCACCTTCGCGTACTTCGTGCTGACCCCCATGAGCATCCAGTTCTTCTCCACCTACTCGTTGAGCGCTTCGATCGAAAAGCGGCCCACATTGGACAGCTACGTGAGCATATTGAACAGTTTCCTGTTGTGGACCGGGCTGGCTTTCGAACTGCCCGTGATCATGGTGTTCCTTGCACGTATCGGGATCGTGGGCCCGGGTTTCCTGCGTGAATACCGCAAGCACGCGTACGTCGGGATCCTCGTGGTGGCCGCCATCATCACGCCGCCCGATGTGGTCAGCCAGATACTCGTTTCGTTTCCGCTGTTGCTCCTTTACGAGATGAGCATCATGCTGGCCGCGCGCAGTGAACGACAGCGGATCAAAGCGGAGACCGCGCCCGCGCAGGCGAAAACGCGTACAACGGACTGATGCACGCGATCAAGCTGGCATATCGGCTCGCGCTGATCGTCCTCTTCGCCATCGGCTCCGCACGTGCCCCCGGTCAGTCCACCAAGGTGAGCGGGATAGTGACGGATGCGGTCACCGGCGAAGCCCTGCCGTTCGTGAACGTGGGGTTCATGGACAGCAAGATCGGGACGGCGACGGATATGGACGGGCGCTACGCCATCGATACCTACTACGCGACCGATTCATTGGTCTTCACCTTCATGGGCTACGATCCCCGCGTTGTTGGGGTCACGGTCGACAAGGCGCAGGTCATCGATGTGAAGCTCGGGGCGAACAGCCAGCAGTTGCAAGAGTTCGTAGTGCAACCCAATGCGGAGAACCCGGCATGGGCGATACTGCGGCATGTGGTGCGCAACAAGCCCGTGAACAACCGCGCGAAGCTGGCCGCATACCAATACGATGCCTACAACAAGATCGAGTTCGACCTGAACAACATCACGGAGGAGTTCACGAAGAAGAAGCTCTTCAAACCGTTCGCCTTCATCTTCGACAACATCGACAGCACCGACGCGAAGCCCTACCTGCCGATCTTCATGACGGAGACACTCTCAGAGGTGTATTACCGGCAGAAGCCGAAGGTGCAGCGCGAGTTCATCCGGGGCACCAAGGTCAGCGGGATCGAGAACGAGAGCGTGTCGCAGTTCATGGGCGATATGTACCAGAACGTGAACATCTACGAGAACTTCCTCGTGATCTTCGGGAAGAACTTCGTGAGCCCGATCGCCGATGGTGGCCGCGGGTTCTACGATTACTACCTCACCGACAGCGCCTACGTCGGGAAGTCCTGGTGCTACAAGATCGAGTTCAAGCCGAAGCGTGTGCAGGAACTCGCCTTCCAGGGCGAGATGTGGATCAACGACACGACGTACGCGGTGCGCCGGATCGAAGCAGGCATTGCGCAGGGGGCCAACCTCAACTTCGTGCAGGGCTTCTGGGTGCGGCAGGAGTACGACCAGGTGCAGAACGAGGTCTGGATGCTCACGCGCGATGAACTCGTGGTGGACCTCAACATCATCCGGGATACGGGGCGGCCGAACAAGCACGCGGTGCAGGGCTTCTACGGTCGCCGCACGGCCACCTACCGCGATTTCGTGATCAACCAGCCGCGCGCCGATGGCTTTTATGATGGCGTGGACGAGGTCGTCGTGGAGATCGACCCGCTGAGCCTTGGCGCGGACTACTGGGATACGCACCGCCATGTGCCGCTCACCAAGAAGGAGAACGATATCTACCACATGGTGGATACGATGAAGACGATCCCTCGCTTCAATACCTACGTCGATATCCTCACCGCCATCGTGTCCGGCTATTATGTGCGAGGCGATTTTGAGTATGGGCCGTATTCCACACTGTTGAGCTACAACCCGGTGGAAGGTGTGCGAACACGGTTGGGCGGCCGCACGAGCAACAAGTTCAGCACGTGGGTCGAGTTCGAGGGCTACACCGCCTATGGGTTTACCGATGAACGTTTCAAGTTCGGATTGTCGACACGGGGTTTCATCAGCAAGGCACCACGGTTGATGTACCACGCTTCCTATAAACACGACCTGGAGCAACTCGGGCAGAGCATCAATGCGTTCCGCAACGACAACCTGTTGGGCAGCGTCTTTCGCCGGACACCCAACACGAAGTTGACCGACGTGGAGGAGATAAAGGGCAGCCTGGAGCGTGAGTGGTTCTCAGGGTTCACCAATGAGGTGATGCTGCGCTACCGCATCCTGAAACCGCTGGGTACCCTGAGCTATTCCAGGCTGGACGATGAAGGCGTGCCGGAGCCGGTCGAGGAGATCCGCACCGGTGAGGTCGCCTTGAACACCCGCTTCGCATACAAGGAGAAGTACGTCAGTGGAGAGTTTGATCGGGTGAGCGTCGGCATCAACAAGTACCCCACGCTTGAGCTGCATCTCGCCTTCGGCCTGCCCAACCTTGGCAACAGCGAGTATGGCTATCAAGAGGTCGTAGGACACATCTACCAGCGGGTCCAGCTCGGTGTTGCCGGTTGGACCCGCCTGAATTTTGAGGCCGGGCGCATATGGGGTGCCCTACCTTACCCGCTGCTTATCCTGCACAGTGCCAACGAGACGTTCTACTACGATGATTTCGCGTTCAACACCATGAACTACTTCGAATTCATCAGTGATCGCTACGTTCAACTCTTCGTGGAACATCATTTCGAGGGCTTGTTCCTCAACCGGATCCCGCTTTTTCGCCGGTTGAAGTGGCGTGAGGTCATTACGTTCAAAGGCGTTGCTGGATCGTTGGACCGCGGGAAGCACGAGCAGGAGATGCTCTTCCTTCCGAACATGTACGAGCTGAACGGAGGTCCTTACCTGGAGATGGCGGCCGGTGTGGAGAACATTCTGCGTTGCCTCCGGTTCGACGGTATCTGGAGGATGCGCTACAACGATCACCCCGGAACCAATTCCTTCGTACCCCGGGTCAAACTCTACATCAACTTCTGATGCTTCGCGCCGACAACATCTTCAAACGCTACAAGCGCCGCACCGTGGTGAACGGGGTGAGCGTGGAGGTGAAGCAGGGCGAGATAGTCGGACTGCTCGGCCCCAACGGCGCGGGCAAGACCACCAGCTTCTACATGATCGTCGGGCTCGTGAAACCGAACGAGGGCAAGGTGTATCTGGATGATGAGGAGATCACCGACCTGGCGATGTACAAACGCGCGCAGAAGGGCATCGGCTACCTGCCGCAGGAGGCCAGTGTGTTCCGCAAGCTGACGGTCGAGGACAACATCAAGGCGATCCTGGAGATGACGGACAAGTCGGCGGCCGAACAACGGGCGAAGCTTGAATCGCTGCTGGATGAGTTCAGCCTGCAGCATGTGCGCAAGAACATGGGCGATGTGCTCAGTGGGGGTGAACGACGCCGTACCGAGATCGCGCGTGCGCTGGCCACCGAGCCGCGCTTCATCCTGCTGGATGAGCCTTTCGCCGGCGTGGACCCGATCGCCGTGGAGGACATCCAAGGCATTGTGTCGAAGTTGAAGGAGAAGAACATCGGGATCCTGATCACCGACCACAACGTGCGCGAGACGCTGAGCATCACCGACCGCGCCTACCTACTCTTCGAGGGCAAGATCCTCAAACAAGGGACCGCAGAGGACCTTGCCGCGGACGAGACCGTGCGCAAGGTGTACCTCGGGCAGAACTTCGAATTGAAGCGGGCCGTACCGAGGACCGCGGAATGATCAATGTCCACCATCCAATGCCCAAGTTGGGAACTCCCTCACTTGGACATTGATTATTGGGCGTTGGACATTGGATATTCCTTCACGCTTCCTCCAGCGTGAAGGCGTACTTCTCCATGATCTGGTTCGCCAGCAACTTCTTGCAAGCCTCGTCCACCTTGGCTTCCGCGGCTTTCTTGTCGGCGGCCTCCACGTGCAGGGTGATGTGTTTGCCTATACGTACGCCGCTGATCTCAGGCAGGCCGAGGTTCTGCATGCTCCCGCTCACCGCCTTGCCTTGCGGATCGAGCAGGTTGTCGTGGGGCATCACATCGATGGAAGCGCGGTAGTTCTTCATGGCGCAAAGATGGGGCTTAGCTCAAAAGCTCCGAGCCTCGAGCCACGAGCTTGCTCCATGCCGCAAGCTCGTGGCTCAAGGCTCTTGGCTCGCAGCCGCATTCCCGCCGAAGAGCCTCCCCCAAAGCGGACTGAGCAGGTAGAGTATGAGGATGAGCGGGATGGCAAGGATGCCATAGAGCACTACCAGTACCAAGCCGATGCCCATCAATAGGAAGATGACCTCGTTCCCTTTCCAGTTGAAGTGCTTGAACTTGAGGGAGGGGAGGGGGATCTCGGAGAGCATAAGGAGTCCTAGCACCAATGGGATCCAAAAGATGATGGGGAACAGCAACCATCGGCCAAGTAGATGAAAAATGAACATCCGGATGGAGTCCGCACCCGGACCAGAAAGCACAGCCGTGCCCGAACAAATCAATGGAATACTGCACCAGAATAGAGCATTGGCGGGCGTTGGCAGCCCCAAGAAGCCGGAAGATTGGCGTGTGTCCACATTGAACTTTGCAAGTCGCCAAGCTGAGCAGATGGGAATGAGCGAAAGAAATGAGCCCACCACAAGAATGTCAGGAAGGCGATAGTGCTCTATAGGCAGGCCATACCAGTCGATCGGTGTATAGGCTCGGTAGTCACTGAAGCTGACGAACCAGTCAGGCGGGATGTTCAGGATAATGAACATCGGCGCCACCCCGAAACTCACCATATCAGCCAGACTGTCAAGTTGCGCGCCCATAGGACTGCCCCCGCCGAGGGCCCGGGCGGCCAACCCGTCCAGCACGTCGAAGAAGGCCGCAACGAACACCAGCCCACACGCGATCGTTAGTTGTCCTTGGGAGGCCAGCAGGATGGAAGCGACGCCACAGGCTAGGTTCGCCGTGGTAAGGAGGTCCGGAATACGGGGTAGTCGCGCCATCGGTGCCGAAGTTGGGATAAATTCGGGGCAATGATCGGGGCCACCTCCCGTTGGAAGCTGCGTCAATAGGAAACAGAATGAAGACTTTGAGGGTGAAGGGAATGCGCAGCGTTACGTTGGGCCTTGCCGTTATCATGGTCGTCGGGACCGTCCGGTCGCAGGATGCACCCAAGTACAGCAACGAGTTCCTCGCCATTGGCGTGGGGGCGCGTGCGCTGGGCATGGGCAGTGCCTACACCGCCGTGGTGAACGACGTGACCAGTGGTTATTGGAACCCCGCAGGTCTTTTGGGTGTGAAGGGCGATCTGCAGGTGGGCGCCATGCACAGCGAGTATTTCGCGGGCATCGCCAAGTACGATTACATCGGCCTGGCCAAGCCCATCGACTCGATGAGCACCATCGGGTTCACCTTCGTGCGCTTCGGCATCGACAACATCCCGAATACCATCGACCTGATCGATCCATCGGGCAACATCGATTACGACCGCATCACCTCCTTCAGTTCGGCGGACCATGCCTTCATCATCACCTATGCGCGCAAGATGCGGGTGCCGGGCCTTCGGGTGGGTGGCAATGCCAAGGTGATCTACCGGCGTGTGGGCGAGTTCGGGAAGGCCTGGGGCTTCGGGCTCGATGCTGGCGCGCAGTACGACCATGATCGATGGCACTTCTCCGCCGTGGCGCGTGATGTCACGGGCACGTTCAACGCATGGAGCTATACGCTGGACCAACGTACCCTGGATGTGTTCGAGCAGACGGGCAACGAGATCCCGGTGAACAGCGTGGAGGTGACCCTGCCGCGCCTGATGGTGGGCGTAGCCCGCCAGTTCCGCTTCGGGTCGAAGTTCGACCTGATCACCGCGGTGGATCTGGAGAACACCTTCGATGGCAAGCGGAACACCTTGATCAAGTCGAACGTCGTGAGCACCGATCCGCGCGTGGGTCTGGAGCTGGGCTATGCGAATATCCTTTACGTACGCGCCGGGGTGAGCAACATGCAGTACGTCACGGACATCAGCGGCAAGGAACAACTGAGCGTGCAGCCGAACATCGGGATCGGCCTGCGCATCAAGAGCATCTCGCTGGACTATGCCCTCACTGACATCGGCGACAACAGCGTCGCGCTCTACTCGAACATCTTCTCGCTGAAGTTCGATCTCTTCAAGAAGCCCAGTTCATGATGAGACCCTTACTGCTTGTCCTGGCCGTGTTGAACGCCGCCGCCTCCATGGGGCAGGTGGTCTACGGCAACGAGTGGATCGATCACGACAGGCAGTATTGGCGCTTCGATGTTTACCGCGACGGCGTTTTCCGGATCGACTCTGCGACCCTGGCCAATGCGGGCTTCCCCATCGGTTCGGTGGATCCGCAGGACCTGATGCTTTTCGCGCGTGAGCAGGAGGTGCCGATCTATGTGAAGGGCGAAGAGGATGGCGTCCTGAACGCGGGCGATTTCATCGAGTTCCAGGGGCGTAAGAACGACGGCTGGATCGACAAGCGCATGTACGCGCTGCCGGAGTACGATCCCAACCCGTACTTCAGTTCATACAACGATACCATCCACTACTTCCTGACCTGGGACTCCTCGGTCCCCGTGCAGCATATCCACAGCTACACGAACACCGACTACGCCAGTTACCAGCAGCGACCATGGGTGTACGCCGAGGCGCTGCGCGTCTTCAGCGATTACTATTGGCTCGGTTACATTCATCCGGGTTGGCTGAACGCCGGTATCTACGTGACCAGCGGCATGATGCAGGAAAGCGAGGGATGGGGTGGACCCTTCCTGCGTTATGACCTGGGCCTGACCACGCAGGATGTTCTGGTGTCGACGCCGCGGGCTTACACAGGTGTTGGTGCTCCCAATGCGCACGTAACCGCCACTGCGGCCGCGCAGGATGCTGCCGGCGGTGGTTGGAACATTGATCACCACCTCCAGTTGCTCCATGGGCCCGGGTTCAATACCCTCGGTGTCGATACCTTCTTCAGCGGCGCACGCACCGTGAGGGGCAGTTTTGAAGTGCCTCCCTCGGAGTTGGTGAATAACCTTACCATTCGGTACCAAACGCCGCATGACATCGTGCCGCTCCCTCAAGGGAATCCCGATTATTGGGATTGGCAGGTCCTCTCCAACGTGTATGTGCGCTATGCGCGCACGTTGTCGATCGACGGTGCCGGTCCGCTGGAATTCTGGATCCCCGATCAACCGGGCGAGGACATCGCGCGGCTGGCCATCGGTGCGTTCACCGGCACACCTGTGGTTTACGCCTGGGGCGATACCATTCGGCGGATCGAGACCTCGTTCGGTTTCGGTGAGTGGGATGTGCTGGTGCCGGCCGATCCCGCATCGGATGAAACCCATGCCTATGTCTTCGCGCGCGAGTCCATCTCTAATATCACCAGCCTGCATGCGGTGAACGGCACGGGGACCTTCACCGACTTCATGGCCCTGGAAGCGGACTCCGCGATGTTGATCGTAGCGCACAGCAGCCTGATGAACGGTGCGCAGGCCTACGCGAACTTCCGGTCAGTGGAGAGCCAGGATGAGCATAGGTACAATACGGTGGTCGCGGATGTGGATGAACTGTACGACCAGTTCGGTGGTGGCGTGCCCAAACATGCGCAAGGGATCAGGGGCTACTGCAAGTTCCTGCTCGACAATTGGTCCACCGCTCCGAGAGCCTTGTTCTTGCTGGGTAAATCGGTGAACACATGGGCGGTGTATGGTGGGGAGAGCAACAGCATCAGGCCACCATCGGGCGGATCGTATGAGCGCTGCTTGATCCCCTCGTTCGGCTACCCGAGTTGTGACCAGTGTTTCACCACGGGCCTGAATTTCGATTACCGCCATATGGACATTCCCGTGGGGCGCCTCAGTGCGAACACGAACCAGGATGTGTTGGACTACCTGGACAAGGTGCGCGAATTGGAGAACCAGCCTCCGGGCCTCTGGATGAAGAACATCATCCACTTCGCCGGTGGCTTCGGGCAGCAAGTGGAACAGCTTGCCAACTACCTCAATGGTTTCGCGGTCCTTGCCGAGGACACATGCTTCGGAGGTAACGTCACGCTGTTCAAGAAGACCACATCGGATGTGATCGAGGCGGCCCCGGCTGATTCCGTGCGCCACCTGATCGAGGACCCGGATGAAGGGGTGACCCTGATGACCTTCTTCGCTCACGCCTTTTCCAGCAGTTTCGACATCACCATCGACCAGCCGGAGAACTACGACTGGCAGGGCAAGTACCCGATGGTGATCGGTAACTCCTGCTACATCGGGAACATCCACCTGAACGGGCAGTTCAGCACGAGTGAGCAGTGGGTGGATATCCCCCACGCCGGGCCGGTCGCCTTCCTCGCCTCCGTGGAGCAGGGGATCACGGGCTACCTCGCCAACTATACCCAAGAGTTCTACAAGAGCTTCAGCCAGTTGCACTACGGCGGCAGCATCGGCGAGCACATGCAATACGCGGGCTTCCAATCGCAAATGACCACTTCATTGGAATCCGCGTACACCGCACACACCTTCGCGCTCCAGGGTGACCCCACCCTCACGCTGAACGCCCAGCCCGCGCCGGACTATGCGGTGAGCGCAGAGGAGATCTTCTTCGAACCCGCCATCGTCACTGCGGATGTCGACAGCTTTACGGTGAAGGTGGTGATCTCCAATATTGGCAAAGCCGTGAACCGCACCTTCAATGTGGAGTTGAAGCGCACGAATCCTTCACTCCCGGGTGGCGAGCAGCACTACTTCACCACGATGAGCAACGTGCTCTTCCGTGATACGGCCTACTTCTCCGTGCCAACATTGGGCTTCTCCGGCGGCCAGGGCGTGAACCAGTTCGAGGTGCGTGTTGACCTTGAGCCTGATCAAGTACCTGAGTTGGACGATGCGGGGAACAACGTGGCCTTCACCACGCTCTTCATCACCTCTGGTGATCTTGTGCCTGCCTACCCGTACGACTTCGCGATCGTGCCCGATCCCACCCCGATGCTGAAGGCCAGCACCGGCGATCCACTGGCTCCGCCGCGCGCCTACGTGTTCCAGATCGACACTACGGACCTGTTCAACAGCCCGATACTGGAGACGACCACGATCACTGCTCCGGGAGGTGTGGTCAGCTGGCAGCCGCAATCGATCTATGCGTTGAACTCCGTGGCGGATAGTACCGTGTTCTTCTGGCGCTGTAGCATTGACAGCGTTGGTAACGAGGGTAACTACAACTGGTACGAACGTTCCTTCCAATACATCACCGGCAAGCACGGCTGGGGCCAGGCGCACTACTTCCAGTTCAAGAACGATGCATACTCAGGCGTTACCTACGATCGACCGGAGCGTGACTTCGACTTCTACCAGGGTCAGCGCCAGATACGGTCGGAAGTGCTCGGCAATGTCGGGAACCAATCGACCAATTGGTCGATCGATCTGGTGGCTCAGGATTATGGTGGTTGTGGCACGGCCGCCTGGCATGTGGGGGTGATCGATCCGGTCACATTTGTGCCATGGGGCACGTATGGTGCGGACCAATTCGGAGAGTACAACCTCGACCATCAGTTCGGCAATGGGAACAACGGCCCGGCCTGTAGGACCCGTGTTGAGTACAACTTCAACTTCCACACGGATGTACCGAGCGAACTCGCGGGCCTGCGGAACATGATAGATACAGCCGTTCCGGATGGCTACCACCTCATCTTCTTCACCTGGCTCTACCTGGACAAGGACGGTATGGAAGCGAACGATCCGCAACTGATATCAACGCTGCAAGGTCTCGCTCTGCCCGGTGCGTTGGATTTCAGCGCGCTTCCCGACAGTGTTCCGTACATCTTCTATGTGCGCAAAGGCCACCCCGAGAGCTTCCGGGATACGATCGGCACGAGCATCGGATCCGAGATCAACTTCTCCACCTGGGTCGATGGCGTGCGTGATCAGGGGATCATCACCACGATGAACGCGGGCCCGGCCACCGCATGGCATGGGCTCTATTGGAACGAGCTGCCTGTCAACTCACAGGACAGCACGCGGATCAAAGTCCTTGGTATCCCCCCTGGAGAGGGCTCACCCCCCGTGGAGTTGTTGGACTTTCCGAGCGCGCAGGATTCCGTGCCCGATCTCGGCACCTTGGTGGATGCGGCCCAATATCCGCGATTGCGCATCCAGGGGTACTTCAGCGACATCGGTGCGGTGGACCCGAAGCCTTCGCAAATGGTACGGTGGCAACTGCTCGACAGTCCGGTGCCCGAGTGCGCGATACATCCGCCTTTGGGTTACTACAACGCATTGGATGGATGGGCGGCAGGGCAGGATGCCGCTGTGGCCGTGGCCATCCAGAACATCAGCGAGTTCGATATGGATAGCCTGCTCGTGGGCGCCTGGATCATCGATGCCGGCAATACGCGACGGCTGGTGCACTACAAGCTGAACGCGGCACTGCCCTCAGGGGCTTTCCTCGTCGACACTGTACACTTCAACACGCTGGAGTTCGGCGGGCACAACACGATGATCATCGAGGCCAACCCGGTGGATACCGCCACCGGCGTGTACGCGCAGTTGGAGCAGTACCACTTCAACAACATCGCGCAATGGCGCTTCGATGTGGCCGTGGACCGGGAGAACCCCCTGCTGGATGTCACCTTCGACGGGATGCACATCCTCGATGGCGACATCGTCTCGGCGAAGCCGGAGATCACGATCACCCTAGATGACGAGAATCCGCTGCTGCTGATGGACTCACCGGCGGATACAGCGAACTTCAAAGTATTCCTTACCCGCCCGGGTACTTCGGTGGAACGGGTCTTCTTCGTGAACGGAGCAGGGGAGGAGATCCTCCAGTTCGTTCCCACTTCTGGTCCGGAGAACATCGCGCACATCAACTACCGCCCGACCTTCCCAGCGGACGGCAAGTACATGCTCACCGTGCAGGCTTCGGATCTGAGCGCGAACGTCTCAGGCGATCACGATTACAAGGTGAATTTTGAAGTCATCAACCGCAGCACGATCACCGAGGTGCTCAACTATCCGAATCCGTTCACCACCAGTACCCGGTTTGTGTTCACCGTCACTGGCAGCGAGCCGCCGTCGTACATGAAGGTGCAGATCATGACAGTGACCGGCAAGGTGGTGCGCGAAGTGACCATGACCGAACTGGGCCCGATCCGGGTGGGCCGCAACATCACGGAGTTCGCCTGGGACGGCACCGACCAGTTCGGTGACCGTCTCGCGCGCGGGGTCTATCTCTACCGCGTGATCGCGCAGCTGAACGGCGAGGATATCGAGGAGCGCGGAACGAACGCGTCACAATACTTCACCAAGGGCTTCGGTAAGATGTACCTCCTGCGGTAGGACCGCCGCGTACATTCGTCGCCAGCGAATGGCGGCCTCACG
This sequence comes from Flavobacteriales bacterium, assembly GCA_039933875.1. Taxonomy (GTDB): domain Bacteria; phylum Bacteroidota; class Bacteroidia; order Flavobacteriales_F; family PHOS-HE28; genus PHOS-HE28. The sequence continues at coordinate 22,644 of JBDTNF010000263.1, read as the reverse complement.
TTCACGCATACTCCTGTGGTCATCGCTCAGCGGCGTGCTGTGGGCGCTGGCCTGGCCCGCCATCGGCGGCTTTGTTCCGCTTGCGTTCGTGGCGTGGTTGCCACTGTTGCACGCGGAACGCCTGCATGACGAGCGCACTGAAGGGCGGCGGAGGGCATTCGCGCCGTACGTGCTGCCCGCGCTGTTCATTTGGAATCTCGCCTGCTCCTGGTGGTTCTGGTGTGTCAGCGAACCCGTGTCGACCAAACTTGTCAGTGTGGGAGCGCCCGTGCTGGTGAACACATGCTTCATGCTGGTGCCTTGGTGGTTGAAGCGGATGGTACGCCGTCGCCTCGGCGAACGGCAGGCGTTGATCGGCTTCATCCTGTTCTGGCTGGCGATGGAACGCATGCGGCACAGTGGTGATCTACAATGGCCATGGTTCTCCATGGGCAATGTCTTCGCGACCGCGCCGCAGTGGGTGCAGTGGTACGAGTGGACCGGTATGCTGGGCGGGTCGTTCTGGGTATTGCTTGTTACGCTGCTCCTGGACAAGGCCATCGCGGCATGGAAGAGGGGGCATCCCGGTGTCGGCTTGCGCCTGGCGACGGCGTCGCTGGCATCGGTGTTGTTGCTGTCGGCGTTCTCCCTATGGCGCTTCAATGCGTTCGGTCCCGATAAGGGCCCGTCGGTGGAGGTCGTGGTGGTGCAACCGAACGTTGATCCCTACTCAGAGAAGTACGGAGGGGTGGATGCGCTGGAGCAGTTGGAGGACATGCTCGCGCAGGCTGCAGCGGTGATGACGGACAGTACGGTGCTCGTTGTGATGCCAGAGACCGCATTGCAGGAGAACGCCACGGTGGACATGAGCAGTGGTGTGCCACGGTTCAATGGTCTTTGGGAGAACGACCTGATGGCGTCGCGAAGTGCACAGCGGATCAAGCGCTTTCAGGCGGAGCATCCGCACGCGGCCGTCTTATCGGGAATGTCATCGGACTACTTGTTCCCTGCTCAGCAAGCCGACCTGCCGATCACCGCACGGCCGCTCTTCCGGGAGGAGCCGGGGACGATGGTCCGCCAGCGCTGGTATGAGTCGTACAATGCGGCGCTGTTCATGCCGGTCCAGGGCTCCGTTCGACACTACCACAAATCGAAGTTGGTGGCAGGGGTGGAGCTGATGCCGTTCGAGGAATTGCTCGGGCCGCTGAAAGGGCTTTCGGTGGACCTCGGCGGTACCACGGGTAGCCTGGGACAGCAGCAGGAGCGCTCGGTGCTGGCGGATCCAGCTTCGGGTATCTCTGTGGTGCCCGCGATCTGTTACGAATCGGTTTTCGGGGAACATGTGGCCGCGCATGTGCGCAACGGTGGCAACGTCATCGCCATCATGACCAATGACGCGTGGTGGGGCGATTCACCGGGTTATCATCAACACCTTTCCTTCGCTTCACTACGAGCCATTGAAACACGGCGCGCTATCGCGCGATCGGCCAATACGGGTATCTCCTGTTTCGTCGATCAACGCGGTGTCATGCGGGAGTGCACGGATTATGCTGTGCCGGACGCGCGGCGTGGAAGGGTCCACCTGAACGACCGCCTCACGTTCTTCGTGCGTCACGGCGACGTGATCGGTCGCGCCGCTGAGGGGGCCAGCTTGTTGCTCCTGCTGGTGATGATTTTCCGCAGGATACGTGGAACCGCGCGTCAATAGATGTTCACGCGCCTGACGAGGGTGCCCTGCGGCCCATCGAACCGGATGGTGTAGATGCCCATCGCAATGGACTGTTTCGCGAAGCTGATCGTGTTCAGCCCTTCGGTCAGTGCGACCTTGCCGGTGTTCCAGACCACCTTGCCGCTGGCATCGAACAGCCGAACCAGATGCACGCCATCAGCTGCAGCGTGCACAAGCACGTTCAGTTCATTGCCATCATCCCACGCATTCACGATCTGCGTAGTGCCCGTCGTGCTGCAGCCGGCCGCGCGCAATGGACCAAGGGTTTCTGTCCCATCGAAGTCCACCTGGCGCAACTGATAGTAGGCCAGGGCGATCGGGCGGTCATCCACGAAGAGGTAGTCCACCGCGATCTGGCTGTTGCCCGCACCCGGCACCTCGGCGATCGCCTCGAAGAGAACCCCGTCCGCGCTCCGCTCAACAACGAAATGACTGTTGCCGCTCTCACTTCCTGTGGTCCAGGTCAGGCGCACCAGATCCTTGTCGCATACCGCATCGAAGCGAACAAGTTCCACTGGAAGCGGTTCAAGTATGTTGGACAAGGTCCAGGAGCGGAAGAAGTTGGCGCCATTGATGCTCGCGTTGCTCACCGTGTTCACCGCGCCGGCCGCGAAGACCCCTTGCGGCCACATGTCACCCCACATGTTCGCAGGTGTGTTGAAGCGCTGGGCGCCGACCTGGGTGGCTCCTGTGATCGCGTTGCCCGGGCGGATATCACCGGTGGCAGCGCCGGGATCAACGGTGAAGGTCAGGTTGATGTCCGGCTTGGTGCCATACGCGAAACCAGCGACGCCCGGATCGATCTCCCAGAAGCGGTCCACCACATTGTCAGAATTGTTCACCGGCGCACCGAGCCAGTAGTTGTTCATGTGCGTCACATCGGACGGACGATACAGGTCGTTGTTCCAGTTCGTGCCCGCGATGGCGCCGTAGTTGTATGTCGAGAAGCAGATCGAAGCCGTGGCCTCGTTCGATCCGGCGGCGGTTACCTGATAGGTCAAAGGCATCTTCACCCCGTTCGAAGTGGTGAAGGGCACCACGTACGTGCCGGTGCTGTTGCGGATCTGCCAGCGGATCCGGTTGAATTCTCCTTCGCTGCGGATGTTCCCTCCGGTGCCCAGCGTCTGGATACCTGTTGTAGCTGGGTTCTCCAACACCACCCAGGCACCGTTATCGATACGTACCCAGGCGTCGTTATTCAGGATCAACCGTGCCTGCGACCAGCCGCACAACGGCCAAACCAACAGTACCAACAGACCGAACGCACGGTCTAAGGGACCGATCCCGATCCACTTCCGGATATGCCGATCAACGGAGTTCATGTTGTGTGCAACGATCGCCCGGGGCCAAAGTTCCCTCGCACCTGCTGGTGGATCGAACGGGATCCCTGTTCTCTTCCCCGAAGATACGTTGATGGAAGCCTTGGGACACATGGTCCGGCCCGACTTCTCCACAGGGATAACTTGGCACCGGAATGCGCATCGCCCTTAGGATCCCTCACGACCGACCCTTCACCGCCACCGGGCTGCGCGATGAGAGCACGTTCCTTTTCCGAAGGGTGTCGGATCAGGGCCGGGCCGTTCTGGGAGTTGGTGCCCTGGAATGGTTGGAGGAGCCAAGGTTCACGGAAGCCGGCCAGGTGGCCGACTGGACGTTCGGCCACTTGACCTACGAAATGAAGAACCACCTGGAGCCGCTGAAGTCACGTCATCCCGACCGCTTCGGGTTCCCGGAGCAGCGTTGGTTCGTTCCGCGCTGGGTGGTCGAGTGGAAAGGGGAGGAAGCATGGCTGCATGTCCTGCCTGGTGATGAAACCGCAGGGCTCGCATTCCTCGACCGCATGCTCACCCCCGCTTCGTCCAAACCCTTCGCCGCCCCCGGGCACTGGACGACGTACACTTCGCGTGAGCAGTATCTCGGGCACGCCGAAACGCTCCTTCGCCATATCCATCGCGGCGACATTTATGAGGTGAACTACTGCATCGAAAGAACATGCGGGTTGCGAGGATGGGACCCCTTCGCCGGGTTCGATCGTTTGCTGCGCAACACCCAGGCACCTTTCGCTGGGTTCTACCGTCTTGACAGTCGCTTCGCGCTCTGCGCCAGCCCCGAGCGATTCCTCGCTTTCGATGGAACGCGTGCGGTGGGCCAGCCCATGAAAGGCACACGACCGCGTGCTGCGGATCCCCTGGAGGATGAGCGCTTGCGCGCTGAACTGGCCAGCGATGCGAAGGAACGGAGCGAGAACATCATGGCGCTCGATGTGATGCGCCACGACCTGTCGCGGGTGGCTGCGGGTCGCAGCGTTCATGTGGAGGAACTTTGCGCTGTGCACAGCTTTCCGCAGGTCCACCAGATGGTGAGCACGGTATCGGCCCGGATCCGCGCCGGACATACACCGTTCGATGTGGTGCGAGCCGCTTTCCCAATGGCGAGCATGACCGGTGCGCCTAAGTTCCGCGCGATGCAACTGATCGATGAGGTGGAGGACCAGGCACGCGGCCTGTACAGTGGCACGTTGGGATTTTTCGCTCCCGACGGCACCGCCGACCTGAATGTGGTGATCCGCACGGTGCTTTACGATGAGGCCAGCGGCATGGCGTCCCTTTCAACCGGGAGCGCGCTTACCGCAGCCTGCGATCCAGAGCAGGAATGGGAGGAGTGCGAGTTGAAGGCACGCTCCATCACGAACGCACTGGCCCATGCGTGAACGCGTGCGACGCATGATCGAACGCCAGCGGCTCGCTTTCGCAGGCGAACCGCTTTGGGTGGCGGTGAGCGGAGGCTTGGATAGCATGGTGCTGTTGCATCTGCTTCGTGAACTGGGGCATGACTGCCATGTGGCGCATGTGGACCATGGTCTGCGCGGTATCGAAAGTGACGCGGACCGTGCGTTCGTCGAAGCGTATTGCGCGGAGCGGTCCATCGTGTTCCGCTCGATCAAGGTGGATGTGGCGTCACATGCTGCTGCTTTCGGCGCCTCCCTGCAATCCGCAGCCCGTGAACTGCGCTACACCTGGTTCAATGAACTTGTTTCCAGTGGACCGGCAGCGATGGCGATGGCGCACCACCGTGATGATGCGATCGAGACCCTGTTCCTCCACTTGATGCGGGGCATGGGCCTGCGTGGATGGGGAACGATCCCCGTACGGAGCGGCCCGTTCATCAGGCCTTTGTTGGATGAAGGACGCGAGGACATCGCTGCCTATGCCGCACACCACCGGATCCCCTTCCGCGAGGATGCCAGCAACACGGATCCGAAATACCTGCGGAACAGGGTGCGCAACGAACTCTTACCAATGCTGGAGAACTGGCGACCGGGCACCCGGCGCGCGCTTGGACGGAACGTTGAACTGTTGCGTGAATTGGATGCGCTCGCGCAACGAGCGACCGGCGAGGTGATGATGGGCCTTGTTGCAGCGGAGGACGGAACACTGCGGATCCCGTTCGCACGCGTCATGGAAAGCGGTGCGCCGAAGCTGGTGCTGTACAGAGCCCTGGGCGATCTCCAGTTGCACCCCGATCGTTTCGAGGACATCCTCACTGCGATCAGCGAGCGATCGGTCGGTGCATCGTTCCCGGCCGGGGACCGTGTGGTTTTCATTGATCGCGATCAACTGGTGATCGCACCCGCGTCCGAGGAGCGCCGTTCCTGGAAGATCGAAGCACCGGAGCTGATCCCACCGGATGCTCCACTGATGATCTCGCATTCCATCCCCGAAGGGATCGATCTCCACCAAGGTGCGGAAGTGGCGTGGCTGGATGCCGACACGCTTCTGTTCCCGTTGGAGCTGAGGCCGTGGCGCGATGGCGACCGCATGCGACCGATCGGTCTCGGGGGAAGCAAGCTTGTGAGCGACATCCTTATCGATGCCAAGGTGCCGCGCCACCAAAAGGACGCGTGCTATGTGCTCGTCGCTGCGGATACCATCGTCTGGTTGTGCGGTCATCGGATCGCCGAGGGGTTCCAAGCCAAGGCCACTTCGCGGTCGGTGTTGCGCTGTGTCTGGACGGGTGCCCCGGTCCCGGCGCGTTGATATTTTCCCTGCCTTTCGTTATCGGGCGTGTCTTGCATCTATCTTCAGGGGCATCCAACACGCTCCGACCATGCTCGCTCCCAATACCACGGTCATCCCCAAAGAGCGGATCCCGACCCTTCGCTTTCCCAAACAGCCGGTCGCCCTTAGTGACGAGCAGCACAAGGAGATCTTCCGGAAGTTGCAGGAAGCCACGCGCCTGGGCAACGCCGAGCACGGCAAATGTCGCATCGTTTTCCAGGATGATGAAGGCCTTAAAGCGGTGGAAACCACCATCTGGACCTTCGATCCGGAGAACATCGTGCTGAAGTATGGCACCACCCTCCCGATCTCCCGTGTTGTGAGCGTCGAGATCCCTTAGGCCGCCGCGCCACATCAGGATCGCAAGGATCCGCAGCGGCTCCCGGGTCCGTTTCGTCATGTGGGGGCTACTTTTACGACCGTTCTCCCGCATGACCCTGCTTCTTCCCACAATCGCCGCCATCGGCCTCCTTACAACGACCGGACCCGTGACCTGGTCCTTCACCTCCGCGCCGGGGGATAACGGGACGTTCTTGATCGACGTGACCGCGCAGGTGGAGAAAGGCTGGCATCTCTACGCCACCGAGTTGCCCAGTGATGAGGGGCCCATCGCCACCTCCTTCCGGTTCACGCCTTCCTCGGATTTCCAGGTCGTTGGTACCCTGTCAGAACCGAAACCAGTCGAGCGATACGATGAGAATTTCGGCATGACCGTCCGGTATCATTCCGGGAACCCCCATTTCATCCTCACCGTGCTGCCGAAGGCGAACGGGCCCTTCACCGTGGAAGGCGAGGTGGAATTCATGGTGTGTAACGACAGAACCTGTTTACCTCCGACCGTGGTGCCGATCTCGGTGCGCGTTGAACCCCTCGTGAAGCAATGAAGCGGATCATCCAAAGTGCCGGCCTCGCGGCACTTCTGCTGTTGGTGGGTTGTGGCAAAGGGCCCGTTGGTCAGAAGGACGCCAAGGCGATAAGGCTTGATCCGGCGAACGACAAGGTCTCCTGGTCGGTGAGTGGGGTGAACGTCAAGGATGCGGAGTGGGTGGTTTCGTTCCATGCGGATATCGACGAGGGTTGGTCTGTGTATTCCACGGAGAACTTCGGCGATATGGGTCCATGGCCGAGCAGCTTCAATTTCGATACGCTGGCCCATGTGGTGCCGAAAGAGGGTGTCGAGGAGGTCAGCGAGCACACCATCGAAGGGCACGACCCGGTGTTCGACATGGTGGTGCGCAAGTTCAAGCACAACGTTGATTTCAAGCGGCACATCAACCTGCTCGCTTCCGAGTTGCCTATCTCCGGCTACTTCGAGTACGAGACGTGTAACGATGTGATGTGCATGCCCCCGGCCACGGTCTTCTACCAGTGCAACGTGGATAGCGGAACGTTCAAGCTATCACCTGTGCCTTTCGACCTCTCCGGCTACTCGGTGGTGGGCTGTGCCGATGGCGTGTACAAGCTGCCGAACGTCGACCTGGATTCGCCGGTGATCCGCGGTGAGCAGGGCAGCCACAAGAACAGCAGCTTGTGGACCCTGTTCTTCCTGGGCTTCGTCGGTGGTCTGCTCGCCTTGCTCACCCCCTGCGTGTTCCCGATGATCCCGCTCACTGTGAGCTTCTTCACCAAGGGCAGCGAGGATCGTAAGACGGGGCTACGGAACGCGCTCATTTATGGTGGCTTCATCCTCATCATATACCTGTTGTTCAGTGTGCCGTTCCATCTCCTCGGATCGGTGAACGAACAGATCTTCAATGAGATAAGCACCAACCCGTGGCTGAACATTTTCTTCTTCGTCATCTTCATCATTTTCGCCATCTCGTTCTTCGGCTACTTCGAGATCACCCTGCCCAGCAGTTGGGTGAACCGGATGGACCAGAACGCGAGCCGGTTCGGTGGCATGATCGGCATCTTCTTCATGGCGCTCACGCTGGCGCTGGTCTCGTTCAGTTGCACCGGCCCCATCCTCGGCTCGCTGCTCGCCGGCGCGCTCACAGCGGATGGCGGTGCCTGGCAGTTGACAACGGGCATGGGTGGCTTCGGCCTGGCGCTGGCATTGCCCTTCGCGTTGTTCGCCATGTTCCCGGGATGGCTCAATTCACTGCCCCGGAGTGGATCTTGGTTGAACACCGTGAAAGTGGTGCTCGGGTTCATCGAGCTGGCCCTCGCCATCAAATTCCTCAGCAACGCCGACCTCGTGATGAACTGGGGACTGCTCAAGCGCGAGTTGTTCATCGCCTTGTGGATCGTCATCGGCACGGGGCTCGCGGTCTACCTTTTCGGCAAGCTGAGGTTCCCGCATGACAGCCCTGTGAAGAAACTCCCCAAAGCACGCCTTGGTCTCGGCCTGCTGACCGCCGGGTTCGTCCTTTATCTGATCCCGGGCCTCACCAACACGGAATGGCGCAACCTGAAACTGCTCAGTGGTTTCCCGCCCCCGCTGTTCTACAGCTACTACCACCAGGAAAGCGAATGCCCGCTGGGTCTCGACTGCCATCATTCCATTGAGGAAGGCCAGAAGGCTTCACTGGCATCCGGCAAGCCGATGTTGATCGACAACACGGGCTGGGCCTGCGTGAACTGCCGCAAGATGGAGGAGACCGTATGGAGCGAGCCGGCGGTCCTCGACCTATTGCGCGAGAAGTACATCCTCGTTTCGTTGTATGTGGATGACAAGCGCGAGTTGCCCAAGGACAAGCAGCACATCTACATCAACTGCCGGGAACAGAAAAAGCTGATCCGCACGGAAGGGGATCGCTGGGCGACGCTCCAGAGCGAATCGTTCGGTCAGGTGAGCCAGCCCCTGTATGTGTTGCTCAGTCCCGATGGTCACCTGCTGACCGACCCTGTAGGCTATACGCCGGATGAGGAGGAGTACGAGGTGTTCCTGAAGCGCGGCCTGGACGCCATGAAGCAGCTTGAGCTGCGGGCCAGCCGCTGATCCTTCTTTTTCCCGGGTGATGGGGCCTGTTCGGTGGAGCGGGGAATTGCGGCATCTTTGGAGTGATGAGCACCGACCGTATCCGTTCACATTTCGAAGAGGCCTCTTCTGTCCTCAATGCGTTCCTGGCCGATCCCGAGAACATCGTCGCCGTTGAGCGTGCCGCGGCCTTCATGAGCTATTGCCTTAAACAGGGCGCCAAAGTGATCAGCTGCGGCAACGGTGGGAGCATGTGCGATGCGATGCATTTCGCGGAGGAGCTCACCGGACGCTTCCGCGATGATCGTGAGCCCATCGCTGCGCTCTGCATCAGTGATCCCTCGCACCTCACCTGTGTGGGTAACGACCACGGTTTCGACCAGGTCTTCGCGCGGTTCGTTCAGGCGCATGGGCGTGAGGGCGACGTGTTGCTGGCGATCAGTACCAGTGGCAACAGCCCGAATGTGCTGCGCGCCGCGGAGGTGGCACGCGCGAAGAATATGCATGTGATCGGCCTCACGGGCAAGAACGGTGGCAAGCTTGCCGAGCTATGCACGGTGGAGGTCCGCGTGCCTCATATGGGCTATGCCGACCGCGTCCAGGAGATCCACATCAAGGTGATCCACGCCTTCATCGATCACATCGAACGCGATCTGGCGCAACCGCGCCGGACCGAGCAGCTCTGACCCCATGCTCGTCAAGGTCTTCGGCAGCGCGGTCTTCGGGATCAATGCGACCATCGTGGTGGCCGAGGTGAACGTGGAGAATGGTGCGTTCTTCTTTCTCGTTGGCCTGCCGGATAGTGCGGTGAAGGAGAGCCAGCAACGGATGGATGCCGCGCTCCGGAACAACGGTCTTTATTTCCCCCGCGGCAAGGGCGTCACGATCAACCTGGCACCAGCGGACATCCGCAAGGAAGGCACCGCTTACGACCTGCCACTCGCCGTGGGCTTGCTGGCCGCCACGGAACAGTTGCCGGACACCATGCTCGCCACGCATCTGGTGATGGGAGAGTTGTCATTGGATGGTGGGGTGCGACCGATCAAGGGTGCACTGCCGATCGCCATCGAAGCGAAGCGCCAAGGGTTCAAAGGGCTGATCCTGCCGAGTGCGAATGCACGCGAGGCGGCCATCGTCACAGGTTTGGAGGTCTTCGGCGTGGACCACTTGCTCGATGTGGTGGACCTATTGAACGGTGGGACCAAGGTGCAACCCACGGTTGTCGATATCGAGGCTGAATTCGCTACGAGCAGCCAGAGCTATCCGGTCGACATCGCCGAAGTGAAAGGGCAGGAGAACATCAAACGCGCCTTCGAGATCGCCGCGGCCGGGGGGCACAACATCATCCTCATCGGTCCGCCGGGCACTGGCAAGACGATGCTCGCGAAGCGATTGCCGACCATCCTTCCGCCGCTGAACATCGACGAAGCTTTGGAGACCACCAAGATCCACAGTGTAGCGGGCAAGTTGCGCAAGGATGACAGCCTGCTCAGCGTGCGCCCTTATCGCGCGCCGCACCACACCATCAGCGATGTGGCGTTGGTCGGCGGTGGGTCGTTCCCACAGCCCGGCGAGATCAGCCTGGCCCACAATGGAGTGCTTTTCCTGGACGAATTGCCAGAGTTCAAGCGAACGGTACTGGAGGTATTGCGCCAGCCGCTCGAGGATCGTGTGATCACCATCAGCCGTGCGAAGTTCACGGTGGAGTATCCGGCGAGCTTCATGCTGGTGGCCGCGATGAACCCCTGTCCATGTGGCTATTACAATCACCCGGACAAGCAATGTGTCTGCGCACCCGGGGTGGTGCAGAAGTATCTGAACAAGATCAGTGGCCCACTGCTGGACCGCATCGACATCCATATTGAGGTCACACCTGTGCCGTTCAGCGAACTGAGCGCGGAACGGTCCAGTGAACGCAGTGCCGACATGCGCGAGCGTGTGATCGTGGCGCGCAAGGTCCAGCAAGCACGATACGCTGGGAAGAACATCCACTGCAACGCCCAGATGGGTAGCAAGGAGTTGCGGGAGATCTGTCGCATTGATGCGACCGGGAAGGCGTTGCTCGAGAAGGCGATGGACCGTCTTGGATTGAGCGCCCGCGCCTACGACCGCATTTTGAAGGTGGGCCGCACCATCGCCGACATGTCGGGCAGTCCGGACATCCGTACCGAGCATTTGGCGGAAGCCATCCAGTACCGGAGCCTGGACCGCGAAGGTTGGGCCGGTTGATGGACCGTAACCCCGGTGGGCTTTCCGGCGTTTCAGGTCTCGGACCAACGCCCGACCTACGCCGTGCAACACGCTTCTTTCAAAGCCCTCATCCTGGTATTCGTGATCTCGGCACTGGCTCCGAAAGCGATGGCACAGCCATCGGATCGCCAGTACCTGAGCGAGGTGCTGGCCATGACCTCGAAGAACAAGGCTTCCTACTATCGCGTGGTTCAAGGGAAGGACGGAGATCTCTTCGTTGGGAAGACCTTCAGCCTGGATGGGAAGTTGAAGGCCGAAGGGCGCTACAAGGACGCTGCCCTCACGTTGGAGCACGGTCCCTTCACATTCTATCACGCCAATGGCAAGGTGGAAAGCCAGGGCGAGTATGACATGGGCAACAAATCCGGTGTCTGGCTCCGCTTCGACCAGCGGGGCAGGCCCTTGGCGGAGAAGATCTACAACCCCGAGCCGCTGGCCAACATCGTCTACACCCGCGCGGGAACCATGCCCAGGTACCGGGCCGGTGGTGATCGGGAATTGGTCCGTTACATCAGGCAGAACGTGAAGCCCATAGCAGGCGAGAAGCTCAAGGGTACGATCACCACGAGCTTCATCGTGGAGAAGGATGGTGCCTTGACCGACGTGAAGGTGGTCGATGGCAAGAGCGAGAACATCGATCAACAGGTCGTGCAAGCGATCATGGCTTCCGCGCCATGGGAGCCCGGTGCGGAGCGCGGCCAGCCGGTGCGTGTGCTCATGCGCGTGCCCGTGCAATTCTAGAGAACCCAACCAAATACACCATAAGCAGGAAGGCCCCGACTTGTCGGGGCCTTCCTGCTTATGGTTTGTGCGTTGATCACGCCTCTTTGCCGTGGCACTGCTTGAACTTCTTGCCGCTTCCGCACGGGCAGGGGTCATTGCGTCCGGCCTTCTTCTCCACACGGACCGGCGCGATCGGTTGGCGCGGTCCCTGCGGTGGCATCGGGCCACGCATTGGAGCACCACCGCTCGGGGCGGGGCGTGAAGGGCTGGCGCTCCGGGCCGCACCGGCGAACTGGGGTGTTTCCGTGCGGCTCGTTTGCAAACGCTCCTGAGGTGCCTTGGGTGCTTGCGCTTGCTGCACTTGTGGCTGTGCGGAAGGCAGACCGGCGCGGGCGAGGAAGCCGACCACATCCCCGTTGATACGTTCGATCATCGCCTTGAAGAGGTTGAAGCTCTCCAGCTTGTAGATCAGCAGCGGATCCTTTTGTTCGATGCTGGCGTTCTGCACGCTGCGCCGCAATTCGTCCATCTCACGCAGGTGCTCCTTCCATTCGTTGTCGATGATGGCCAGGGTGATGTACTTCTCGATGCTGGTACCCAGTTCGCGCCCTTGGCTCTTGTAGGACTTCTGCAGGTTCGCCACCACCTGCATGGTCTTGATCCCATCGGTGATGGGCACGACGATGTTCTCGTACTGCTGGCCCTGGTTCAGGAACACGTCGGTGATCACCGGCATGGCCTGTGCACCGATACGCGCCGTGTGGCGGTCATAGGCTTCGATCGCGGCATCGAAAACGCGGTCGTTGATCTCCTCGGGCTTCATTTTCTTGAACGCCTCTTCATCGATGGGGCATTCAGCGACCAACCTGCGGAGGACCTCGAACTGGAAGCCCTCGAAATCGCCTGTGGCATGGTACTCACCAACGATGCCGCCGACAACCTCGTGGAACATGTTGAGGATGTCCAGCTTCAAGCGTTCACCGAACAGCGCATGGTGACGGCGCTTATAGATCACCGTACGCTGACTGTTCATCACGTCGTCGTACTCAAGCAGTCGTTTCCGGATGCCGAAGTTGTTCTCCTCCACTTTCTTCTGTGCCCGTTCGATACTGGCGGTGACCATGCTGTGCTGGATCACCTCGCCTTCCTTCAAGCCCATACGGTCCATGAGCTTCGCGATCCGCTCGCTGTTGAACAGGCGCATCAGGTCGTCCTCCAGGCTCACGTAGAACTGTGAACTGCCGGGGTCGCCCTGGCGGCCGGCGCGACCGCGCAACTGGCGGTCCACACGACGGCTCTCGTGTTTCTCCGTTCCGATGATCGCGAGCCCCCCGGCTTCCTTCACGCCGGGTCCCAGCTTGATGTCCGTACCACGACCGGCCATGTTGGTCGCAATGGTCACGGTGCCCGCGAGACCTGCTTGTGCCACGATCTCCGCCTCGCGCTGGTGCTGCTTCGCGTTCAACACATTGTGCGGGATGTTCCGCAGCTTGAGCATGCGGCTCACGAGTTCGCTCACTTCCACATTGGTGGTACCGACGAGCGTAGGACGGCCTTTCTCGCGCAAGGCCACGATCTCGTCGATCGCCGCATTGTACTTCTCACGCTTGGTCTTGAAGACCATGTCCTCCGCATCCTTCCGCACAACAGGACGGTTCGTGGGGATCACCATCACGTCGAGCTTGTAGATATCCCACAGTTCCTGCGCTTCGGTCTCGGCCGTACCGGTCATACCGGCCAGCTTGTGGTACATGCGGAAGTAGTTCTGCAAGGTGACCGTTGCGTAGGTCTGCGTGGCGGCTTCCACCTTCACCTTTTCCTTGCTTTCGATGGCCTGGTGCAGTCCATCGCTGTAGCGCCGGCCTTCCAGGATCCGTCCGGTCTGCTCGTCCACGATCTTCACCTTGCCGTCCATCACCACGTACTCCACGTCCATCTCGTAGAGCGCGTATGCACGGATGAGCTGGTTCACCGTGTGGATGCGTTCGCTCTTGATGCCGAAGTCGCGCAGGAGCTCATCCTTGCGTTTCGCTTTCTCCTCGATCGGCGCGGCGCTCTTCTCGATCTCGGCGATGTTGCCACCGACATCGGGCATGATGAAGAACGTGGAGTCGTTCATGTCACCACTGATCAGGTCGACGCCCTTCTCGGTGAGTTCGATGCCGTGTTGTTTCTCGTCGATGGTGAAGTACAGTTCGGCATCCACCTTCGGCATCTCCTTGCCTTGGTCCTGCAGGTAGTTGTTCTCGACCTTGAGCAAGTGTGCGCGTACGCCGCTTTCGCTGAGGAATTTTATCAGCGCACCGTTCTTGGGCAGTCCGCGATAGGCGCGTAACAGTGCCATGCCTCCTTTCTCCAGCTGCTCCTTGCTGGTGTTGCCCTCCTCCAACCCCTTCAGGTTCTCTTTGGCTTCGGAGATCAATTTGGTCACCAGTTGTTTCTGCGCATTGTACAAGCGCTCCACCCTGGGCTTGTATTCATCGAACTGGTGGATCTCACCCTTGGGCGTGGGGCCACTGATGATGAGCGGTGTCCTGGCATCATCCACGAGGACGCTGTCCACCTCGTCGACGATGGCGAAGTGGTGTTTGCGCTGTACCAAGGCACTTGGCGCGTGGGCCATGTTATCGCGCAGGTAGTCGAAGCCGAACTCGTTGTTGGTGCCGTAGGTGATGTCCGCCATGTAGGCGTTCCGACGCTCCGGGCTGTTGGGCTGGTGCTTATCGATGCAGTCGACACGCAGGCCATGGAATTCGTGCAGCGGGCCCATCCACTCGGCGTCACGTTTGGCGAGGTAGTCGTTCACCGTCACCAGGTGCACACCGCGTCCAGCGAGGGCGTTCAGGAACACCGGCAGGGTGCTCACAAGGGTCTTCCCTTCACCAGTGCCCATCTCCGCGATCCGGCCCTTGTGCAAGGCCACACCACCGATCAGCTGCACATCGTAGTGGAGCATGTCCCAGGTCACCGGGTTACCCGCGGCGATCCATGTGTTCTTCCAGATCGCGTGGTCGCCTTCGATGCGGATGGCATCGGGCCGCTTGATGGCGAGATCACGGTCCACCTCGGAGGCCTTCACGCGCAGCTCCGGGTTCTCCTTGAACCGACGCGCGGTGTCCTTCACGATGGCGAAGGCTTCCGGCAGGATCTCCAACAATGCTTCCTCGATCCGTACGACGCTTTGTTCCTGCAATTTGTCGATCTCCTCGTAGCGCTTCTCTCGCTCGTGGATGTCCATGTGCGCATCCGCATCGACCTCGGCCCTCAGGCTGGCCACACGCTCATCGTTGGTGCGCGTAGCTTCAGCGACCCGCGCCTTCAACCCGGTGGCCTTGGCGCGCAGTTCATCGTGGCTCAGGGTCTGCAGCTTGGCGTATTCCGCGATGGTGAGATCCACCAGAGGCATCACCTCCTTCAAGTCGCGCTGGTACTTGTCGCCGAAAACTTTCTTCAAGACTTTGGAGAGGGAGCCGATCATGGTCGCGGTGGATATGGGCTGCAGGCCGATAAGCGCCTGCCTGAAAGGGTGGCAAAGGTAGCGGCTTGGCCCCAGCACAGACCCTGCCGGAGCGTCCGGGCTGACAAGGCGGCAGGTCGGTCGATGGAGTGAAGGAAAAAGCCCCCCGGAATTCCGGAGGGCCTATTGTCAGGAGTGCTTGTCAGTATTCGTCCTCGTTGAAGAAGAAGTCCTCCTTCGAAGGATAATCGGGCCAGATATCCTCGATGGTTTCGAAAACCTCCTCATCGTCCTCAATGCCCTGAAGGTTCTCCACCACTTCGAGCGGTGCGCCTGTGCGCATGGCGAAATCGATCAGCTCTTCCTTGGTGGCGGGCCAAGGGGCATCCTCCAGGTAAGAAGCCAGTTCCAGTGTCCAGTACATCGATAGGCCGCGTTAGGGTCTGTGAAATTGGCCGCAAATATAGCCGGATAGCGATGCGGCCAACGTTGATTTATCAACCGTTGTGGATCCACGTCGGACGCGGGGTTCAGCGGGTTACGAACCGCGGATCAACCTTTCGGGTTCCAAGGAACATCAGCCACGCCATGGGTATGGGCCAAGTGGCGGGCCATCACAAAGAGCAGATCCGAAAGGCGGTTCAGGTACCGCACGATGACTTCCGAGAGTTCCGCCTCGCTGGCTAGCTGCACCACCCGGCGCTCCGCACGGCGGCAAACGGTGCGGCAGATATGGGCCTGCGATACCGCCACATGACCACCGGGCAGGATGAAATTGCGCATCGGTTCGAGTTCGGCGTCCATGGCATCCATGGCTTGTTCCAATGCGGCGATGTCACCTTCGGAAACCGCAGGTACGTTGAACTTCGCAGCCTCCTCCTCACTACCGCTGGATAGCCGTGAACCGATCGCGAACAGCGAGTTCTGGATGCGCACGACCAACTCATGGTGATGGGGTGCGGCGAGATCTCGCAGCATCCCGAGTTGACTGTTCAACTCATCCACCGTTCCATAGGCTTCGATACGCGGATCGTTCTTGGCTACGCGAGTGCCACCGAGAAGGCCGGTCTGGCCTTTGTCACCGGTTCGAGTGTAGATCTTCACGGAAGGTTCGAAGGTAGCCCGTCAGCGCAACACGGTCACATGACCCCGGATCTCCATGCGTGCGTCGCTCAGGACGTACATGTACACACCATCCGGCACGACCTGCTTACCATAGGTGCCATCCCAAGCTTTGGTGGCCGGTTCTTCGAAGAGCAGTTCGCCCCATCGGTTGAAGATCCGGAGCATGGGTGCGACACATTCAGGCAGACCAACGATCCTGAACAGGTCGTTGACACCATCCCCGTTCGGGGTGAAGACGTTCGGAGCATAGAAACCAGCGGGGATCCCCGCGAACTGGGCATCCACCATCACGCTCGTCGTGTCCGTACAGCCGTCAGCACCGAACGCGATCAGCGTTACGAGATACGTGCCGCCCTCATCGTATTGATGGTCCGGTTCGAATTGTGCGGATGTTCCTCCATCGCCGAAGGACCACCACTGGGCCATTGCGTTGGCACTGCTGTTGGTCACGACCAGGTCGGAAGTGCAGGGGTCCAAGGCGCCTGTGAACGTTGCGCGCACCATCGGTGGAATAGTGACATCGACCGAGGTGCTGTCCGAACATCCTGCAGCGTTGGTGACGACCTGGACAATGGTATAGGTACCCTCTGCGGCGTAGGTATGTTGCGCCGTGCTGTCGAAGTCGGTGGCTCCATCCCCCCAATACCAGGTGACCCCATCCGCGCTCGCACTGGCATCAAGCACATACGCATCGAGCGCGCAACCGACCGAATCGCTGAAGGCGGCTTCGGGGATGGTATCGATGGCAAAGAAGAGCGACAGTGTATCCGCACACGGGCCGTTGGGGTCGGCAATGAGCACCACGGTATGATCGCCCGGTGCGAACACATGGGTCGGCGATCCGTCGGTGGAGGTCGCGCCATCACCGAACAGCCACAAGTTCGACAGGGTCCATTGGCTGGTGTTGGTGAACACGCGTTCAGTGGAACACGGATCCCCTTCCATGGTGAAGGCCGCGATCGGATCGGGGCTGACTACGAGCGTTGCGGTTGAATCATCAACACAGCCATTGGCGCTGGTCACCAGCAATGTCACGTCATACGCACCACCACTGGCATAGGCATGTACCGGATCAGGGACAACGCTCATGGTACCATCACCCAGATCCCACTCCAATGTCGCAGCGTCGATGCTTGCGTCCGCAAAGGATACCTGCATGCCGCAATCGATCGTGAACGCGAACGATGCCAGAGGCGGGTCAAGCACATCCACCTCCATGTAGGCCGTATCGGCACAGGTGGAGTCCGGGTCGGCCACCAGCGATACCGTGTAACTCCCCAGGCCCGCGTAGGTATGTATGATGACCGACGATGTGTCTGTGCTTCCATCGCCGAAGTCCCACAACTGCCCGCTCGCGTTGGACGCGGTGCTGGAGAACACAAATAAAAGTTGGCAGGGATCGCCGGTCACATCGATCCCGGCGATCACAACAGGGGCGATCGTGATCGTTGTGGACGACGTGTCGGTGCAGCCGTTGGCACCCTGCGCGATCAGACTCACGGCATAGTCACCGGCTGCCGGGAACGTGTGCTGTGGGTCCGTATCGGTGCTGCTCGTTCCGTCGCCAAGATCCCATGTCCACTGGATGGCCCCCGTGCTCACATCGGAGAAAGCGACATCAAGATCACAGCCGGAGATGGAGGTGAAAGCGGTCAGGGGCGCCTCCAGGATGGTGATATCCAGAGATACCGTATCGGCGCACAGGGCGCCCGGCGCTCCGATGAGCTGTATCGTGTAGCTGCCTGGCGCGGCATACGAATGGGTCGGTGAAGCGGCCACGTCCTCATAGCCATCGCCGAAATCCCAGAGCCACGTCGCGCCAGCCGACGATGTGTTCGTGAACGTCGCTTCAGGTTCGCACGGATCGGAGGACCACTCGAACGCGACGTCGGCACCATCCTGCACGGTGATCGAACCGACGATGGTGTCCGATCCGCATGAAGAGCTCGCGATCAAGGTGACCGGATATACGCCTTGCGCTGCGTAGACATACGCGGGCTCGAAGTCGCTGCTCTGCGTTCCATCACCGAAGTCCCACAAGTAGGAAGTGGAGCCTGTGGATCCATTCACGAACGTGATGGTCTCACCGAGACAGATCGACGCCGGGATGGTCATGGCCGCATCCGCGACCGCGGAAGTGGAGGTGATGTACGCGAATTTGGTCAGCGTGAGCGTATCGCCACATGCGACCACGCGCAACGTGATGTCGTATGTGCCTGCGGCGAATTGGTGCGTTGGAGCGGGATCGTTGGTGATCGTACCGTCGCCAAGATCCCACTCCCACCAGGTGGACAGACAGGTGCTGTCAACGAATTGGTAGGTATCGCAGCCAGCGATGGCGTACGCGCTGAAGTCGATGAACCCTGGCGTGGTCGTGGAACCCGGTGGTTCGCCTTCGATGGCGTTGGGCATGGGTGGCCTGCAGCCGGTGCCGGATATGTATACCGCATCATGGGTGTATCCGATGTTCGCCAGAACGGTGTTGTCCGGGTCCGTCACCTCGGCCATGTAGGTGGAATTGTAGTTCAGCCCGACATAGATGCGGCCATTGCCAGCGAGCTCTGCCATGGTCAGATAGCGGCCCATGAAGGGGTCGATCAGTTCGGGAGAGCCCGTCGATAGTTCGACCCGGCCGAAGTCCATGTCGTCACTATTTCCGTTGCCGACATAGTAGAGGTAGTTCCCGAGTGGAGAGAATTGCAAACCAATGATCGGATCGCTTGAAACCGAAAGGGTTTGCGGGTTCGAGACCGTTCCACTGCTCAAGTCCAGATCCCAGAGGGCGATGTCGGGTTCCGCTGGCGAGGTGGTGTACACGTTCATCGCGAGCCGCATATTGTCAGCGCTCAACTCGATCTCGTTGAAGTTGTAAGCCGGAGCAACAGTGGTCACGGATGCTATCACAGTAGGTGGCCCTATGCCTGATTCGGAGATCAGGCAGCGCACCAGATCGTACGTGTTGCCGTTCTGCAGGCTAGTGAACAGCCATCGGCATCCGTTCGGCAGCTGATGCCCGATAGCCAGGCCTTCCGTGAACGCTGGACCGATGGGCATGTTCTTGACCGTCACATCGCCCAGTCCACTGTTGAGGCTCATGTCGACGATCGAATAGTAGAGGTCGCCTGTCGCCCCGGTGACCAGGTGTATGATGAAGTACTGGTCAGGATGACACGGAATGGGACAGATGGCCGACTGGAGCGCACTCGTGTGGCCGAACAACCCCGAACCGTTCGGCATCTGGTTCATGGTGGCATCGAACACGCTGATCATGTTCATGTCGTCCACTGCAATCGAGAACAGGATGTTGTTCGCCGCATCGGTCATCATGTTCACGTCCTCCGTTCCACCGGTACCAAGTCCCGCGATGAAGGGTCCCACGGTCGGGGTGGGCGTGCTGAGATCCATTACATATACGCCGTTGAGATCGCGCACCAGCCACTTGCTCAACTGCGCCGATGCCTGGCTTGCCCCAAGGGCACTGACCACAAGTATTAACGGACCGGTGAACCGACGCATGCTGAAAGGTAGACGAAGCACCCCGAAAAGGGCGGCCGGCGGTTCAATACCGCAGTACGAAGTGCTCTTTCGCCTGCTCAGCGCGCAGGAACACGAGCCCCATGTTGTACAGGTCGATCGTGACCGTCACCTGTGGATGGCACTTGATCGTTTCCCAAGCTTCCTCCATCCCTCTGCTCCAATGAATATCATCCAGAACGAAGACCGTATCGTTATGAGCTTTGGAGAGGCACTGTTCGAAATAGTCCAGTGTGGGTGCTTTGGCATGGTGTCCATCCAGGAAAGCAAGGTCCAGGCCATCGATCCGTTGGAGTACCTCGGGCAGTTTGGTGCGGAAGCTGCCCAGCACGGGAACGATATTCCGCTGTCTCAGCTGCTCGAAGTGATGTTGCGCGATGCGGTAGGTCTGTGGGCAGCCCTCGATGGTGTGAACACGGCCTTCCTCGGCTCCAAGGGCCAGGTATAGTGTGCTGATCCCGAACGAGGTCCCGAGTTCCAGCACCTCTTTCGCCTCGAAATAGCGGGCCAAACGGAACAAAAGCTGGGCCTGCCGGGGTTGTTTCAGCGCGGTTCGGGCGGTGTCGGCCACCCGCCGGATCGGCAGGTCGAACGCGTGCGAGCCGGCACCCAGATCGTTCACTCGGATGGTCTGCTCACTATGCAGAAGATCATCCCGCAACGATTCGATGGCATCGTATTCAGGGCGCTCATCCTGCGGGCGGAGAACCCGTTCGATAAGGTCGTATACGAACGGGGAGTGAACACCATGCCGCGTACGGGCTTTGACCAAGTGGCCCAGGTAACTTCCGATCTGCCTCAACTGTTCGCTCATTCCCATACCATCACCCGGCGATGGCGGCCAAAGGTAGCGGGCTGGTCGGGTAACGATGGCTCAACGGATCGGGAGCGCGATCAACATCGCTGTGTTGAACGCTGCGAGAGCCCCGCCAACGGATCAAGGGTGTGCCCGCTGAAATGACAAAGCCTTCTGAGCTTCGCGGTAGTACTTGAACGGGACCAACAGCATGCCGAAGCACTCACCGTCCTCCTTGCCCAACCGCTTGTGGTGGATCTTGTGCGCCTTGCGGATGGCCAGTAGATATGCGTTGTTCGTGTTGCGGAGCCATTTGATGCGCTGATGGATGAACACCTCGTGTACCACAAAGTAGGCAATACCGTAGATCAGGATGCCGAGACCCATCCACAGCCATGGGGTTTGAAGCCCTTGAACGCTGCCCACGATGAAAAGTGCCATTGAAGGCACGGCGAAGATCAAGAAGAAGGTGTCGTTGCGTTCGAGGAAACCGTAGTGGTCCTTCTTGTGATGGTCGGCATGCAGATGCCAGAGAAAGCCATGCATGACATACTTGTGCGTTACCCAGGCCACGAACTCCATGAAGAAGAAGGTGGCCCCAATGATGGATATGATGGCCCAAGCGCCCATGTCGTTCCAACAAACGTAGAGGCTAAGTGGTTCTGTGAAGGTCCGTGAAAAGATCTTCCAGCACCCGATAGCGCTGATTGAAAATCGCCCGGATACGCCGCTTCACGAGTAGAACATGTGCGAGGTCGCCCAGAGAGCCCAATGGCAATTCGTATTCGAGCCTGTCGAGCATGCGCGTTCCGCCATCGGCAGCCTCGAAGCGATGCTGATGCCACCAGCGCTTGAACGGTCCCTTCACCTGGGTGTCAACGAACAGGATCGGTGCCTCCACTCTTTCTATCAAGGTTCCCAGAAAAGCGGAACCCCCGAGCAAGGGGCGCACCGTGTACGTGAACCGTTGTCCAGGGAACGTCAGCGTGTCGTCGAGAGGCTCGTGTATCACCAGACCCATCGAAGGCGGTGTGATGTGGATGAGGTTCCGCGGGGAAGTGAAGAACGGCCAAGCCTCGTCTATGGGAATGGGTAGCAATTGCTCACGCTCCAGGACGTGCAGCGCCATGCGGTCAGCCCAGCACCTCCAGGTTGGGATAGCGTTTCCGCCAGCCCTCGAGGGCCTTCTTGCTGGACACGGTGATCACCGTACGGGCATCCAATCGCACCTTGATCTCTTTCACACCCACTTTGATGGGGCGTTCCAGGATGAGCGCAGGTTTCTTGCGTGGCATGTTGTGGCTTCTCGCTCAATGATCAACCAATGACCTCAAGCTGTGGGTAACGCTGTCTCCAGAACTCCAGCGCCTTCTTGCTGGCCAGGGTGATGACGGTTCGGGCGTCCAGACGGACTTTAATGGCATTGAGGCCTTCCTTCACCGGTTGGGTAAGGATAAGCGTTTTCTTTTTGCGTGGCATGGCTAAATGAACAATTGGGTTTGACGATCGCTACCGGCCCTTCTTCCTTCCAGACCCTTTTTGTAGGTCTCGACCGCACGCTTGCGGGCCACATCGTGAACGACCATCGGCTGCACATAGTTTGCCGATCCATACTCCGGCAGCCATTTCTTCACATATTTTAACTGGGGGTCGTATCGTTCCAACTGCAGGGTAGGATTGAAGACCCTGAAATAGGGCGCTGCGTCGCACCCGGAGCCGCTGGCCCATTGCCACCCGCCATTGTTGCTGCTCAGTTCAAAGTCCAGCAGTTTGGCAGCGAAGTAGGCCTCGCCCCATCGCCAATCGATGAGCAGGTGCTTGGTTAGAAAGCTGGCGGCGACCATGCGTACCCGGTTATGCATCAGGCCGGTGGCGTTCAACTCCCGCATTCCCGCATCCACCAAGGGATAGCCTGTCCGTCCCTCGCACCAAGCGTGGAACCCGACCTCGTCCGTGTGCCAGTCGATACGGTCATAGGCTGGCTTGAACGCGCGTTCATGGTTCGGGAAGTGCCACAGGATCTGCATGTAGAACTCCCGCCAGATGAGTTCGTTCAGGTATTTCGGACTGAGC
>JBDTNF010000262.1:0-14668 GCA_039933875.1 Flavobacteriales bacterium | reverse complement strand
GTGAAGGTGACCCTCGGTCCCAAGGGCCGCAACGTGATCATCGACAAGAAATTCGGAGCGCCCCAGGTCACCAAGGACGGCGTTACCGTGGCCAAGGAGATCGAACTGAAGGACGCCGTGGAGAACATGGGCGCCCAGATGCTGAAGGAAGTGGCCAGCAAGACCGCCGATATCGCCGGTGATGGTACGACCACCGCTACCGTGCTCGCACAAGCCATCGTTACCGCCGGCCTGAAGAACGTGGCCGCCGGTGCCAACCCGATGGACCTGAAGCGGGGCATCGACAAGGCCGTGATCGCCGTGGTGGAAGAGCTCAAAAAGATGAGCAAAGCCGTGGGTGATGACAACGCCAAGATCAAGCAGGTCGCTTCGATCAGCGCGAACAATGACGACACGATCGGCACCTTGATCGCCGAGGCCATGGCCAAAGTGAAGAAGGAAGGTGTGATCACCGTGGAAGAAGCGAAAGGCACCGAGACCACTGTGGAAGTGGTGGAAGGCATGCAGTTCGATCGCGGCTACCTCAGCCCCTACTTCGTGACCAACGCGGAGAAGATGGAGGCCGACCTCGAGAGCGCCTACATCCTGATCTACGACAAGAAGATCAGCACCATGAAGGAGCTTCTTCCTGTGCTGGAGAAAGCGGCACAGACCGGCAAGCCTTTGCTGATCATCAGCGAGGACGTGGACGGTGAAGCACTGGCCACCTTGGTGGTGAACAAGATCCGTGGCGCCCTGAAAGTGTGCGCGGTGAAAGCCCCGGGCTTCGGCGATCGCCGCAAGGCCATGCTGGAGGACATCGCCATCCTTACCGGTGGCACCGTCATCAGCGAGGAGCGTGGCTTCAAACTGGAGAACGCCGACCTCACCATGCTCGGCCGCGCTGAAAAGATCAGCATCGACAAGGACAACACGACCATCGTGAACGGTGCCGGCAAGAAGGCGGACATCGCCGGTCGCGTGGCGCAGATCAAAGCACAGATCGAGTCCACCACGAGCGACTACGACAAGGAGAAGCTGCAGGAACGTCTGGCGAAACTCGCTGGCGGTGTTGCCGTCCTCTACATCGGTGCCGCTACGGAAGTGGAGATGAAAGAGAAGAAGGACCGAGTGGATGACGCCCTGCACGCGACCCGTGCCGCAGTGGAAGAAGGCATCGTACCGGGTGGTGGCGTGGCCTACATCCGCGCACAGAAAGTGCTGGAGAAGGCCGAAGGCATCAACGCCGACGAGACCACCGGCATGGGCATCGTGAAGCGCGCGCTCGAAGAGCCCCTGCGCCAGATCGTCGCCAACGCCGGATTGGAAGGCAGCATCATCGTACAGAAAGTGCGCGAAGGCAAAGCCGACTACGGCTTCAACGCCCGCACCGAAGTGTACGAGAACCTGCTCGCCGCCGGTGTGATCGACCCTACCAAGGTGACACGCGTTGCCTTGGAGAACGCCGCTTCCATCGCCAGCATGCTGCTCACCACCGAGTGCGTGATCAGCGATGAGAAGGAAGAGAAAGCAGGTGGCGGCCATAGCCACGGTGGTGGCATGGGCGACATGGGCGGGATGATGTAAGCATCACGTTACAGCAACTAAAAAAGAGAGCCCCCTGGCCAGTGATGGCCGGGGGCTTTTTCATGTTCCATGCTGACATCTTCAGGCTTACTAACACATGTTGAGAAATCACCCGGCCCCAACACTTCCACCCCGTCTACTTTCACGCATGGAAACCGCGCACCGCTAAGGCCAAGCCGGAGTGGAACGAGTGGCTTTCCGAAGGGACCATGCAGATCACCCCCAAACGCTTCTTCGACTTCTGCGCGACGCACGTTCCGCTGTTGCACGCCCTTGCCACCCGCCTCGGCGATGTGAGCGAGGCGCAGGTGCGGGAGATCATCCGGACGTTCAGCGATACCGCGCAGGAGATGCCGGAGACCACCTGGCAACGGCTCCTCGACCTGCAGATCCTCCTGCCGCTGGAGGAAGGCAGTGCGCACTATGTGATGGCGCAGCCGCTGCTCGCGTTGTTCAACTACCTCTACAACGACGCGCTGCCCACCTCACCGGAGATCATCCAGGGCTATATCGCCGCCTTGGAGAGCGCACGCAAACGCATGCTCGCCGGCGTGGATGTGCTGGACCCGCTGCCCGTGAGCCTGGCCGCCAACGAGATCGACAGCACCTTGCGCCGCATCCAGGACGACCTTGATGCCACGCACCGCGCGGTGATGGCCGAGGTGGCGCGTTACAAAGCCGACCGCAGCAGTGTCAGCGTACGCGAACGCTACCTGCGCATCCTGGGACTGATGGACCAGTATGTGCATCCACTGGTCGAGATCGTCCGTGTGGACGGCCTGTTGGAGAACACACTGGATGAGACCGACGTGGTGCTTCGCGCCGCACGTGAGCAAGGCGTGTATACCGAACTGGCCATGATCGAGCGGAATGAGCGACAGATCCGTGTGCTGCGCCGCCGCGCCATCCATACGCTCAATGAGAGCCGCAAGGAACTCCAGCCCCTGTACGAGGTACTCCGGCGCTCCAGCGCCATCGCGCATGGGGCCACCTTGGCGCTCGGTCGTCTTCGCCAGATGCGTGTTGAGGACTGGGTGATCAACTATGTGACACCGACCACCAACGCCCGGATCGAGGCGCCGCCGACCGACGAAGTGCTGCGCCAGATCGTGGACGATGTGATCACCCATCCTCCCATCCCCCCACCCGTGCTCAACACCACCGAGAGCACCGACACACCGCCGGACTATGTGCGGCTGCTATGGCTCAACGAGCTGCCGGAGATGCTGCACGAGGACCTTCCGGTGAAGGACCTTACGAAATGGATCACCAGCAACTTCCCTGAAAAAGGCACGGCCGATGCCTTGCTCGGCTTGAGCAAGTTGCTCTTCGACCCCGAACTCGATGTTTCCTTCCAGGAAGGAAAGACCAAACAGTACCGCACCCGCGATGGGGTGCTCGAAGCCACCTCCATCTCCATCACCAAGGCATGAACACGCTTCCCCAGATCAAGGACATCTTCGACAAGCTCCGTCAAGGCGCTTACATCACCCACGAACAGGGTCCGATGCACGCGGCCATCGCGGAGAACTACGAAGGTTATCGCGACTACTTCGAGCCACTGGGCTTGAACCTGGTCCGCCATCCGCGCGACTTCTTCTACTTCCACACCGAGGCCGCGGAAGGCACGCCACCGGCCACGTCGCTCGCGCCCATGGCCGTGTTCTGCTTCATCCTGATCGAAGCCACGGCCAACGAAGGAAGGCCCGTGGAGGAATACCTGCTCTCCGAACGTTTCAGCCTTTCGGCTCTACCGCATTTGAAGAGCGACCGGTACAAGGCGCACATGCGGGCCGTGGATGTGGAGGATGAGGCGGGCCTGCGCAAACTGATCAAGAGCATGGCCACCAAGGGCTGGACCGAGTTCAATGCGGATGACACCTTCCGCTTCCTCAGGCCTTTTCACCGCCTCTTCGACAAGTGCCAGGAGATCAGCGAGGCTGCCGAGCGGGAACAACGCGAGGTGCTGCCGACGTTCGAGCATGCCATCGATCCTGCCTTGAACTGAAACGGTCCACAGCAACCACAGCCCCCCCCCCGGATCACCTGTACTTCACCACAAGGCCTAAAGGCCGCGCTGGTGGAACATCAACGAAACGAACATGCAAGCAGGACTAGGACCCACCAAGCTCATCGCCATCCGATCGGGCAGCTATGACTATGCCGAGGTCGAACTCGCGAATTCCATCCAACTGGTGGGGCCCAACAACGCCGGGAAAACGACGCTGATCAACACGCTGCAGTTCCTCTACCTGGACAATCGCAACCAGATGGCGTTCGGCGACCATGAGCCAGAGGCCACGCGAACGTATTACTTCCCCGACCACTTCAGCTACCTGCTCTTCGAATGCCAGGGGCCGAAGGGATCCTACGTGCTGGGATGGCGCGGCCAGAGCAAGACCAGCGGTGGTGATCCAGTGCGGTTCACGTACGATGGCACGTACGACATGAAGGATTATCTCGGCACGGATGATCGCGTGCTCGACCCCAAGTCGGTGAACGCGAAATTGAGCGAACGTAATTACCACGAACTCCGCGATGCGGCCGCCCACCGTGATGCGATCCTGGTGGCCACGAAGGGGGAAAGCAATGGCCTTGGCGTGGTGCATCTCACGGAGACGGAGCGCTATGGGCACTTCAAGGAAGTGTTGAAGAACCTCCTGAGCCTGCGCAGCATCGACCAGAACGAGATGAAGCGCAGCCTGCTGATGCTGGCGAGCATCCCACCGAACAAGCCGGCGTTGGAAGCCAACCGCTTGATGACGGAGGACTTCGAGCGCATCCGTGACCGCCGTTTGAAGTTGAACACACTGAAGAGCGAGAAGGAACGCCTGGAGAAGTACATCTCCATGAGCGACGTGCGCTTCGACCTCGAGGCCCGTCTCGCTTTCGTGTACAGCGACCTGATGGAAAAACGGCGCAAGGCCCACGATCACAACAAGCATGTCAAGGAAGCCATCATCGCCAAACAGGAGGCGTTGGAGAAGGAGAAGGTCAGCACGGTGGAGATCCTGAAGGACTTGGACGAGAAGATCGCGGAGATCGCCGGCGCCAAGGGCCGTGTGGAGGAGGGCCTGTCCCGCATCGCCGATCTGGGCAAGGGCCTGGAGCAGTTCGTTGAGAACCTTGAACGCGAAGCACTGTACAACGCCAAGGAGCGATTACACCTCCTGAACCGGCAGCTCGGGAACGCCGAAGAAGCGGACCGTCAGCGCACATCGCGCAGCCTGGCCGAAGTGAGCGGCCGTGTGTCCAGTACCGAACGCGCCATCGCCAACTTCGACAAGGCCTTGGTCACGGAATTGCGGGAAACCATGAGCGATGAGGCGCTGCAGGGCCTGTCGAAGCTCTTCAACGTGGAGATACTCAAACTGCCTGTGGAAAAGGGCGGTGTGGAGTTGAAGAAGCGCAAACAGATCGATGCGTTGTTGAAGACCCTGGCCGAGAACATCACGGGCGACACGTACAGCGATGCGCTCCTGCGCCTGCCTTTGCCGGACAACAGCAGCGCATGGAAGGAGCTGGTGGACGTGAAGGCGATGAAGAAAGCGCTGAACGACCTGAAAGCCGAGCAGGACCGCCTGCGAAAGCTGATGGACGCGATCGAGAACCGTGAAGCGCTGGCCAAGGAGCGTGCGACGGTCCAGGCCGAGTGCGACGCACACGAGAAGCTGCTCGTGAAGTGGGAACGGTTCCAAACAGAGAAGCAGGAGGAACCCCGCCTGCAAAAACGGATCGCCGAGGTCGGCAGGGAAAAGACCGAGGCGGACAGGCAGCGCAAGGATGTGCGCGACAAGCTCGATGAGATCAGTGTGAAGCTCTTCGAACAGCGCACCGCGCTGAACCAGGAGGACGACCGCTTCAACCGCCTGTTGCGATTGATGGAGCAGTGCGTACCACCACCGGACCTGAATGCCAAGATCAAGGCCTTGATCTCCGTACCCAGCGACCCGGAGGACGCGATCGCCCTATATGGCAAGCACATGACGGAGCACAACGCCATGTCGCGCGAAATGGACCAGCTCCGCAGCAAGATCGAGAACGTACTGAAGAGCGATATCATCGGTCCCACGGAGGTGGAGACGATCCGCCTGATGCGCGAACAGATCGAGGGCCTGCCCACCTTCGAGGAAACGCTGCGCAAGGATTGGGACAACTACCTGCACCTGCTGCGCGCCAACTTCGCCAACGTGCTCAATGGCCTTAACGACATCAAGAGCGCTGCCGAGAAGCTCAATCGACGCTTCGGGAACGTGAGCGTCAGCAACCTGGAGAGCCTGAAGATGGAGGTGATCGACCAGAACGAACTGGTGGTTGCGCTGAAGGAATTGGCCGAGACCGATCACACCGGCCTGTTCGACAGCAGCAGCAAGCTCGACGCGGCATACCAGAGCTTCCGCAACAAGTTGAGCGAGCGCCTGACGTTGAACTATGGGGACCTGTTCACCTTACGCTTCACCGTGAGTACCCGCGGCGGCCGCACGCACAGCTACGACAACCTGCAGGTGGAAAGCCATGGCACGGCCATCACGATCAAGGTGCTGTTCAACCTGCTCGTGCTGCGCAGCATGTTGAAAGAGGACCCGAAAAAGCACACGCCACTTTCGCGCGTACCCTTCTTCCTGGACGAGGTACACTCCCTGGATGCTGTGAACCGCAAGGCGGTGTTGAGCATGGCGCGTGACCTGGGCTTCATGGCCATCACCGCCGCACCGGAACCGGTGAGCGAGGTGGACGCGCTGTACTTCCTGCGTCCGCAGAACGGTCGCTTGGTGCTGCGCAACGAACTGCGCATCGGGGTGAAGTTCGACGCAGCGTTAGCAGAGGCGGCTGTGTGAGCCTCGGGAATGGTCGTCTGAGAATCTGGCTTCATGAAGTGGAGTTAGGCCACATGGCGTTCTTTCCCTCCGTCCTGGACGGTAGGGAACGCCCCTCCCAGAATGCCACACTACCAAAAAATACCAGCGATCGGGTATTGTGGGGGGCGTCTTGCCGTCCTTGCTTTGATGTCACAATGAACGACCACTTCGACCCGAGCGTCCCCACCAGTTCCCCGTGGGCAAGATATCGCGGATGATGGAGCAACCTTGAGTCGTTCCACCCCGCATTCCGAGCGCCCTGCCTTGTGCGGGGCGCTCGCTTTAAGCACAGCGATTCAGGACCCGGGCACCGAATAACCGGCTAGCGTCTCCGCCACAACACGATCGCAAGGACGAGCAACACACACCCGATGCCCCACCACACATACTTGCTCCAGGCCGTTTCTACTTCGATCGGTTCCACATCGCCAACCAACACCATACCCGCCCAGTAGTATGGAAGGGCAAGCTCATCATCAGCTGCATTGAGGTGATCCAGCTTGGCCTGCCGCAAAGCGATGTGTTTGGGCATGCCGTCTGCGAGGTTGGCATAGAAGCGCGCGATGATCTCCGAGCTCACCTTCTCATCGATGCTCCATAACGACATCACCAAACTGGGACATCCCGCATAAGCGAATCCATAACCGAGCGATCGCACACCTTCGCCCGCATCGTTCTTCCCGCTTCCGGTCTCACAAGCCGTCAACACAGCGAGTTGCGCCCTCAGGTCCAGTTCGTAGATCTCGTAGGCGTGCAAGTAACCATCGGCATCGGGGTCAACACCCTGTCCATCCTTGCTCAATACCAATCGTGAGTACATCGGAGAAGTGGCGTTCATCTCGGCATGCGTGCCCAAGTGCAGTATGCCGTATTCATTGGCCGCTGCGCGGAAACCCTTCTCACTTGCATCGCTGCCCACCATCACCTTCGCTTGCAAGCTGCTTCCCAATCCTTGTGCGGTGTTCACCGCGAAGGGCTGACGCACATAGTTGAGGAAGCTCCGGTCCACCATGGTGCTGTCGGGTAAGTGGGCGAGGTAGTCCTGTTTCAGCTCGTCGGAGAACCCGGGCGCGATGGCGAGCACACCCTTCGAACGATCGCGCGCCATGTCGGCGAACTGCACGGCGGTGGTGGCGCTGAGCAGGTAGGCTATCGCATACCGTTGGATCAGCAGGTTGTGGCGGAAGTCCTTCGCGTCGGGTTTCGATAGCAGCGTTTCGAAATTGATGGTGCTCAGATCACCGTCGGGGACGATGAGCAATTCAGGCTTGCTCAGCAGGTGTTCAACAGGGGCGAACACGAGCTGATACAGTTCATGCGCCGCCTGGACATAGGTCGCTTGCTCGCGCGCGATCACAGCCGCGTTGAGCGCCTTGACGGTTTCGGCGATGCCTTTGTTGGAGGTGCGTACCAAGGCCGCAGTGTCCGCACCGATCACCATTGTGTACAGGTGCTCGCCGGTGATCGCGTACATGAGCAGATCGCGATCGGGTGTGAGCAGCTTCCGGCGCAGATCCGCGATGCTGATGCGCGGTTCACCATAGCGCAAGGCGAAGTACTGTGGGTGGCTCTTGCTCAATCCTTCGAGGAAATCGGCCAGTTCCTTCTCGCGCTTGGCGAGGTCGGGCGTGGCGGCACGATCCTCTGGATCGATGTCCACCGCGCTGATCAGTTGGTTCTCGCGTGTGATGATCGAGTCCGGAACGCCGGCGAAGCGCATGCCGGTGAACTCGTTCAAGCGGCTCTTGAGCAGGATGGAGCGATCAGCTTCCGTGAGCGAGAGGAAGCGGTCCAGGTCATTGACCGAGGCACTGCGCTCGTAGTCTTCGCCCGCCAACTCGATCGCCAGGTCGAACACGATCTTCTGCTGGCCGATGAAGCCCAGTTGCGAGCCTTCGTCCTCGAAAGCGGCCTTGTTGCGTTCCATGGCGAGAACCCCGAGGTCCATGTCCGACTTCCACCGATCCGCCTCCTTCACACCCAGGGCGCGCTCGGCTTTCACCTTCCAATAAAGTGCATCGGGCAGGAGGTGTGGCTGGGGCCAGGTCTGCGGTATCGAACTTGTCCGAAGGGCCTGTACGCGATCCTGCAACAGTTCCAGTGCGTGGTCCGCATAGTGCAGGGTGGTCTGCGGGTCGTTGTTCCCGAAAGCCGCCTCGGCAAGCACCAGCTCGTACATCGCCACTTTGTGATGTCGGTCGCCGTGGACGCGCTTCATTATGTCGAGGGCGGCCTCCATTTCCCCGATGGCCTCCGCATAGCGGCCCTGACCCATGTAGAACTGTGCATGCTGACGCAGGGCAAGAGCCAGCTCCGCATCGGTGGCAGCGTTCTCCATCGTCCTGCTCAAGTTGATGCTTCGCTTGAAGAGCGAATCGGCCTGTTCGATGCGGCCCAGCCCGGCGTACACCTCCCCGAGCTTCGCACAGGTGCGCGCGTAATCCTCGCTCCGCAACCCGTAATACTTCTCGCAGGCGTCGAGATAGGCCCGCACATGGATTTCCGCCTTCGCGTAGTTCTTCGCTTCGATCTCCAGATCCGCCAATCGGTCCTGTACACCGAGGAGCTTGGGATCATCCGGCTCCAGGATCGCCTGCCGGTCACGCAGCGCCATCTCCAGGAGTTCGCGCGAACGACCATCATCGCCCATGGCAAAGTAGACCGTCGCCAGGTTCACATAGCCGCGGGTGCGGCCCAGGATCGCCTCCTCCCGCAGCGAGGGGTCCTTGGCGGTATCGGCAACGGCACCGCAACAGCGGATGCTCTCCAGGTAGTTGGCCTTGCTCCGTGTGAAGTCCCCGGCATCCTGCCACAGGATGCCCATGTTGATCAGCGCGCCTGCCATGCGGAAGTTGCGCTTCGGGTCGGTGCTCTTCCCCAGAAAGGACAAGGCCATCTTATAGTGCTCCTCGGCTTTGCGCGTTTCGCCCAGATGCCAATATGCCGAACCAGCGCCGTTGCAGGCATCGCCCAGCGCAATGGCGAGCAGCGTATCCGACCGCTCATACACCCCCTTCGCAGCGAGGTAGTACTTCAAGCTGCGCTCGTGATCGCCCATCTGGCCGTAGTCGAAACCCAAGCGTTGTCGTGCCTTGCCGCGGCGTAGGAGAGGAACGTCCTTGCGCGCATCGGCGAATACCATCGCGGCCGAATCGGCACGTACGCAATCGAGCATTCGGCCCATACCATAGAGCAGCTTGGACAGATCATCCATGGCATCGAGCTGGTGCAGGGGATCCTTGTCACGCGCCTTTACCGACGCCACGATCCGCTCCGCGGCAGCTACACCAGCGTCCGCATCCTTCGACTTCCACACCGCACGGCCCAGCATGTAGGTATAGCGGTAGATGGAGTCCTGCCACGATGTGCCTTCCGCCTGTTTTACCTGCAGCTCGATCTCCTTGACCACCGCCGCGTGATCCTCAGCCCTGTTGAGTTCGCTGATGCGTGTGTGGCGTGCAGCGAGTTGATCCGATTGTGCGCTTGCATGCCCTCCGAGAAGCAGAACGATCGGAAGCAGCGTGACGAACCGCATCGCTACTTCAGGTCGGCCTTGATCGCACGCACTTGCTCGCCGTGCATGGGATCATCCTCGATGGGCATGGCCTTCGCCTTCGCCGCGTCACCAACCTTCAGGTACGCGAGGAAGAGATACCACTGCGATCTGTGGTGGAAAGTGGATGAAGGTTCCGCAACAACGCCTTCGAGGAGCGGGATCGCGGTAGCGCCATCGTCCATTGCCAGGGCCGCACTGGCGATGTAGTAGCGCAACGTGTCATTGGTCGGTTCGGCTTGAAGCAACACGGACCACTTGCCGCGCGCTTCAGCGTAGTCCCCGAGCTTGTAAGCCACCATGGCATCATGGAACGCTGGCTTGTCGGTAGCGCTCATGGGCACCGGCAAGCCCGGGTCGGCGGTGAAGTGTTCAGCGAAAAGCCGCTCGTTCGTCGAAGGCCTTGTCAACATCCAGAACGCACCGGAGATCACGATCGCCGCAAAAGCGGCGTACTTCAAGTAGTGTGACCAACCGGCGTTCTTCACAGGGCCGTTCGCCTGCTCAGTTCTTACCGATCCCAATGTCCGCTCCATGCCCCCGAGCTCAATGGCAAGGATATTCTCACGTTGCAGTTCCACCTCGGCGCGCAGCAACGCATCCCTCTCCATCTCTTGCTCAAAGGCAACGCGTTCCCCGGCCGACATGCCACCGAGCACGTAGGCTTCGATCTCTTCGAACCGGTTCCTATCCATCGGGTTCTGGCTCATACTTCTCCTGTGTTATCCTCCCCTGCGATGGTGTGGCGGAAAGCGCGTAGCTTCATCATGCAGCGGTACTTGATCGTGCGGATACTCTCCTCTTCAACCCCCATGTCCGCGGCGATGGTCGCGAGGTCTTTGCGCTCGAAGTAGAACTGATCAAGCACCACACGGCACTTGTCGTCGAGCTTGTCGTACACACCGCGCAAGCGCACGATGCGGTCGTCGATGTCATCAGCGACCTCCGCTTGCGCATCGGTGGTCCGTTCATCGTGCACCACTTTCATTTGCTTGTGTGCTGCGGACCGCAACACGTCCAACCATTTGTTCTTTGCGACACGGAACAGGAAGCCGCCGGGATCGCTCTCCGCTCCGCTTTTGAAACGCCCCTCCTTCACGTTCATCCAAAGCACGATAAGCGCTTCCTGGAACATATCCTGTGCATCGTTGCCCGTGCCGCTGTTCTGCAACACGTATTGCCTCACGGCAGCAAAGTGTTTCGCATAGAGCGCACGCACCGTCGCCGGGTCGTTGCGGCGAAGGCCGGAGACCCAATCGGGCTGTGAGGCGATATCTGTGGCCGTGGCTTGCACCTGAGAAGGTGTGTGGACCACGATAATACGGCGAACGGGGGAGGTAGCACATGGGTCCGGATGGAAAGAAGTCCCTGGGAACCGACTTCCAACGCTACATCGCGGATGGGCCACGAATGTGAACAATGGGTAAAGCACCGCTACGGTCGTTCGCCGTGATCGTTCACATCCGCATGGGGTTCTCGATAGAAGGGTGCCACGTATTCAACCTCCTCGATCAAAACCCAACCCGACCATGAGAACACGAACCCTTACACTCCTTGCCGCCTTGGGGCTGATCACCGCAGGCGCTCAAGCGCAATTGCAGCGCATCGTACTGCAAGGCAGCGGTGCTCCACAAGTCTTCACGGACATCGCAGGTGCGGTAGCCGCCGCCCAGAGCGGTGACAAGCTCTACTTCAGCGGAGGCACGTTCACGCAGACCGGCGATCTGGTACTGGACAAGACGATGCACTTCATAGGTGCGGGGATCCATCCGGACAGTTCCAACGTAACGGCCACCACCTCGATCAATTGCACGAACCTGCGCATCACGACCGGGGCGAGCGGCAGTACGTTCACCGGCATCGCCTTCAATCCAAGTGGCCAGACGTACTATGGCCTCGATGATACGGATGACGACCCCACGGGTATCGTATTCCAGCGATGCGAATTCAAACGTGGTGGGATCCACTTGGGAAATGCGGGGTCCACCAGTTCGACCACGTTCGACGGGTGCATAATGATCGCAACGGGCACCAACCAATACATGTACGGCAGCACGGGGGAAACCATCATCATCCGGTGCATCCTGACCAACAAGCTCCTCAGCGGGTTCTCACGCCTGTTCCTAAAGAACAGTGTGATCATGAGCGCGCGGCTGCAGAACTCCGACAATTGTATCGTGCAGAATTGTGTGTTCAACTACAACGGTGCCCCCCTGTGGCAAGTGGACGGTGTGCAGATCAGCAACTGTCTGGTGACCGGTGCCACTATGTTCAGCAATTCAGGATCGAGCAGTGAGACCAACAACATCTACGGTGTACCGGCCGCGAGCATTTTCGTTAACGACGCCGACGGCTACTACCAGTATGGTGACGACGTGCATCTGGCCGCCGGAAGCCTTGGCATCGGTGCCGGGAACGACGGTACGGACATCGGCCTCTACGGCACCCATTCGCCCTACAAGCCGGGAGTGATACCCTACAACCCGCATTATCAGCAGGCCGCCATCGATCCCGCCACCAACTGGAACGGCGAATTGCCCGTGCAGATCCGCACAGCGGTACAAACCCACTGAGCCATGCGGAAGACACGACTACATACGCCCTTGATCACGGCTTGCATGCTCTTGTTCGGCAGCACGCATACCCAAGCCCAGAATATCACCGGGTACCGTTATTGGTTCAACGATGATCTGGCAACCTCCACAGTGGTGGACCTCTCCGCTACGCCAGTGCTGGATCAGCAAGTGGTCCTGAACAGTTCAGCGCTTCCAGCGGGCCACCACCTGGCCACTCTACAGATCCGCGATGCGGACGGCCACTGGGGCGCGCCGTGGACCGCCCCATTCACGCAGCTTGGCGCCACCGTGAACGCGATCGAATACTGGTTCAACGACGAGGTGGATGATGCGACCACTGCCAGTGTTACCCCCGGCATGGCCCCCTTGTTCATGGCACCATTGGATGCGAGCGCATTGCCGGTCGGCTTCCATACCGTGACCGTGCGCACCATCGATGCCATCGGGGTGCGAAGCGTGCCTTATACGGTCGGATTCACACGCCACGGAGGGGCCATCACGGGCTATGAGTATTGGATCGACGACGCAGTGGCGGACAGGGTGAGCAACACGATCGGACCTGCCGGAACGGTGGACCTGATCGCTGCCTTGCCGGTGCCGACCACGGAAGGTGCCCATCTTTTCACCATCCGCTTCCGCGATGCGGAGGAAGGTTGGAGCGTGCCGCTGAGCAGCACGTTCAATTTCTCCATCGGCCTTGACGAGATCCCGGGACTAAGCAACTACCTACTGTTCCCGAACCCGGTGAGCGATGAACTCTCCCTGCGTCTGGACGCGGACGCAGCGCGCAACCTGGACCTGAGCGTTCTTGACGCGACCGGCCGCACAGTGCAAAGCATGGCCAACTGGAGCGTGCAGGGAACGACGCAGCGCAACTGGGACATCTCGGCACTGGCGCGTGGCAGCTACCTGCTGCGCATTGTCGGCAACGACCGCCAGATCCTGATCCCCTTTGTGAAACAATGAATCCTATGAGCGCCATGAAACTTCTCCAACAAACCCTCTGCGCGGCCTTGATCGGCGCATCGTTCCAAGTTCGTGCACAACATGCGCGCATCGTTGTCGAGCATGCTGGCAATGTGCAGGTGTTCACCGACCTCACCGAGGCGATCCTCGCCGCCGAGAACAACGCGGACCTCTACCTGAGCGGCGGGACCTTCCTTGTGCCAGGTGGCTTCGCGCTTGATAAGACCCTGCACTTCATCGGTGCCGGGATACATAACGACAGCACCGCGGCCACCGGAGCCACCATCCTGACGGCGGACGGCAGCGCCTACTTCCGGCTGACGACCGGGGCCAGTGGCAGTTCGTTCAGTGGCATCCGCTTCAGCACGCCGGGCAGCAACACCTGCTTCGGTCTGGGCACGGGCCTCGGCGATCAAAACGTGGAGAGCGTGGAATTCCACCGCTGCGTGTTCCCGCAACGGGTGGATTTGGGCGCAGTGGCACCCACCGCGTCATCGTCGGCCTTTATCGAGTGCGTCTTCAACGCTGCTCTGAACGGCTACGACAGCGAAGCCCAGTTCACCCGCTGCATCTTCGACTATCAAGCGGGCACCGGTGCCGAGATCACATCGTTCGGTACGAGTGGCCTCAGTATGCTCAATTGCGTTTGCCTCGGTACACGCGTGGGCAACTGCGAGGGAGCCACGGTCTCCAATTCCATCTTCACCCGCACCACCGCGCCCTTCTGGCAGAGCGATGGCATGACCATGACCAACAACCTGGTGGTATGCGATGCCTTAACAAGCAATATGAGCGGCTTCACCGAAAGCGGAAACATCCTCAGCGTTCCCGTGGAGAGCATCTTCATGAGCGAGGGTGATACGGACTACCAGTTCAGTGATGATCTCCACCTACAGAGCACCTGTCCCGGCGTGGGTGCCGGAACGGATGGTACCGACATAGGTATCTACGGCACGGACAGCCCTTACAAAGAGGGTGCGATCCCTCACACCCCGCATTTCCGCAGGGTGGAGATCGCGCCTGGCACCAACGCTGCGGGCAACCTTCCGGTGAACGTACACGTGGCCGCGCAGACCAACTGAGCGGGGCGACTGGTGATATATCCATACGGGCAGAAATGAGATCGATGCAGAAGGCCGCCCCTGTCG
>JBDTNF010000261.1:0-8219 GCA_039933875.1 Flavobacteriales bacterium | reverse complement strand
TGGCACCAACGCTCAGGTGGAATTGGTTCAAATGGCTGTCACCCGCACGGTCGTTGAAGAGCCAGGCACCCACGCCGAGTCCCTGCACCCCTTGGAAATTCGCGGCATCGCCGCCCAAGGCGAAGGTGCGGTAAGGCGTGGTCACCGATCGCCACTGTTGGCGGAACAGACCGTTGACGCGGTAGTCGCCATCGAACACACCGATGTTACCCGGTCCCAATGCGAGCGGCGCGTTGAAGAACTGGGAGAAGTGGATGTCTTGTGCTCTAAGCGCGCGTGGAGCAACCAGCACAATGAGGACCGCGAGCCATGAGCTTCGAGCCACGAGCTTATGGACGGTTCGCCCAGCTCGTGGCTCGAAGCTCATGGCCCGTGGCTGTGTTCTCATCGGATCACAGTCACGTTACCCTTGGTGAAATAGCGCTGTCCGTCGATGCAATACGCTGTCAGGTGGTACACGAACACCGCCGGGTCCACGGGTTTTCCCTTGTAGGAGCCATCCCATCCAAGCGTTTGGTCGGTCGTCTCGAAGACCTTTTCGCCCCAGCGATCGAACACCAGGAATTCGAGATCCTTGATCGCATGACCGCGTACGAAGAGCACATCGTTGTTCCCGTCACCGTTCGGTGTGAAGGTGTTCGGTACGAAGATGTCCGGCGCGTCGCAGCGCATTTCATACACTTTCACGACGACCGATGTGGAGCGCGTACAGATGCCATCGCTCACCGTGACGATGAAGGTGGTCGTCTGCGTGATCACTGCGGTCGGGTTCGCGATGGTCGGGTCGCTGAGGAGGTCGCTGGGGGCCCAGCTGTACGTGACGCCTGAAGCGGGCGTGGCTTGGAAATGCACGGTGGTGCCGGGGAGCACAAGGGTCTGGTCTACGGAGGCACCTACAGAGGACCCGAAAATGGGGGAGACGCTCACCGCGAGCGTTCCGGACCAGGTGCAACCGCTCGGTGCGGTAACGCTGACACCATAAGTCGTTTGCTCATCCGGCGAAACGGTCGCTGTGGCGGTTCCCTGACCTGTAAGGATCTCTTCCACCGGTGACCAGACAATGGATGAGCCCGGGTCACCCCCGAGCAGTTGCAGGGTGGCCGTGTCACCACCGCAGATCAATTCATCACCGAGCAAGGAGGGCGACGCGAGGGACACGATCACATAAACACTGTCGCGCGCTTTGCAATACGAGCCATTATCGCCCAGTACGTAGTAGGTGCCGCTTACAGCGGGAGAGATGATCGTCGTTCCGGTCAGGGAACTGTTAAGGGTATCGGTGAACAGATCCGAGGTGCTCCAGATGAAGTTGATCGGTGCGCTGCTGGTGGCGATCAGGGTGAGGCTCGCCACAGGCCCACAGATCAGCGTGTCGTTCATCACCTGTAGATCGGGAGCAGCAGGTTCAACGACGATGGTGCGCACCGCGATGTCCTGCTCATTGCATGCGTTGGGGTTCAACGCCGTCAGCGTAACCGTGTACGTTCCAGGAGCACCGTAGCCATGTGAAGGGGAAGGAAGCGTTGACCCGGTCTGATCCCCGAAGTCCCAGATATAACCCGATGCTCCGCCGCTGAGGTTGGTGAACGCTATCGCGCCCGACCCGCAGATCGTGTCCGGTGCAGTGAACGCGGCGATCACCAGCGGCGCATCGAAATCGAGTTTCAGCACACCGTTGTTACAACCGCCGCTGTTGTTCGTGGCGCTCCATGCGCCCGGTGTCGTCGGGAAATCGCTGTTCCCCTGGCAACCCGCACACACTGATTGATAGACGCGCCCGCGCCGATCGAAGCGGCTCGTGCCACCATCCACGTGTTCAGGGCTTACACCGCCTCCGTAGTAGGTCGCGTAATACAACGCATCCATGTCGATGTCGAACACGGCGAGGTAGAGGTCATGCCCATCCGTGGTGGTCTGTATCGCACCAGGGGTAACAGGGAGTCCGGCAGTGGTCAGCGCCCCGCCGAGACCGCCTGCGCTACTTCCCCATCCGCTCGTGTAGATCTTATCACACACATCCACCAGAAAAGCGGTGGGGGATATATCCGGTGTCCCATCGCCGCTGCCTGTACGTGACCCGAGCAGGAGGTTGCTCAGCTCCGGGTCGAACTTGGTGATGAACTGACCGCCCAAGGGGATGTTGTAGATCACGTTCTGGATCAGTTCGCCGCCAGGCGCGTTGGTCTGGCCGAAGAGGAACACGTTGCCTTCCTGGTCGAGTTCCACGAAGTAGGCCTGGTCGTAGTTCGCACTGCCCCAATAGGTCAAGGCGTCCACGGTGCTTCCGTTCGAAGAGAAACGGGCCGCGAACGCGTCGCTCTGCCCCCCATTGAACGTACCGTCGAAGGCTGTTCCGCTCACCGGGAGATCCGTGCTCGTGGTTCCTCCGCACACATAGAGCTGGCCTTGCGCGTCGATCTCGGCACTGTAGACCGCGTCAGCTCCCGTGCCACCGAGATAGCTCCCGTATTGCAGTTGTGTGAGCAGGGGGTCATAGCGGGCTACGAAACCATCATGGCTCCCGCCACCTGCTGTCAGTTGGGCGGCACCTGCCGTCACCGGCATATTGGTGCTCTGTGTGCAGCTCGCCACCCACACACGGCCGAGTGCGTCAAGCAACACCTCCCCACGCACTTCGTCCGCGTAATTGAACTTCAAGGCCGGGGCTGAGTTCAGCCCATCGTTCGCGCTCCCGCCCAGATAGGTCGATCCCAGCAGCGCGCTTCCATCTGCGCTCAGCCGGGCGACGATCATATCGCATCCCGCAGGGTAGCTCAATCCCAGTCCGGAAGGGGTGAACGGTCCACCACCGCCGAAGCTGTTGTCGTGCGCGCCTGTGGTGATCGGGAAGTTGGCTGAACCCGTGGTACCGAGCACAACGAGTTGGTCGTTGCTGCCCACGACCAGGCTGTGCGGCATTTCGGCGGCGCTACCACCGAGGTAGGTGCTCCAGACGAGGAAGGTGCCGGTAGTATCGTATTTGGTGATCGCGATATCCGTCGCACCACCAGCCCAAACGGTCTGGTAAGCACCGGTGGTGACCGGGAACTGCGCACCGAACGCGGTGCTTCCCGCGTAGAGGAAACCGACGTTGTCGAATGTCGCGGTGCAACCGAAGTTGTTGCTCACCGATCCGGAATAGGTGGCGAACGAGAGCGTGGGGTCGATCACCAAGGAGCGGGTCTTGTCGTAAGCGCCAGGTTGCACACCCACGATCCCGTTCTTCAAGGTATAGCGGCATGCGATGGTGCTACGGATGCCGTCGATATCCTGGTAGGCCAATGGGATCCGTTCGACCAAACGGCCCAGCGATGTCGCCACGATCAGGGCTCCCTCGCGCAACGACAACCTGTCCGCACCTTCATAGGTGAACTGGATCATGGCGGCGTCCGCGCCGGGGGCCAGCACCAGATCATACTTCAGTCCGGCCCGGCCTTCCTGAAAAATGGCGTCGCAACCTGGCGCGATGTTCTTCATCGTGACCGCTGCGAAAGCGCGGGCATTGTGAGCCCAATGCGCAGGGTCGTTGCCGATGAAGTAGTTGTATCGGCCGCTCACCTCCCGAGATGCTTCCGATCGTGTATCGGTCACGGCACTGATGAACCGCAATCGCACCGCGTGATGGCGCAAGCTGTCTGGAGGAGTGGCCGCGATGTTGCCGTGGATCCCGACCAGCGCTTCAGCATCGTACCGGTCGATGACCAATGCGCCACGCTCGCACCAAACTGTAGCACCTGGGAGCTCGGCGCGGTGGGTCACCCCCACAGGCCACTGTCCCTTGTTCTCTATGAAGCGCATGGCATCCTGCCCGCTCAGATCCAGAGCAAGCAGTCCAAGAGCGACAATGGCTGAAAGTGACCGGACCGACGCGACCATGCCGGACGAAAGTAGCCAACGGCTGCCGCAGGCGAGGAGCAGTAGCGTACGCTGAACTGGTAAGGCTTATCCGATACCGACCGTATTTCAGCCGATGGCGATCAGCGTGTTTTCTGCAACGCCTGGTCCTCTCCCTTTACCGTCATGCGGAATTCCACACGCCGGTTCAGGCTGCGACCCTCCTCGGTCTTGTTGCTGGCGATCGGCTGGTTCTTGCCATGGCCGATGGGCATCAATCGGATCGGATCAACACCATGTTGCACGAGGTCGTCCACAACGGATCGGGCCCGCTGTTGCGAAAGATCGATGTTGTACCCACGGCTTCCGATATCGTCGGTATGCGCCTCGATCACCAGTTGCACTTCGGGGTGCTGGCGCATCAGGTCCACCACCTGCTCGAGCACTGGTGCGGAGTCGTCCTCCAAAGCTGCGCTCTTGTACGCGAAGTGGATGGCGTTCGTGCGCAACTTGCTATGGTTCAACTCATCAAGGGAGGCCATGTCGAGTTGGCTGAGGTCCATCAACCTCTCCACATCCAGTGCGAACACCTCGGCATCCATGAACTGCAGTTCCTTCACCTTGCGATAGATGGCGAACAGTTCCTCCATATTCCCCGTCTCACCCACGGAGTAGGTGTAGATGCCGCGTTCTGGATCGTATCGTTCCACGACGCGATAGAGCTTGCGGACTTGTGCGAAGCGCGGATCATCAAGGCTCACACGCGCTTTGCTCGCGAAGAGCTCTACGGAGAATGTGACCTCGGTCAGGGAGTCGCTCTCCAGCGCGGTCGGGTCGTATGGTAACTCCTGGTATTCGAACGTGTGGGTGTTCCCCAAAGCGTCCTCATAGGTGGCCACTACCGCCATATCCTCGTCGTCATGGAAACGGTCGATCACGACCACCTGCTTGGTATTGCATCGATTGGGGATGGCGCCCGTGCTGTTGGGATCGGTGAGAATGTCCAACTTGATCACGTAGGTGCCCGGCGTACGATACGCGTGCAATGCGGTGATCCCTTCCTTGAAGATGCTGTCACCCATATCCCAATGGTATTCCGAGGCGTGAAGACCGGAGAGGTTGCTCTTCCAGCCGTCCATGGACATGACACGACCGGTGCGAACGGTGTCGGGCGCAGCGATCCAGGCCTGTTCGATGTCCTCGATCACAAGCTC
Organism: Flavobacteriales bacterium; assembly: GCA_039933875.1. Classification (GTDB taxonomy): domain Bacteria; phylum Bacteroidota; class Bacteroidia; order Flavobacteriales_F; family PHOS-HE28; genus PHOS-HE28. The sequence continues at coordinate 3,171 of JBDTNF010000261.1, read as the reverse complement.
CTTGGAACTGAGGACTTGGAAGGTGTCCCCCGTCTTGCGGTCCAGGAGCAGGGAACGGACCGTGTATTTCCCCGGCTGCTTGTAGCAGTGCTCGGCTACATCATTGCGTACTTGTGTGCTATCACCCAGGTCCCAGACATGGTCCACAGGAAGCTTGGAGGTGGTCGCCTGGGGTTCACGACGGAACGTGTAGCAGTAGTTGTTCCGTTGCTGTGCGGTACAATCGCGGAACTTCGGCACCGTCCGTTTAGCTGTATAGATGCGGTCGCTCCCCTCGCGGTCCGAGCTGAACAAGGCGCGGTAGCCGCCGTGGTAGACCACGAAGCTCAGGTCGTTGGCGGCGGAGTTCACCGGTGCGGGCAGTGCGAGTGGCGAATGCCAGTCGTTCCCGTCGAGTTCCGTGTAGTAGATGTCCAGCTTGCCCAGCCCGCCCGTTCGGTCACTTGAGAAGTAGAGGATGCTGTCGGCGTGCATGCGCGGGTACACTTCGTTGAACGCGCTGTTCACGCCCTCGCCCAGGTTCCTGGGTTCGCTCCAGCCCTCGCTGTTGTGCTGGCTGCTGTAGAGATCCATGCCACCTTTACCTCCGGGCATATCGCTGGCGAAATAGAGGGTCTTACCATCCGGACTGAAGGTCGGATGCAGGATGGAGTACTTCGGCGAGTTGTGGGGAAAGGGGATCGGCGTCTGCCACGCACCGGCACTGAGGTGCGAGAAGTAGAGACCGAGCTGTCCGTTCGCTGAACGGAGGTTCGCGAGCTTTTTCGGCAACACCTGGTTGCGGGTGTAGCAGATCGTTGCCCCAGCGGCGGTGAAGGCCGCCGGTCCCTCGTTCACGGGTGTGGACAGGTTCGCACTGAAAAGTACGGGCAAGCCCAATGCACCATCCTTGTACGAGACCCAGTACAGATCGGAAAGTGGTTTGTTCGTCTCCTCATCGGTGAAGCCGATGGCACCGGAACCTTCGCGCACGGAGCACATTACGAAACCACTGTCCACCAGTACTGGCGCGTAGTCCTCACCGGCAGGGCGTATTCCGAGAGCGCTGACCTCGAAGATCTCCTGGGCTGCGAGCGGTGAGGCCAGCAGTGCGATGGATACTATGGATGACAGGCGCAACATTAGAAGTAGCGGGGGTCGCGAACACGGATGCGATAACCGAATTCGTATTGGAGCATCAGTTCATGCGACCCCTGGTGGTAGCGTCGGATCGCAGAGAGACCGAGGTCATAGGAATAGCCGAGGCGCCATTGCGGCGTGGGCAACACTTCGAGCATCCCGATCAAGGCATCGCCCGTGCGGTAGGTGATACCTGTCCAAACCTTGTCCTTGATGATGAGGTTCGCGCTGATATCGCCTTGTATGCCGCTGTCCAGTCGATAGCGGACCAGCGCACTGGGCTTTATTTTCAGGTCGTTCGTGAGTTTCGCCAGGTATCCGCCGGTGATCATGGGCTCTGCGTCCAGTCGCTCTTGCGAGATCTGGTAGGCTTCGCCGTTCAGTTGGTAGCGGTGGGCCAGAATGAACGGCAATGAAGCTCCGATGAACATTGTCTTCGAGTAGTAAAAGAGACCAGCGCTGAAGTTGGGTCGGGGTGCACCATGGGAGGTGCCATTGAAAGCCTGGTCGGTGTTGTCTTGCAGGCTCACTTCGCTCCAATTCGCCCGTAATAGGGTGAAGCCCGCACCGACGCCAAGAGCAAGCTTGCCTTTGGGTAGACGAATGCGATAGGCGTAGTTGGAAAAGACGCCGGTTTCGTTGCTCACACCGATACGGTCGTTGTAGAGCAGCAACCCTACACCCACTTTCCTTCGAGCGAGCGGGGCGTGCACACTGATGATCTGCGTCACCGGGGCGCCATCGAAACCTACCCATTGTTGGCGGTAGGTGAGGTTCACGGCCAGCGCATCGCGACTGCCAGCATAAGCTGGGTTGATAACCAGGCCGTTGAATAGGTACTGGCTGGTCAACGGCGTGTGCTGGCCGTTGCACAGGCCTACCAGAAGCAGGCCGTACAGGGAGAGGATGTGCCTGGTTGACCTCACCGTTTGATAATGACGTGGCCGTTGTACGTGCGATCGCCTGAGAGGTTCAGGACATAGAAATACGTGTCATCCGGGAGCGGGCGGCTGTTGTTCGCCCGACCATCCCACTGGTTGGCATAGCTGTCAACCTGGTAAACCTCCTGGCCCCAACGGTTGAAGATCCGGAGCTCGCTTCCCGGGAATGCTTCCATACCCGTGATCTCCCAAGCATCGTTCACACCGTCACCGTTAGGGGAGTAGCCTTCCGGTATGAAGAGGTCGTCCACATGCACGAGCACGGTGTCGAGCGTCGATGCGCATTGGCCGATGTTGGCGCTCAGGACGAAAACGTTGTCGCCAATGCCGAGCCCGATGACCTCAGTGGTCGAGTCGTTCGGGCTGCTAATGGACCCCGAGCCAGAGGACAAGGACCATTGGAGGGATGCACCTGGGGTCGTCTGGCCGTTCAGGAAAGTTGAAGTGACCACATCCAAGTATTGGTCCGGACCCGCGTCCACCGCAATGCCGATGCCTGGATCGTGGAAGGTGACCACGACCGTGTCCGATGCGGTGCAAACACCGTTCGTCACCGTCCAAACCAGCGTGTAGGTTCCATAAGCATTGGCTACAACGGTGGCGTTTGGGTCATTCAGTGAATTGGCCACGAGGCCCGATGTTAAAGTCCATGCGCCGGTGATCATGCTGTTCGAACTGGCCTGCATTTCGTAGCTCAGTCCGCAGATAGCTGCGTCCGCGCCAGCCTGTGCATCAGGATCAGCGACGATCGTGATCACATGGGTTTGTTGGCTTTGGCATGCTCCTGACCCAACGGTGTAGGTGATGGGATACACACCGGGGACACCCTGTGCACTGAAGACTGACCCGGAGATGCCATTCCCGCTCCATGTGCCGGTCGGGTCACCTGTTACGTAGCCGTTCAATCCGACCGGCCCAACGGATGCACACAGCGTTCCTGGGCTGTTCCATGAGGCATCAAGCGCGGGGATCGGCGTATGTACAGCAACTCCGTTGACGCAGGAGTCGATGGTGCAGGCGTCGCCATCATCCACGTTCACCGGGGTGTGAACAGCCAGGCCGTTGACGCAGGAGTCGATGGTGCAAGCGTCGCCATCATCCACGTTCATCG
>JBDTNF010000260.1:0-10823 GCA_039933875.1 Flavobacteriales bacterium | reverse complement strand
TATCATTGCCGCATGTTTCGACCGCTACCTGCCACTGGCAGTGCATCCGGTTCGGCGCACGCCTATGCGATCACCGATCTCCTCGGCCACACCGTGGCCAGCGGCTCCCTTGTCCCGGGCCAGCACCAAATGCGCATGCCCGCGGTGGCGCCGGGTTGCTATCTGTTCTCGCTCTTCGACGGTATGGACCGGCGAAGCACGCAGCGCCTGGTGGTGGAGGGTGAAAGGCCGTAGGCTTCAACGACCAGCTGGCGGCGCTCAAGCGACATTCGCTAATTGGCTAATTGACCCATTCGCTAATTCCTTTTCCCTCTCCCCCGAAATTACCACGGCGCTCCATCGCTGCCCTCTCTTATCTTTTCGGGCCATGAAGAAGATAACGACCACCCTGCTGCTTGTGCTGGCGATGAACCTGCACGCCCAATTCAGTTATCACCAGGCCTTTACCATGGGCAACAGCGGCTACGATTCCGGACAGGATGTGGCTGTGGACAACGCTGGCAACGTGTATGTGGTGGGCAGCTTCAACGCTGCCTTCGATGCCGACCCCGGCCCGGGCTTCACCCTGCTCACTCCCATTGGCGACGACGGTTTCCTGGCGAAATACAACGATGCCGGTGCGATGCAATGGGCGCAGCGGTTCGGCGGCACGGGCTTCGATGCTGGCTGGGACGTGGAAGTGCAGGGCACCACGGTCTACGTCACCGGGATCTTCTCGAGTTCCGATGCCGACTTCGATCCGGGCCCGGCCACGGCCACCCTCACCAACCACGGAGGCACCGATGCCTTCGTGGCACGGTACGGTCTGGACGGCAGCTTCATTTCGGTGCTCGGTGTGGGTGGCAGTGAGGATGATACCTCCATCAACATCGAGGTGGATGGCGGCGGCAACTTCGCGATCACCGGCAGTTTCGAAAGCACGGACATGGATGCCGACCCGGGCAGCGGCACCACTACGCTAGCCACGACCAGCGGGTTGGACGTGTTCCTGATCAAGTTCTCAGCGGCACAGGTCATGCTCTTCGGCGTGGCCTTTGGCGGCGGCGGCAACCTCGATTCCGACCGCGCCCTTGGTTTGCACATGGCGGCCACCGGCGACATCTATGTGACCGGAAGCTTCTCCAGCACCGGTGGCGACTTCGATCCCGGACCCGGCGTTACCACATTGAACAGCGCCGGCAGCATCGACATCTTCGTCTCGAAGTTCAACCCCACGGGTGCACTGCAATGGGCTCAGCGCATCGGCGATACCGGCGGCGACCTGGGCTACGGACTGGCCACCGACAGCAACGGCGATCTTTACCTATGTGGCTACGCCAACAGCACCACCATCGATCTGGACCCAGGTCCCAACGTGGAGAACTTCTCCAGCGGTGAGGGGCAGGATATCGTGGTGGTGAAACTCGACCCGCTCGGCAGCTACATCTGGGGCCTGCGCATCGGCGGTGGCTCCAGCGACATCGCGTTCGAGGCGGTCGTCGATGACGAGGACCACCTTTTCGTGGCAGGCAACTTCGGCGATGCGAACGTGGACTTCGATCCCGGTGCGGGCAGTGCGCCGTTGAGCAGCACGTCGGCCTTCGAGACGGACCTGTTCCTGGCGCAGTTCGATACGGACGGCAACTTCGTGGATGCCTTCGATGCCGGTAACACGGGCATGGATGCGATATGGAGCGCGGCCTGCACGCCCACCGGCAGGCTGTGGGTAACGGGCAACACCACCGGCGCCGTGGATGCGGACCCCGGTCCGGGCATCGCCCTCGTGGATTCACTTGGCAGCTCGGATGTTTTCGTGGGTGCCTATGACCACGTGCATCCGGTAGGTCTGCGCGAGCTGGAGGAGGAACAGTTCACGCTGTACCCCAACCCGGCAAGGGATCGTGTGACCATCGACATGCGCGTGCAAGGTTCGGGGATGCTTGAACTAGAGGACTCGGAAGGCCGCATCCTTCTCACCCAAACGGTCGCTTCCTTTCCGCTGGTCCTTGATCTGCGCATGGTGCCGGCGGGTATTCACACCTTGAATTTTCTACAGGAAGGAAAGCGCTACACGCGCAAATTGCTGAAGGTGCCGTAGGGCGCATCCGGATCAAAACCTTAGCAGGGTCTTCGTCTCGGGACCCTGCGAAAGCCGACTTCTTCAACGTCGCACAAAACGCACCGTCCGCCGGGTGGTGTCGGCGATGATCGTAAGCGCATACGCGCCCGGCGCGGCGGGTAGTTGCAGTACGGTGCGCTCACCTGCAAGTGTTCCCGAAGCGACGGCCCGGCCTAGCGCATCGGTGATGGTATAGGCGGTCCTTCCGGCTCTGGCGTTCGCACAGAACACGGTCAGCGATCCATCGGTGGGGTTGGGTGTTACCTGCACATCGATATGCCCGCTTTGTTCAGCGATGCCCACAGGCCCGCCCGCTTCGACCAGTTCGCCACGCGGCATGCCGCCATCGTTCGTCAGATCGAAGCTGTGCAGCAGCGTCAAGGCATGGCTGATGGGATCGAACTTGTACGCGGTGCCCATGCCGAACGTGCCACCGCCCTGGCAAAGGCCATAGACCAGGCCATCGGAAGCTACGATGTCGTTGCCCAGCTGGGTGCCACCGGTGGCCGTACCGAAGGAGTACACCTCGCTGAAGGCATCGGTGCTTGGTACGATGGCGTAGATGAAACCGCTGCCGAAATTGCCGCCGGTGGTCACCGTGCCGATCACGAGGTCGGGCCCGGCGATCACCATCGAACTCCAGCAATACAAACCCGGGATGGTATCCATGTCAGCAAGCTTCACGAACTGATCGCTCACGGGATGGTACTTGTAGATGATGCCCTTGGCATTGGCGCCACCGCTGAAGGTCGTGCCGTACATCCAGCCGCTCGCCGCTTCGCAAAGGCCACCATAAGGTGTGTCGCCACCGTCGCCACCGGCCAGGTCGTACAGGGTCTCGAAGGCGTGCGTGGCGGGATCGAAACGGAAGATGGTGCCCGAGTTGTGCGCACCACCGAAATGCGCCGTGCCATAGAGCCAGCCATCGGACCCCAGCAGCAGTTTGTCGGTAACGCCACTTCCTTCAGTGGATTGGTTCAGGCCATGGACGATGGTGTACGCATCGGTGGTGGGATCGACGGTGTAGATGCTGCCGCCATTTCCACTGCCCATGTATTGGGCGCCATACAACAGGCCATCGCCACCGGGTACGAGTTCGCCCCAATTCCCTCCGCCGTTCGTGATGTCGAAATCGAGGATCTTATGGAAGCCCGCTCCGTTGGGATCGAAGGAGAACAGCGTTCCCGCAACGCTGTTGCCCTCGCCACCATGCGTCGTGGCGCCATACAACTTGCCGTTGGGCGCGGCGCATAGGCCGCCCTCGGGGCCCCAGCCCGATGCATCGTCGAAGTCGAACACCTTCGTAAAGGCTGTGCCATCGGCGGCCACATGGAACAATGTGCCTTTGTCATGCGCCCCACCGCCCGTGGCCATGCCCCACAGTACAGGCGTTTGTGCCGATGAACGAAGTACAAGGGCGAGCAGCAGGATGGTAAGAATGGAACGCATGGGCAATGGATGAATGTGGTCCTTACAGGGCGATGAAAGTTAACGAACGCGTTCTTGAACCACGGAGCTGCGAATGCGTGGTTATCGGGGTCCGGTCGCCTCGCAACTGTTGCCAACATTCCCAGTCGGGCATTTGCGCCACACTGCTTGCCGATGCGGATGGCCCGCGAATGCAGGAAACCATGGTGTGGCACGCGCCATGGTCACCTCTACCCAAACACAACGACCATGAACAGCGCGAACGACAAGATCAAAGGCAACTGGAACCAGTTGAAAGGAAAACTGAAGCAGCAGTACGCCAACCTCACGGACAACGACCTGTTATACGTGGAAGGAAAAGAGGATGAGTTGCACGGCCGCTTGCAGGAGCGTCTGGGCAAGACCAAGGATGAGGTGAACTCGATCATCGATCGCCTCACGACCAAGGAGAAGGAACAAGCCTGAACAGGGCTTGCACCGAACGCGCGGCCCGGAGGAGCGATCCTTCGGGCCGTTCCGTTGTGTGCAACACGGAAGAAGAACTCACAACCAGTCCAGCAGCGACACACCGATGCCGATGGTGGTCTGCAGGTGGTCGTAGTCCAGCAGGCACTCGCCATAGCCATGGAACACCTGGAGGTGCCCTTTCAGGTGGCCGCTTATGGTGAAGGACCAATCGCCCTGTACCGAACCACCGGTGAACGGCGCATCGACGAACGCGCTGCGCAACTGGATGGAAATGACATGGCTCCTGCGCTGGTAGATGGCGATGACCTCACCATTGCCGACCAGACCAGTGATGCCGGGGTTCTCGTCGCCACGGTCGCGCTCGGGAAAGCGCCACCAGGGGCGCAGCAATAGTGTGAAGCGGCCACGCTCAAGGCCTACCTGCCCGATGATGCGGTTCCAACTGCGGCTATAGGGATCGTTGCCACCATTGCTCTGGTGGTTGAACCCTGCGCTGAGCAGGCGGCCGCGCAAGCCGAGCACACGGTAGTTGGTGGGCCACACCACCATCACCTCCGGCTCGTAGTTCGTTTCGCGGAAGGCGCGGCTGAGGCCGTAGTTGTACACCTGCCAGCGCGAGCTCTGCGTGTAGGCCACCCAGATGTCGCCCTTGTTCTTGTACAGGCCCTGCACCACCTTGGTCTTGAAGCTGAACTGGAACTTGCACTCGATCACATCCAACGGGATCTGGTCAGCGGTGGGGAACGCAGAAGCGCTGGATCGGTAGGGTTCGCGGTTCGGCGAACTGCTCCACACACCGGGCAGCACATACACCGGCTTGTAAGGCGTAAGCAGGAAGTTGCCGTTGCGCAGGCTGTCGTCCAGCTCCCAGCGGGCGCGCAGTGTATGCGAGTCGCGGAAGACCTGGTTCTGCGCGTGGCCTGCCGGGCAACTGCACAAGAGCAAGCAAAGCAGGAAGGAGCTGCGGGCCGCGATCACGCTCATGCGCGCGATCCGGCAGAGAGGATCATGCGCTGAAGGTAGGCTCCTATCCGCTTCTGTTCGGATCCGGAGAGCAATAGCGCGATGGCAAAGCGCATGAACGCCGACCTGGTGCACCGCCGCTACAGACCCGGGGGTTAAGTGACGCGGCCGCAGGGAACAGAACCACCGTTCAAGCGGATCCCGTGCGGGCTTTCCCCCGCTTGCGATCCCTCCGTTTCCGCTCGCTCTTGCTGAAATAGGCGGTGGTCGCGGGCCGCATGAGGAAGTAGCCCACCACCAGCATGAGCAGGAAATGCGTAGCGAGCACCATGATCGGATGATCCACCGCGATGACCACGTGGAACACGAGCCACGCGAGGATAAACCAACGCCCCCCCTCCAACCCCCTCAGCAGGAGCAGACCACCCGCGAGCGCAGCGATGCTTACCGCCACGACCACCACATCATCCCAATGGAAATGACCCAGCGGATCATGGACATGCGATGGTTCGGCGAACAGGGCCAGGAAAAGCGCGCGAAGAAGAGAGCCCGCACCCACAATGATGAAGAGCCAGGCGATCAGGGTGATGTGGAGAGGTCGCTTCAAAGGGCTTTACTTCAGCAGGAACTCCAGGGAATAGCCGCAGTTGCCCGCTATCCACGGTCCCATGCGAATGGGGCGAGAAGGTAGGGAGATGGGGACATGCGGCGCCAGTGGCGAGGCCCGACGCTCATCCTCACTTCGCCCTTGCCACCACATTCCTGCCCAATGTCTTGAAGCGGACGCCATCCGCTTGTACCACGGTGATGGTGAGGTGGCCCGTCTTACTGATGTTCAGGTCTCGCGCGATGCCGGACTTACCCTTGTGCGCACCTGCCACGACCATGCAGCGGTCGCCGTCCTTCAGTTGATCTGCTTTGTCGGTCATGTTGTCCGGTTGGATAACACACGTCCAAATTAGCGAATGAGTGAATGCTCAATTAGCGAATGCTTGAGCGCCACCTATTGGCTCATTCGCTAATTATCACATACGCTAATGAGACGCTGGATGATCCTGGCAGAACGCCCCCAGTACTATTTGCTGCCCCCGAAATTGTAGCGGGCACCCAAGCCCATTTGTGGCCAAAAGACGAAGGGGTTGTCGAATACTTCCATGAAGAGGGTGGCATCGAGGAAGAGGGCTATGGGCGCATCGGTGAACTTGTATTCGATGCCCACCACGCCGTCGAGTCCCAGGTCCACTTCCGTAACGTGCTCATCGTGTACAACCACCCACTCCGGGCCGGGACCCGGCTTATAGCGGTAGTCGTAGTAGTACTGGAGGGAGCGGATCTGGCCACCGAAGCCGTAGTACCAATCAAGGCCACCAGCGTTCTTCACGTCCTTTTGCACCAGGTAGTGCGCTTGCAGGCCAATGGCACTGCTGGCCCGGTAGTTCAGGTATTCGTGCGCAGGGTAGTCGAAGTGCTGATCCTCGTACCAGTGATCGTAGTGGCCGCTATAATAGGCGGGACCATTGAAAACGTGCGTACGGCCCAGGCTCACCTCGAAGGCGTGGCCGCCCCAGTACTTCTTCACGGTGATCCCGCTCGGGTCACCCAAGCGAAAACCTAGACCCCACGTTTGTGCATTGACGGAGGTGGATAGTAAGCAGAGCAGGACGAGGGATTTGAAGATGTTGCCCATGGTGATGGTTTGGTGACTTCACCGTTGCAGATCGGGTACCAGCCCCTCAGTAGCGACGCGATACCGCGGATCACCCTCCGTTCAGGCGTCGCACACACAGCCTGCGTTCAGCGTCCACCGCGTTGTCCGGGGACAATTGGGGCGATGGTTGCCCGATCCGATGCGAACCCGCCCTCGCGCCATCCAAGAATTCCACTCCGCATAGTCACAAGACATAGAGAATGGTTTGCGCCCCCCATAACTCGCCCGGTAGCGCAGGTTTGATCCATCGCTGCTAATTGCAAGCGTCATCCGCTATCGCGATCGTTTTTGAAAGGGTCTCCATCCCTTCCTTCACGCCCGTCTCATTCAAGCCCCGCCGATATTGGCAAAGGCTTTTTCGATCTGGTTGATCACGGAAGTGATTTCTTCTCTTTCGACAGCATTTAGCACCTTCTGACCTTTCACAAGCACAACTTTCAGCGCTTCTTGGGCCTGATGCAAGAATTCTGATGGCGAGCCGATTGTATAGCGACCAGCAGACCGCACCCGATCCGCTTCGACGTTCAAACCCAATTCGCGGCACCTCGACTCGATACCAATCAGGTAAGTCGATAGGTGTGAGTTGCTCTCGAGTTTCATTGGCTGATCAATGTGGGCCTACTGCTTCCCCATTCAAACACACGCCTCATCCGCAATGCTCACCGCCTTGCTGATGATCTCCATCCCCTCATCCACACCCACTTCATCGATGCACAGCGGTGGCGCGACGAAGATCCAGTTCCAGCGCACGAAGGTGAACATGCCCAGTTCGGTGATCTTGGCGGCCACCTTGTTCATCACGCCCATCTCCTCGGGCTTCGCGTTCCAGGGCGCCATCGGTTCCTTCGTCTCGCGGTTCTTCACCAGCTCGATGCAGCCCAGCAGGCCGGTGTTGCGGAAGTCGCCGATGCTCGGGTGCGTCTTCGCGAGCGCCGCGACTCGATCTTGCACGTACGTACCCATTTTGGCGGCGTTTTCCACCAGCTTCTCTTCCTCGTAGATATCGATCACAGCATTAGCGGCGGCGCATGCAACGGCGTGCGCGCTGTACGTGAGGCCGATGGGCAGCGGTTTGTCGTCGAAATGCTTGATGATCTCCTCCCGCACGATGAGGCCGCCGAGCGGGATGTAGCCACTGGTGATGCCCTTCGCCATGCACAGGATGTCGGGCACCACACCGTGGTGGTCGATGCCGAACCATTTGCCGGTGCGACCGAAACCGCTCATCACCTCGTCGCAGATGGTCAGGATGCCGTATCGGTCCGCGATGGCCTTCACGCCTTTCCAGTAGCCCGGCGGGTATTTGATGCAGCCGCTGCTGCCGCTCTCGCCTTCCAGCATGATCGCCGCGACGTATTGTGGGCCTTCGTATTTCACGATGCGCTCCAGGTGTGCCAGCGCGTTCTCGGTGCATTCCTCCGGCGTCTTGCTGTTCCACGGACAGCGGTAGAAATACGGATTCTCCACGTGGATGATATTCGGCACGCCCTGGCTGTCGTGGGGCAAGCCGCGCGGATCGCCGCCGGCACTGAGGGCACCATAAGTAGCGCCGTGGTAACTCTGGTACAGCGTAATGATCTTGTGACGGCCGGTATACAAACGCGCGAGCTTCATCGCGTGCTCCACCGCTTCGGTGCCACCATTGGTGAAGAAGGTGCGGTTGAGCGAGCCCGGCGTGATCTCCGCCAGCTTCTTGCCCAATTTGCCGCGCGCCTCGGTGATCATGCCCGGATGCACGTAGCTCACCTCGGCCATCTGCTTCGCCACCGCCTCCGCGACTTTCGGATGCCCGTGCCCGATGTTCACGTTCATCAGCTGCGAGCTGAAATCGATGAATCGCTTGCCGGAACGTTCGTACAGATAGATGCCCTTGGCGCGTTCGATGTTCAATGGGTTCAAGCCGCTCTGCTTGCTCCAACTGAAGATGGTGTGCTCGAGGTTGTCCTTGAGGATCTCGGCGGGGCTTGTCTTTGTAAGTGTGCTCATGTGGGTACTTGTATCAGTAAAGAAGATCGAACACAGAACATCGAATGATCAATGTCCAAGTCAATGCAGGTGTTCCACTTCGACATTCGGTGTTCATAATTCGCTATTCGATATTCCGCGAAGCGGTACTTCCGGGTTCCAAGTTATCGCGCGGGGGTCATCGTTCCAGCAGCACCTCCACCCTCCTATTCGTCGCACGTCCCTCAGGAGAACCATTGTCGGCCATGGGGGTTCGGCTCCCGGCGGAGACCGTTGTGATCCTTGACGTTAGAATTCCTCGTTGCGTCAGTGCCTGAGCGAGTCTGTCCGCACGAGCCTGGGCCAATTGTTCGTTGCGTGACCCGGTGCCGGAATCGTCTGTATGACCGATGATGCGCACATGCAGTTCGGGATCGTTCCGCAGTGCTTCCGCCAAACGGTCCAAGGCACCGGCATCCAGTTCCAAAGGCTGGTCGCTATCGCTGTCGAAATGCAAGGTGATGCGGTCCGGCCAAGGCCCATGCTCCACAAGAGGTTCTTCCACGGGAACCACATGCGCCGGACAGGGGTCGATGCACCCGGGATCGGTGGCCACCGCGTTCAGATGCACGTTGTCCACGAAGTAATACGCGAAGGGGCCGTCGTTCTCCTGTCCTTCCTTAACGATGGTCGTCGAACTATCGGGATCGAAGTTGCCCAGGAGCAACTGCGTCGCGCAGGTCTTTGGCGTGAACGTTCCGCACACGGTGATCGTCCCTGCCCCCTGCGCCAACAAGTATCCGACCGGTGAACGCCAGGCCCATGGAAAGTCCATTCGGTCACGGTTCCGGCGCGTGGAGAACGTGTCCGTTACGGCGATGCCGATGGCATCCACGGAATAGGCGTAGGTGTTGTTGCGGTCCACATCGAACGAGATGCGATAACTCGTACAGGGGTTCAACGTATCGGCCAAAGGGATACGGATGTACTCACGATTGTCACGATACGCGGCGGAAAAGAGATACAGCCCGGTCATTCCGTTGAAGAGGTCCGGGGTTCCATCGGACGCATTGCGCCAACTATCGGTGGTCGGATGGTCGTTGCGTTCAAAGCCGGGATCGGGGATCAATTCCGGACCCGCGGATCCCGGAGTTGCCGGGCGACAAGCGAGGTCCGGGGTCAACGCGATGATGGTCTCAGGGGAAGTGATGTCGGGAACAAGGGACACACCATCGAGGTAGACGTAGGCCGTCCGCGACATCCACTCATGCCAGGCACCACGCTTCGGACCAGGATCCATGCGCGCGGCGGCCTTGCGCTTCATGCTGCGCAGCTTATCGCTATCCATCATCTGTCGCGTGCTCGCATTGCAGCCATGGAAATTCCCGATCACCACGAAGCGCTCCCCTCCCATCGCGTTGTACACTCCGGTAACTGTCGTCCAGGCCGTGGTATCGCGAATGATCCTGCCGAGCGGGTTCTCCACAGCGGCATGTTCCCGCAGCCCGGGCGGAACGCCTTTCCGCGAACAGTCCTGATCGGAAAAGATCGCCCCCACCGCATCGGTGACGTAACCGGAATGCTCGCTGGGGCTCACATGGTAGGTAAGGCGATAGCGTCGGCCATTCTCCAAGGGGGCGCTGAGCGGGAATTGCAAATACTCCCGCATGCCGCAGTCATTGGGCATATCCGTGGTGAGCACGAGCCCGGCATAGGCGCCCCCATCGAAAGCCGCTTGATGGCCGCTCCAATTCGACGGAACACCGAAGGTCGCGCTGCAATCAGCGTAGAGATCGGGGTTGCCTTGGGCGGCCTTCACCTTGCCGTCGACAACGAGCTTCTTGGTGACCGGCCCCTTGGGGCAGCGCGTGTACGTGGAAAGGTCTCCGTTCACGACGAGTTCCTGCGCCGTGACCGAAGCACCGCAACACGAAAGAAGTAGAATAGTGATCGCCGCCAGCTTCTTCACAGCTAGGCGCGGTATTGAATATCGAACACCGAACATCGAATGATGAATGTCGAAGTGAATGCCGGCATTCAACTTCGTCGTTCGGTGTTGCTCATTCGATGTTCGATATTCCGCGAAGCGGCTAGCTCATCCACTTCTTCTTGCACTCGGGTTCCAAGGTAAACGGGCGATGCGTCACTTTCGTCTCGCGCTTAACTTTGCTTCATGGCCAAGAAAACAGCAGCACTACTGATCCGACCGAGGAC
>JBDTNF010000259.1:0-15078 GCA_039933875.1 Flavobacteriales bacterium | reverse complement strand
GTGGGCTGTTAAGCTGCGAGAGCGTAGTCTACTTCGCCAGTTATGGCGTCGAGGCACTGGGATAACGAGTCGCACCTCACACTCGGCATGCTTGCACACATTACGAAGCCGCTGTCGAATCCAGATCGGCCCCGGTTGAAAAGAACGTGGGACAAAGGTAGCCCACACCGCGACGATCGGGCTTACATGAACTCTACATTTGCCGCCCGAAATGGCAGTCCCGTACAAGAAGATCGGCATCATCCGCGAAGGCAAGGAACCGGCGGACCGACGTGTGCCACTGACCCCATCGCAATGCCGCGAAGTGGTCCGGCGCTACCCGCACCTCGACCTTGTGGTGCAGCGCAGCCCCGTGCGAGCGTTCACCGATATCGAATACGAAGCAGCCGGTGTGCCACTGGTGGATGACCTCGCGGATCGCGACCTGATCCTTTGCGTGAAGGAAGTGCCGGTGGACATGCTGCTGGCGGGGAAGAGCTACCTCCTCTTCAGCCACACGATCAAACAGCAACCGCATAACCGAAAGTTGCTGCGCAAAGTGTTGGATCTCGGCATCACGTTGATCGATCACGAACTGCTGACGGATGTGCATGGCGACCGCGTGCTGGCATTCGGATATTGGGCAGGGGTCGTTGGCGCGTACAACGGGTTCCGCGCCTGGCAACTGATGCATGGTGGTCCCACCCTGAAGCCTGCGCATGAGTGCCATGATCTGGAAGAACTGGAACGCTGGTTGCATGCCTTTCCGCTACCGAACGATCTACGCATCGTGATGACCGGTGGTGGGCGCGTGGGCAAAGGCGCCATGGGGGTGCTTGAGCGAGCAGGTGTGGAGCGGACCGATGCGAACGACTTCCTGCATGGAACGCATACCGGGCCTGTCTACACCGCACTGGGATCAGCGGATCTCTACGAGCGCATCGATGGGGCGCCCTTCGAAAAGGATCGTTTCCACAAGGATCCCAGTGGACATCGATCCAAATTCCTTCCTTATGCGCAGCGGGCCCAATTGTATATGGCGTGCCATTTCTGGGATCCACGGGGCCCAAAGATCCTCACGCTCCAAGACCTCCGCGATCCAGCACTGGGCTTGCAAGTGGTGGCGGACATCAGTTGCGACATCGGCGGGCCCATCGACAGCACCTTGAGGGCCACAACGATCGCCGACCCCTTCTTCGGCTTCGACCCCATCACCGGCCGCGAGCAACCTCCGGGCGTACCGGGCACCATCACCGTGATGGCCGTTGACAATCTGCCGTGCGAACTACCACGCGACGCTTCGGAAGCCTTTGGCCTGGATCTGATCGAACGTGTGTTACCGAGTCTCGTGGTCGAGGATCGTGAAGGGATGATCGCGCGAGCGACGATCGCCTCCGGTGGTGCGCTTACCCCGCACTTCAAGCACCTCAGCGGCTACGCGGGTATCACGTCCTGAGCACCGCGAGCTCCAGCGCGAAATAAGCCGAACCCTCATCGCGCGGAAAAGTGTGGGTGACCATGGGGCGCGCGCTCTTGCGGGCCATGGTGAGCAGTCCGAGACCTGCCCCCCCACGCTCGGTGCGTCCGTCATTGGCCAAAAGCTTCAGGTGATATTCGCGCAGATCGGCCTCGTCCATTTCATTGAGGACCCCCACACGGTGGGTGAGCAGGGCGGCCATGGCCACCGGCAGTGCATTACCCATGAGCAGCTTGTAGCCCGCCGGGGTATCCACAAGCACAGCAAAGATGCTTTCGCGATGATCCTCGCTGGCGTGCAACCGTATGTTATCCAGCCCCTCCACCAGCACGTTGAACAACCGCTTGCGCATGGACACCGCGTCGCGCAGTGAAAGACTGGCCTCCTCCGCAGTGGCTAGCAAGGCTTCCATCGTGGCATGTTCCAGAGCGCCGTGGTGCTCGAAGACAACGCCAGCACCCGCCACCTCTTTCAAGGGGGCCGCAACAGGTGCCGACCAATGGTCGGTCATCGATGACCGGGGGGCTGAGGCCTTCATTGTGTGCTCCTTTCCATTTCGACGATCCAGTCGATACCTTCGACCACGACGAATACAGAGCCGATATACGGGAGTTTTCGCCTGAGGTTGCATCCAGCCAGAACGGTGCGTTCCAGCCCCCCTCCTTAGATCCTCCGTCATCGCCCCTACCTTCCCACCGCCATCGCTGGCGAAGCACCACCCATGGATACCTTCCGCACTGGTTCTCTGGCACTCGCCTGCCTCATTCTCATCGCTTTACCCCAGTCCACGCTTCTTGGCCAGATCACGGTCGAAGTGGGCACCGGAACGCTGGTCAACGGCCAGTTCCAAGCCCCTTCGCCCTATGCGAACTCGAACCCAGGGTCGCGCAACCAGCTGCTTTTCCTGGCGACCGAACTGCAAGCCGCAGGTATGACGGCCGGCACGATCAGCGGTCTTGGGTTCGATGTGTTCGCGGCGAGCGGCACGACATTCCAGGGATTCTCCATCAGCATCGGTACGACCGCTGCTACGGGGCTGGGTCCGACATGGGAAACCGGGCTCGGGCCCGCATCGGGACCTTCAACGTTCACTGACCAAGTCGGCTGGACGCAGCACACGTTCAGCACACCGTTCTCGTGGGATGGGGTGTCGAACGTGGTGATCGAAACGTGTTACGCGAACGGCACTGCCAGCCAGAACGCACAGGTGTTGCAATCGGTCACAACCTTCACCAGTTGCGTGTCGCGCAACTCGCCCAACCCGGCCATCTGCACCGATCCAGGCGGAACCCATGTGAGCTGGCAGCAAAGGCCCAACGTGCGGTTCGAATGGACCCCCTTGGAAGCGCCACCGGTCGCGGTCATCGCCACCAGCAGCACGTTCAGCTGCACGGGCACGGTGATCTTCACAGATGAGAGCCTCAATCAGCCCACGACCTGGACGTGGGACTTCGGAGATGACAGCACCTCTGTGGAAACGGATCCGGTGCACACCTACGCAGCGAGTGGGGACTATGTGGTGACATTGATCGTGACCAATCCCTACGGGGCCGACACAACAGAACTGACGATCACCGTTGATCTGAGCGGGATCGTACCCATTGCCGCCTGCGCCGCTGCATCCGTTGGCGATGTCGATGGTATCGGGATCCTCGATGTGGCGATCGAAGGGGTGGCCCACCCGAGCGGCGACGCGGTAGGTGAAGGCTATGTGGACAATACATGCCAGACGGTGACGGTGGTGCAGGGCACCTTGCTCGACCTATTGGTCAACACGGGCACCGTGGCATCGCATGCTGTGCGTGCATGGGTCGATTGGGACAATACGGGCACGTTCACCAGCAACGAACTGCTCTTGTCCTCAACGGGACCTGCCGCGGGTTCGAGCACATTGGTCCCCGCCGGTGCGGTGTTGGATATCCCCTTGCGCTTGCGCGTTGTCGCGGCGTACGACCTTGTCACCCCGGATCCGCAGGCGTGTGGCGATGTGACGTATGGGCAGGCCGAGGACTACAGCATCACTGTCGTGGCGAACACACAACCTCCGGTGGCCATTTTCTCCGCGTCGCCTGTCCTCAGTTGCACCGGTACCGTGCTCTTCACCGATGCATCGTTGAACACACCGACGTCCTGGTCCTGGGATTTCGGCGACACCGGAACATCCAACGAACAACATCCGCAGCACACCTACCCGGCGAGTGGGACCTATAGCGTCACCTTGATCGCGACCAACGCCAATGGCCAGGATGACACCTTGGCCGTGGACCTGGTCATCGTTGATCTGGAAGGGCAACTCGTTCCGGCATCGTGCGCACCGAACACTGTGTCTTACTGCTGCGGTTACGGCTTGCTCGGTTTCCAATTCGCTGGTATCAACAGCTCCAGCCCTGACGGGACCGAAGGCTACCAGGATCGCTCCTGCGGGAACGTGGCGCAGGTCGAAGAGGGCATGCCGTACGCATGGTCCGCCATCACCGCGGATGAAACACCGCAGGACATCAGGATCTGGATCGACATGGACAACGATGGATCCTTCGCCGCGAGTGAATTCTTGGCGACCGCATTGGACCAGGTCTCCCCGAGCGGCAGCGTGTCCATTCCCAGCGGCGTGGTTTTCGACACGCCGGTGCGCGTGCGCGTGCAATGCGATGTGATCGGCCAGAGTTCGGCGCCCTGCGATGCGCCGCTCTACGGACAGACCGAGGACTTCAGCGCGATCATCGCCCATAGCACTGCTCCACCTGTCGCTGCGTTCACTGCGGAGCCGCGCAGGACCTGCGACGGCGTGGTCCAGTTCACCGACCTGAGCACACACCTACCCTCCGGCTGGGCCTGGGATTTCGGCGACAGCAATACCAGCACCGAACAGAACCCCCAGCATACCTATGCCACCTATGGCACCTTCACGGTGATACTCGTTTCGACCAACGCGTTCGGCAGCAACACCAGCACCCAAGTCGGCTACATCCAGCATGTTCAGCAATGGCAATGTGATACGTTGCAATTGGAGCAGTTCGACGATCTCATCAGCACGGAATGTCTGGGGGTTCTGGCGGACGATGGTGGGCCGAACGGCAACTACCAACAGGGTACCAGCGGGGCGTTCACGATCAGTCCTCCGGGCGCACAGTTCGTCACGCTGAGCTTCTCACAGTTCCAGTGGGGCAACAACCCGAACAGGTTCCTGGCGATCTACGATGGGCCGAACACGGCAAGCCCGATCATCGACCAGTTTTCTGGCAATGGGCTCGCACAATTGCCGGACAACGGGGTGATCACTTCAACAGGACCGAGTATCACGTTGCTACAAGATCAGCTTGGTGGCGGTGGCCCGCCGCAGACCAGCGCAGGGTTCCTACTTACTTGGAACTGCTCGTTGACGGGCATCGAAGAATTGGGCGGCAACCCGATCGGAACGATCAGGCCACAACCAGCCGATGATTGGTTCGCGATCGACCTTGCTCCGGATCCACAGAACGCGCGCACGCTATCGGTGCAGAACGCCGTCGGGCAGATCGTGGAACAACACGTCGTTCCGGCGACATCCACCACGATCCGGATCGATGCGAGCGACTATCCGGGCGGGATCTACTTGGTGCATCTCACCACCGCAACGCAACACTGGAGCCGCACCCTCATCATCCGCTGAGCGCCATGATCACCTTCTCCCGCCTCCTGAGAACTCTGGCCTTGTTGGTGTTGCTCGGCGGTAGCACCGCATTGCACGCCACACACCTTATCGGTGGCAATCTCGGGTACACCTACCTCGGTGAAACTTCGCCAGGAAGCCAGGTCTACCGCTACCAGGTGTACATGCAGTTCTACATGAACTGCGGCGACGATAGCAACTGGGCCACTTTGGCCGAGCTACTTGCGACCAATGGAGGCGTGATGCCGGTCGGTGTTTACACCCAGGACCCCCTGGCGCCGAACGCCAACAAGCTTCAATACACCATTGCGAACCTGGCCTTGCTGGATAGTTCGTTGATCACCCCTGACCTGCCGAGCGGATGTGATGTGGGCGACGGACTGTGCACCAAGCTGGGGTTACTCCAGGGCACGGTCGACCTGCCGTTGAATTTCGGGGGCTATCATCTGTACTTCCAGATGAACGCGCGCAACATCACGATCTCCAACCTCTTCGACCCGAACAATACAGGGATCGGCTTTTACGCGTTCATCCCACCCCCGCTGCTTCCGAACTCATCACCGATCTGGCTCGGCGACCCCACACCGCTGCTCTGCATCAACGATACCAGCACCTTCGTGAACAGTGCCACCGACCCTGACGGCGACCAACTCATCTTCTCGTTCGAGACACCTTACAACAGCGTTGACAACGGAGGTGGGATCATTCCCCCTCCGGGCCTGCTGCCCAACACCATTCCGGTGGTGGCCTACGTGCCCGGGTTCAGCGTAACCCTGCCTTTTGGCGCAGGTGGTTATGCGTTCATCAACGGCGCAACGGGCCTCACACAATACCAACCAACGCTGCAAGGGAACTATGTGGTGGCCGTGGAAGTGAAAGAGTACCGCAACGGTGTGCTCATCGGGCGAACGCGACGTGACCTTCAGCTGCAAGCGGTGGTGTGCCCACCGAACGATGCACCGGAGTTGACAGGGATACAGACCACGAGTTACACGGTGCAAGCCGGTGATCCGCTCTGTTTCGACATCGCCTTCCTGGACCCCAACGCCGACTCCCTCCAGTTGACCGCTAGTGGGACGATCTTCGACGGAGCGCTGTTCAACCCACCGGCGACCATCATCGCACCGGTGACTGGCAATGGCACTGTAGCGAGCACGTTCTGCTGGGATACCGATTGCGCGCAGGCGCAGGACCAACCGTATCTGTTCAGTGTGAGCGTGAGCGACAACGGCTGCCCACCGCGTACACTCGATGTGATCTACCAGGTGTTTGTTCAGGGCTTTGCGGGTCCCACCGCGATCACCGGTGCGGCACAGGCATGCACAGGCCAGTTGGGAAGTGTGTACAGCACAGGTTCGATCGGCGGTGCGGTCTACGATTGGACGGTCGTCGGTGGAACGATCATGACAGGTCAGGGGACCAACAGCATAACCGTGGATTGGGGTGCCTCCGGATCGGGCTCGGTGCAGGTGAGCGCGACCAATACACAAGGGTGCGTGAGCACGCCGATCATCATACCCGTCACGATCGTTCCATTGCCTGCGACGTTCGCGGGTGCCGACACGACGATCTGTGCCGGCACATCGATCTTATTGGGTGGAGCACCTACTGGACCTGCGGGAAGCGGTTATCTTTGGAGTCCCGCTGCGGGATTGAACAACGCGGGCAGCGCCAACCCAACTGCCACTCCGACTTCGACCACGGACTATATCGTCCAGGTGACCAACAGCGGTTGCGCGAACCGGGATACCATCCATGTTGCAGTGAACGATCCGCAAGTCGATGCGGGAACGGACGCCACGCTCTGCGCTGGTGGAAGTGTGCAACTCAATGCATCCGGTTCGGGAATCTTCTCCTGGTCACCAGCGACCGGCCTGAGTGCCACGGATATCGCGGACCCCATCGCCAACCCGGGCCTGACCACGAGCTACTCCGTAACGATCACCGATGCCATCGGCTGCACGGACCTGGACAGCATCCTAGTGTTGGTGAACGCCCTGCCCGTTGTTGAAGCAGGTGCCGATCAGACGCCGTGTCCGAACACATCGGTAACGCTGGGCGGTTCACCCACAGGTCCTGCGGGAAGCACGTTCGTGTGGTCACCAAGCACCGGCTTGAACAATACGAGCGCAGCCAACCCGACGTTGAGCGCCACGATCGATGGAACATACATGGTGGTGGTGACCGACACGAACCAATGCGTGAACAGCGATACGCTCAATGTGATCTTGCTTCCCCTGCCCAATGTGGACGCGGGACCGGACCTGACCGTTTGCGCAGGTGACAGTGTGCAACTGCAGGGATCAGGGACGGGAGCATTGCTCTGGACCCCGGCCTTCGGCTTGAACGACCCCACACTTCCGGATCCGATCTCCACGCCGGAATCCACCATCACTTATACCCTCACGGTGACCGATGCGAACACCTGCACGAATTCGGATCAGGCCATTGTGACAGTGAACGTTCTGCCGAGCGCCAACGCCGGTGTCGATCGTACGATCTGCGCTGGCGATAGCGTCGCCATCGGCACGGCCGGACCGGGTGCGTTCACCTGGTCGCCCGCCATAGGACTGAGCGCGACGGATGTCGCGACGCCCATGGCATCACCCGCGGTGACGACGACGTACTACGTTTCTCTGACCGATACGTTGACCTGCAACGCCCAGGACAGTGTGGTGGTGTCCGTATTCACACCCGGGCAGGCAGGCATCGATGGTTTCACCAGCGCATGCAGCAGTGGAGCTGCCTTTGACCTTTTCACATTACTCGACGGAACACCTGATGCCGGTGGCATATGGCTTGGGCCCACACTTGTACCGCACGGATCGATGTTCGATCCCGCCATCGATGTATCGGGGGTCTATACCTACATCGCAAGTGCCGGAACTCCCTGCCCTGACAGCGCCGCCGTGCAGGTGACCGTCTCGACGCCCAACGTGCAATTCACAGGCGACAACACGATTTGTGCGGGAGACACCACACAGATCACCGGCAGTGGTGGGACCGACTACGCATGGTCACCGAACACGGAGATCAGTGATGCCTCCATCGCGAACCCCATCTTCTTCCCGAATACCACCACCACGTACACACTCACGGTCACGGATGCGGCTGGTTGTGTGGCGAGCGCGCAGCACACCATCACCGTATTCACCCTGCCCAGCGTGAACGCGGGATCCGATGCGACCATCTGCGCCGGCGAAAGCACCCCCCTTGGTGGCTCTCCTACGAGCCCGACCGCGACCAGCTATCAATGGAACCCGGCAACGGGCCTCAATAATGCGACAGCGGCGAATCCGACCGCCACACCGAACGATACGACCATCTATGTCGTGGTCGTGCAGGATGGCAACCAGTGCGCGAATTCGGACAGTGTCACGGTCGTCGTCAACCCGATTCCGGCGTTGGAGGCTGGGCCGGATGTCGCCGTGTGTGATGGTAGCAGCATTGGGCTCAATGCGACAGGTTCCGGGTCGTTCTTGTGGAGCCCTTCAGCGGGATTGAACGACCCAAGCGTTCCAAACCCCACCGCCTCGCCGTCGAACACCACCCTGTATACCGTGGTGCTCACCGATGGCAATAGCTGTTCCTCGACCGATTCGCTGACCGTTTCTGTGGATCCGCTCCCCACGGCTGACGCGGGCATCGATACGTGGCTGTGCCAGGGCTCCAGTGTCGTGCTGGCCGGTAGCGGTAGTGGGAACGGTTTCTCCTGGACGCCGGCCGCTTCGTTGAACGATCCGAACTCGGCGACCCCAACGGCCACGCCGAACAGTACCACGATGTACGTGCTCACCATCACGGACAGCAACAACTGCTCCTCGACCGATGCCGTCACCGTGACCGTGGGCGTCGACCCGCCCATCGATGCCGGTGTTGACCAAGCCGTTTGTGGCGGGGTTCCCGTGGTACTGGGTGGATCCCCCACCAGCGTGCCGGGCAGCAGCTTCAACTGGTCGCCGGTCATCGGCCTTAGTGACCCGACCGCGGCGAACCCGACGGCATCGCCTGCCAGCACTACGACCTACGTGCTGACGGTCACGAACGATACCTGCACGAGCAGCGCCGCTGTGACGGTCACGATAAGCACGCAGGGCCAGGCGGGGTTCAATGCTCGCTTTGAGCCCGGTTGCGAGAACCTGCGCGGGTTCTTTACGGATGCCAGCACCGATGCAGTGGCCTGGCATTGGATCTTCAGCACCGGAAGTAGCAGTGACGAGCAGGACACGCAGGCAATCCTGCCTTACGGTGGTGCATCGACAGCCACGCTGGTCATCACCGATGCGCTCGGCTGCACCGACACCCTCAGCCAGCTGTTCACCTTGGGCGACTATGCCGACCTCGTGGATGTATCGGTTCCCAACGTCTTCACACCGAACGGCGATGGTGAGAACGATGTGTTCTCGCCGACCACCGATGCGTTCGTCGGGCCGTGCACATCCATGGAGGTCTTCAACCGCTGGGGCGAGAAGGTCTTCGTGAGCCAGGGCAATAACATCACTTGGGATGGCCGTTCGTTCAGCGGTGATCCATGCAGTGCTGGAACCTTCTTCTATGTGATCACGGTGAAGGAGGTGACGTTCAAGGGGTCGGTGACCTTGGTGCGTTGACCCACACACGCCCGAGGCCTCGCCAGGGCTGATCACGTTGTTCATCGGGGCCCGGGAACAGGCCTCTGTGACCGAAGTAGTTAACACCCGATCTGTGGATCAAAGGCCGGTCCCTGCCCGAGACCGGCCTTGCCGTACTCTGAACTTTGGCGCTAGTGTCGTCGTTGAACCCAGCCCGTTCGATACGACCATGATGTCAGGCCATCTTCCACATAAGGCGTTCGCCCTCTTCCAGCGCGGTTCCCGCGGACTACGGTGCTACGGCGTGACGCTGATCGCGCTTGCGATGGCGCTCCCTGCCATCGCACAACTCTCTCCCATCCAGGCGCGGTTCGAGCCAGGATGCGATGGAACGAAAGCCTTCTTCTCGACGCCGCTCCAAGGCGCAACCTATTTCTGGGACTTCGGAGATGGAGCGACCAGCACTGCGCGTGAACCGGTCCATACCTACCCCTATGGCGTAAAACTCTACATCCTGCTCACGGTGACCGATGAGTTCGGAGCGACGATCACCACTTCGACGGAATTTGAGGAACGCTTGGAGGATGATCTCACGGACCTCGAGTTCCCGAACATTTTCACGCCGAACAGCGACGGTATCAACGATGTCTTCACACCGATGACGGACCGCCTCCTTGGGCCCTGTGCGCACCTCTCGGTGTTCAACCGGTATGGAGAGAGGGTCTTCGAAACACTGGGCAACAACATCGAATGGAACGGTCGGTCCATGGACGGTGAACTCGTTGTTCCCGGAGTGTACTTTTATGTCTTCTCAGTGAACGGGTTGGAATTCACCGGCAACGTTTCGCTGCACCGCTGACCATGCGCATAAACCTCGCCCTCTCCGCCCTCCTGATGAGCGGGGGCCTCCTCGCCGCGTCCGCACCTGGTGATTGCGTCAAGGGCGCCGGCTCCCCGGAAAAGAGAACCCTCAGCGTCGCCACCTTCCACGGGATCGTGTTGCAAGGTGCCATGGACGTGCAACTATCGGTCGCATCCACACCGTCGGTGCAGGTGGAAGCGCAGGCGAACATCGCCGAGTTGGTGATGACCGAGGTGAAGGATGGCATCTGGGTGATCAAGACGAGCAAGTGCTACAGCACCGACAAGCCGTTCATCGTCCACATCGCCGTACCCGAGGTCGACATCGTTTCGATCCAAGGTTCGGGTGATGTGACCGGGACGGGTGAGTTCGCCGCGACGAACATGAAGTTCGATGTGCAAGGCAGTGGCGATGTGCGGATGAACGTTTCAGCGAAGGAGGTGCGTGCGAGCGTGCAAGGCTCCGGCGACATCTCGCTGAGCGGCACATGCGGGATGTTCTATGCAGCGGTCCAGGGCAGCGGCGACATCAAAGCCGGCGAACTCAAAACGGCAAGCGCCAAGGCGCAGGTCGAAGGCAGCGGCGACATCACGGTGCAGGCCACCGAGAACCTGGACGCGAACGTGCAGGGCAGCGGCGATGTGAAGTACAAGGGCAAGCCCGCCCACATCGATAGCAAGACACAAGGGTCGGGTGACGTGAAGCCCGTGGAATGAGGTCGCTGTTCGGCCCCATTGCCTGGGTCTGCATCGTTGGATGCGGCGCACCCGATCAGCCTGTTGCGGACGTTCCGCAGCCAACACCCCTTGCGACACCGTTGGGTTTCGCCCCGCTCGAGTTCGCCCAAGTGGACGACAACCTGCACCACGACACGCTCTTGATCCAAGTGACCTTCGACATGGGCGATGGGTCCTTCGTCATGGTCGCTTCCAACATGGAGGAAACGTTCGAAGGCGTGCGTCTCTACCGTTATCGCCTCAAACCGGACAGCACGGCGGATATGCTTGCTGTGTCATCACCGGGTTATGATAGCTGGACGATGCTGCCCACCTTCTTCACGGATAGCGCGACCAGTGGCCAGGATTATTGGATCCTCGCCAACTTCGGCGAGAAGGAAAGCTGGGGGCAGAAACTGCTCAAGCTCAACAACGCATTCACCGACTTGGGCTTCCTCGATTTGGCGCTTCCCGAACGTGTCATGGAGGACGACACCCTGCGCCTCAAACGCAGGAACATCGCTCCTTTCGCACGGTATAGCTCCAATGGGGACACGGCGGTCTTCCGGTTCGCCTGTGACAGCGTGTACCTCTACGACGACCAGGAGGGGCACAACGATGTCGTGCTGCCGGCGAATACGGTCCGCTACACCTATCATCCTTCGGAAGGACCGTCGCTCTGGCTCAACGGCCGCAAACACCTGCTTACGCAACCGGCCTGAGCCTACTGCACGATCGGGATCAGCCCGCGGACACCCATGTCCACGATGGTCTCGTTCCCTGTTTCGACGTCCAACCGGTTATTACCGTTCGGGTCCACCCATTCGAAACTCCCGTTCGTGCTCAGCGATACCTGGATGATCACATCCTCGGTCTCAGACCCCGTGATCGTCAATGGGACCGGGAAAGCACCTGTCACCACGCATGAACCGGCCGGGATGGGCGATGTGCCATTGATCGGGTTGGGAACCGTGGTTCCTGGGGCTGCCCCCGTTAGAACATCCGTGGGTATCGGAGGGTTGTGAATTTCAAAACCCCAATAGCCTTGGGAGCGATCGTCGTTCACGGTCACTGTCGAGTCATGGACCTAGTAACTGGTGATGTACGTGTTGAACCCAAGGAACGAGGCCACGGTTCCTGTGAACGGAAGGTCGTTCCAATACAACTTGATGTCATAATTCTGGTAGCTCAATGAAACGCGCAGCCACTCGTATGTCCCTGCGCCCAATTCGCTCAACGGGATGTTCAGGAACTCCGCCCCCTCGGCCACGACGTGGCAGAGATCGTGGTCGATGGCGTTCGCACCACCCAAGGTGGTCTCCGGGGCGTGGTAAACCACGTCGCCAGTTCCGAGCGCCGTCAGCGCCGTAGGCGCGAACTCCACATAGTGGGCGCTCATCTTGTTGAAGACGGGGCTCTGCGCTCCATGACCCGCTATGACCGAGGCTGGCTGCCCGATGTTGTTCAAGCGCACCTGGGTACTGTCGAACTTGAATTTGAGGATCAGGCGTGGGCCTGCATCAACGGGTGGTGTTGTATCATCATCGTCCTTTTTGCAGGAACCGAGGGCAAGGACAAGGAGTGTTGCGGTGGCGAGCAGGGTATTGCGCATGGTCGGAATATTCGGTGCCGCAAAAGTACAAGGACCATGCCCCGGGAACCTGTGCGAGAATTTCGCACCAGTAGTATGCGTGCATACCTTTCGTTCCTACATTGCCTGCCAAGTCAACCTGTGATGAAGCCCGAGGAGACGATCGACTTTCCAATTAGAAAGGTCTGGAGCCGCATTTCGCGCCTCTACAACACCGAAGCGAGCAAGTACGGTGGCACCATGGCCATCGGGCAGATCCTGCTCAGCATCGACCCGGAGGGAACGCCCAGCACCAAGCTTGGACCCAAGATGGGTATGGAGAGCAGAAGCCTTGTACGGACCCTGCAATCCATGGAAGAAGGCGGGCTGATCAAACGTGTGGCGTGCAAAGAGGACAAGCGCGTGGTACGCATGCACCTTACCGCGAAGGGCAAGCAGATGCGCGATGTGAGCCGCAACACCGTGATCAAATTCAATGAAGCGGTACAGAGCCGATTCACGCAAGCACAGCTCAACAGCTTCCGGCTGGTGATGTCGGAGCTCGACCGGATACTCGAACAAGAACAACTCTTCTGAACGACAAACCGCAAAGTCGCCAAGACGCCAGGTAGCGCGCGCAAGTTCTTTGCGCCTTCGCGTCTTTGCGGTTCAATGAATTGAAACATGACCAATCGAACCATCAAGAAAGTCGCCGTGCTCGGCTCCGGCGTCATGGGCAGCCGCATCGCATGCCACTTCGCGAATGTGGGCGCTGAAGTGCTTCTCCTGGACATCGTTCCGAAGGAAGCAGCCGACCCCTCGACTCCGCTCGGGGCTAGTCCGGCCGAGCGCAACAAGCTCGTGAACGACGCCCTCGCCGCTGCGCTGAAGAGCAACCCCTCTCCCATCTACGACAAGAAGTTCGCGAAGCGCATCAGCACGGGCAACTTCACCGATGACCTGCCGAAGATCAAGGACTGCGATTGGGTGATCGAAGTGGTGGTGGAACGGCTCGACATCAAGCAGCAGGTGCTGGCGAACGTAGAGAAGTACCGCACGCCGGGCACCTTGATCACCACGAACACGAGCGGCATCCCGATCCACGCGATCGCCGAAGGCCGTAGCGAGGATTTCCGCAAGCACTTCTGCGGTACGCACTTCTTCAATCCGCCGCGCTACTTGCAGTTGTTGGAGATCATCCCCGGTCCGGATACCGATCCCGCCGTGCTCAGCTTCCTCGAGGAATACGGCCAGCGCGTACTGGGCAAGGTCACGGTGTTGTGCAAGGACACACCCGCCTTCATCGCGAACCGCATCGGCGTGTTCGGCATCATGGGCTTGCTGCACTTGGTGGAAGAGATGGGCCTCACCGTGGAAGAGGTGGATCGCCTGACCGGTCCCGTGCTTGGTCGCCCGAAGAGCGCGACGTTCCGCACAACGGACGTTGTTGGCCTCGACACGATGGTACACGTCGCCAATGGCGTGAAAGCGAACTGCCCGAACGACGAGCAGAACGCGCTCTTCACGATCCCCGACTACGTGCAGAAGATGGTCGAGAAGAACATGCTCGGCAGCAAGACCGGCAAGGGCTTCTTCTTCAAGGACCGCACATCGGCGAAGGGCGACATCCTCGCGCTGGACCTGAAGACGCTGGAATACCGTCCGCAGGTGAAGCCCAAGTTCGCCACGATGGATGCCGCGAAGAAAGAGGACGACCTGCGCAAGCGCACCGCCATCCTCTACGCGGGCACCGATAAGGCTGGCGACTTCTACCGCAAGAGCTTCCACGGGCTGTTCGCCTACGTGAGCCATCGGATCCCGGAGATCACCGATGCGCTGTACAAGATCGACGACGCCATGCGCGCGGGCTTCGGCTGGGAGTTGGGCCCCTTCGAGATGTGGGATGCTGTTGGCATGAAGACCGCGCTGGACGCGATGAACACTTCGCGAGATCCCGGCTCTAAGGCCGGGATGACAGTCGCGAAGTGGGTCGATGAAATGCTTGCAGCGGGTCACACCAGCTTCTACAAAGTGGAAGGTGGAAAGCGGCTCTACTACGACATCGCGAGCAAGAGATACAAGCCGGTGCCACGTCCAGAGGGCTTGATCGTGTTGAGCGAACTGCCCGAGAACAGCATCCTCTGGCAGAACAAGCTCGCCCAAGTGCGCGACCTCGGCGACGGCATCCTCTGTGTGAGTTGGGGCGGCAAGATGAACGTGATCGGCGCGGAAGTGATCCAAGCGCTGAACAAGG
>JBDTNF010000258.1:0-37314 GCA_039933875.1 Flavobacteriales bacterium | reverse complement strand
CGCTCACGCCGCTTTTGGCCACGAACTTGATCAGGTCTTGGATCTGCGTAAGGTTCATCGGTGATCGCTCTTGGTTATCCGACATGCCGGGCTAAGGTAGAAAAGGGAAATTGTCAGCCGCCGTAAGCCCATTTGATCCAGATGGCACCCCATGTGAAGCCACCACCGAAGGCGGAGAGGATCAGGTTGTCCCCCTTCTTCAGGCGCGGCTCCCACTCCCACAGGCAGAGGGGGATCGTACCGGAGGTGGTGTTGCCGTACTTCTCGATGTTCACCATCACCTTGCCGTCGTCGAGCCCCATGCGGTGGGCGGTGGCATCGATGATGCGTTTGTTGGCCTGGTGGGGTACCAGCCAGGCCACGTCATCGGCCGAGAGGCCGTTCTTCTCCATGATCTCCGCGCTCACATCGGCCATGTTGGTCACGGCGAACTTGAACACGGGCTTGCCCTCCTGGTAGATGTAGTGCTCCTTCGCCTCCACGGTACGAATGGTCGCGGGCTTCAATGAGCCACCGGCTTTCTGGTGCAGGTATTGGCATCCGCTGCCATCGGTCCGTAGTATCGAATCCATCACTCCCACGCCATCGGTGCTGGGTTCGAGAAGTACCGCCCCGCAGCCGTCGCCGAAAATGATGCAGGTGGTGCGATCCTCGTAGTCGACGATGCTGCTCATCTTGTCGCCTCCCACCACAACGACCTTTTTGTGCTTGCCGCTCTCGATGAACTGCGCACCCGTGGTAAGGGCGAACAGGAACCCCGAACAAGCGGCCCCCAGGTCGAAGCCCCAGGCGTTCTTCGCACCGATCCTGTCGCAGATGATGTTCGCCGTGGCGGGGAACACACGGTCCGGCGTCACCGTGGCCACGATCATCAGGTCGATCTCGTCGGCGCCGATGCCGCGTTTCTTCAGCAGGCCGTTCACCGCTTCCACGGCCATGTCGCTCAAGCCTTTTTCCCTGCCTTGCAGGATGCGCCGTTCCTTGATGCCGGTCCGTTCGGTGATCCAGGCATCGCTGGTCTCCACCATGGTCTCGAGCACCTGGTTGCTCAGGCGGAACTCGGGTACATAGCCGAAAACACTTGTGATGGCGGCTGTTGTTCGCATCAGGTCAAGGCTTCGTGGATCCGCTCGCTGAGCTTGCTCTCCACCACCTCGCGGGTGAACAGCAGCATGTTCTTGATGGTGAGTTCGTTGCTGATGCCATGTCCGATGATCACGTTGCCGTTCACACCGAGCACAGGCAAGCCACCGTAGTTCTCGTAATTGAAGCGATCGAAGAACGGCTCGTGCACGCCGCGTTGTTCAAGCAGATCATGGAACGCTTCCACGGCCTTCAGCACCACATTGCCTGTGAATCCATCGGTCACGATCACGTCGGCTTTGTCATTGAACAGATCCCGACCCTCAACGTTGCCGATGAAGTTGTACTGCTTCTGCTCCTTCATCAGGTCGTAGGTGGCCTGCCGGAGCAGGTCGCCCTTCTTCTCCTCCTCACCGATGTTCAAGAGCCCCACTTTCGGTTCGGCGATATGGTACACGTGCTTGGCCAACATGGCCCCCAACAGGCCGAACTGCGCCAGCACATCGGGTTTGCAATCCGCATTCGCCCCCACGTCCACCAAGATCCCATAGCTGCCGTTCTCCTTGGGCACAACGCTTGGGATGCATGGACGCAGGACGCCCGGTATGGGTTTGATGCTGAAGATGCTGCCCACCAGCATGGCGCCGGTGTTACCGGTACTGGCGAACGCGTCGAGTTCGCCTTTCTTCATCAGTTGGAAGCCCAGGCTGATGCTGCTCTGCGGCTTGGCCTGAAGGGCTTTGGTCGGATTATCATCGAAGTTGATGTCGTCCACGCTGGGAACGATATCAAAGGCTGATGCGTCGGCTCCTTCGGCGGTAAGTCCTTGGGCAATGGCCGTGGCATCACCAATGAGCACGAGCCGCACGTCGGCAGGAAGTTCTCGTGCGGCCCAAACGGCCGCGCGAACGGGAACGACCGGACCATGGTCGCTGCCCATGATGTCCACTCCGATCCTCATGTGGCGAGGGGGCGGTAGGGCAAGTGTGCGCGAATGGCCTTATTCGGTGGCTTCGGTGCCAGAGACCAGCACTTTGCCGTTGTAGTAGAGGTCTTCCCCCACTTTGTAAGCGCGGTGGCGCATGTGCGTCTCACCCGTGTTGGGGTCCTTGCTCAGCGTGGGCACACCGGCTTTCTGGTGCGTACGGCGCTTGGCGGTACGGGTCTTTGAATGGCGACGCTTCGGATTTGGCATGGCTGGGGTCGTTGTGGCCTACGGCCGCTTGTTCTTCAGTTGTTCGAGGGCTTCCCAACGCGGGTCGGGAACAGGTTCATGTTCAATGGCGAGCCGGCCCAGGGCCTGCTCCACCTCCGGGTCGCATTGTCCGGTAGCATGCACATGCCGGGCTGGCACCGCCAGCCGCAGGCATTCGTACAGGTAATGGGTCAGGTTCACGCTGTGCGCGTGCGGGTCCACGCTCACCAGTTCATCGTCATCGTATTCCTCCTGGTCGGTGAGGCGGAAGATCTGGCGCTGGTCGCCCTTGAGCATGAACTCCAAGGGGCCGTCGCAATGGTCGCATCGCAGCGCCACCGGGCCTTCCATATGGATGTTCGTCACCAGCATCGTCGCGCTCTTGTCCAATTTCACCGTCGCCTGCACCCGGCCGCCCTCGAACTCCTCCTCACCGGTGGCCTCGAAGAAGGCCTGCCCCAGTTCGAACTGGAATTCGTGCTCGCCGTCCTTCAGGCCGGTGAAGGGGATATCATATTCCTTCAGCGGGTCCATGGGTACACCCCCCGTCAAGGGGACCGCAAATGTAGGATTCCGGGCGGATCCAGCGCGGGATCGGGCCTCTAGCCCTCTTTGCGCTCCTTCTCCCGCGTTTGGGGTTGCAGCGGGTTGACCCCGATGGTCTTGAACCGCTCCCGGTCGCGGAGGATATCCCCGGCCAGCCAGACAGCCGCCCGGAAACTTCCCTCATCGGCCACACCCTGGCCAGCGATGTCCAGTCCGGTGCCGTGGTCGGGGCTGGTGCGCACAATGGGCAGGCCGGCCGTGAAGTTGACCCCATGCCCGAAGCTCAAGGCCTTGAACGGGGCCAATCCCTGGTCGTGGTACATGGCCAGGACACCATCGAAGTGCTTGTACTGGCCCGCACCAAAGAAACCATCGGCAGGATAGGGGCCCATGGCGTTGATGCCTTCGTCGTTCAGCTTCCGCACGGCCGGTGCTATACGCTCCTTGTCCTCGCTGCCCAAGGCGCCGCCATCCCCCGCATGCGGGTTGAGGCCGAGGATCGCGATGCGCGGCTCGATGATGCCGAAATCGCGCAGCAGACTTTGGTGAAGCAGCCGGGCCTTGGTCAGGATCCGGTCGGTGGTAATGGCCGCAGCGACATCCTTCAGGGGAATGTGACCGGTCACTGTGCCCACGCGCAGCCCATCGCCCACCAGGAGCATGAGCACTTCGCTATCGGCACCGGCCATGTGCTGCAGGAACTCGGTGTGCCCGGGGTAGGCGAAGCCGGCCTGCTGCATGCTGTTCTTGTCGATGGGTGCGGTGACGAGCACGTCCACCTTGCCGCTCGCCAGATCCTGCGCGGCGGCTTCCAGGCTCTTGATGGCGTAACTGGCCAGGAGGCCGGATGGTTTGCCGATCTCGATGGCGACGTCCTCCTCCCACACGTTCACCAGGTTCAGCTTTTTGGGAAGGGCTTCCCGTGCGTCGTTCACCCGGTGGAACTGCACCTCATCCAACTTCAGCGCCTTGCGGTGATGGCTCACGGCGTGCGACGAGGCGTAGAGCACAGGGGTCACATCCTGCAGCATACGGCCATCCTCGAAGCATTTCAGCACGACTTCGATGCCGATGCCGTTGAGATCGCCGCAGCTGATGCCGACGCGGATCGTGGATCGTTGTTCGCTCATGGTTCGTTGGGGCGCAGGATGCCGCCCCTATCGCGCCGTTGCGCGGCGCTTGATGAATTCATAGAACAGGCGCACGCCGACCCCCGTGCCGCCTTTGGGTCGGTAGCCGTCACGTTTGGTCAGGAACGCCGGGCCCGCGATATCCAGGTGGATGAACGGGCGGGTGGTGAAGCGGGCCAGGAATTTCCCGGCGGTCTGTGCACCGCCCAGATCACTGCCGAGGTTCTTGATGTCGGCCACGTCGCTGATGATCTCCTCGCCATACTCGTCCCAGAACGGGAGACGTGCAACGCGCTCGAAGACCTGCATGCCAGCGGCTTCCAGTTTGTGGAATTCGCTGTCCGGGGCCGTACCCATGGTGGCGGTGCCATACGTGCCGATCGCGCGCATGGCAGCGCCGGTCAGTGTGGCCATGGTCATCACCAATTCCGGTTCGAAGCGCTCGCCATAGCTCAAGGCATCGGCCAGGATCATGCGGCCTTCGGCATCCGTGTTCAGCACTTCGACGGTGAGGCCACTGTGCATGCGCACCACATCGCCAGGGGCATAAGCGTTACCGCCAGGCCGGTTGTCGGTGGCAGGGATCAACCCCACCACATGCACCGGCAGTTGCTGCTTGGCCACCACGGCCATGGCGCAGGCCACGGCCGCTGCACCGGCCATGTCGCACTTCATCTGGTCCATACTGTTGGGCGTGGGCTTCAGGCTGAGGCCACCGGTATCGTAAACAACGCCCTTGCCCACCAGGAGCAAAGGCTTCTTGTTCACCACTTTCTTGGGCTTCCACTCCAGGACGCAGAACATGGGCTCGTCCACGCTGCCTTTGTTCACGGCCAGCAGGCCGCCCATTCCCAGGGCCTCGATCCGGCTCTTGTCCAGAACCTGCACCTTGAAGCCCGCCACTTTGCCCAGGTCGCGGATCTCGGATGCCAGTTGTTTCGCGTTGAGGAAGCTCACCGGTTCGTTCACCAGGTCGCGGGCCGCACAGGTCGCCTCGCAGATGTCGTCCAACTCCTCGATGTCCTTCGCGCTCACTTCCTTCGCGACGATGGCGAGTTTCTCCATGGTGGGAGCCCCTTTCGCATCGCTCTTGTATTTGCGGAACGCATAGTTGCCCAAGGTGATGCCTTCGGCGAACGCGAGCGTCAGTTCCGCATCATCCTGCAAACTCACCACCTGGGCCTCGCTGCGTTTGACCGCGTTCAGTTTGACGACCATGGCATCTCCGGCCCGTCGCGCTTTCTCCAATTGTGCAGGGCGGTCGCCCTTTTTCGTCAGGTGCGCCATCACCAGTCGACCGCTGACGTCGCAGACCGCGAAGCCCGGATCGGCCTCAAGCTGTTCGGTGAGGTACTGCCGGTCGTTGCGTTCCAGGTCGAGGTTGCGCAATTGGGTCAACGAGTCCAGTAACACCAAAGTGTCCCGTGTGGTGGCGGGGCGGTCGCGTTTGCTCAGGGTGATCATGGGAAGGTGCCAAAGATAGCCGTCCACGAACAGCGTTGCCGAAGGCTGGGAAAGGGCTGGAGGTGTCGCTTTCGACAGGCAATTCGCACGGTGTCCGCACCGTTCGCCGGAGGATATCCCCGTACTTTGTAGTACCGCATATGTCCTTGTTCCGCCCTGTACTTCTTCTGCTCGCCGTGATGTTCGGCATCCCGGGATGGGCCACGCACAATCGGGCGGGGGAGATCATTGTCTGCCATGTGAGCGGATTCACCTACGAGGTCACGATCATCACGCATACCAAGCTCTCGGCCCCGGCCGACAGGCCTGAGTTGCGGTTCGACTGGGGCGATGGGGATGTGGACTCGATCCCGCGCACATCGATCATCGACTACCCGGAGCGGGACCTACGGCGCAACGAATACGTGGCCACACACCAGTACACGGGCCCCGGGCAGTTCATTCTCGAGATGGAGGACGCGAACCGGAACAGCGGTGTGAACAATGTGCCCAACTCGATTTCGCAACCGTTCTGTGTAAAAACCCAACTGGTCATTTCACCGGTCACCGCGCACAATTGTTCGGTACGGTTCCTGAACCCGCCGATCCAGGACGCCTGCCTCAACCAGCCTTGGATACACAATCCCGCGGCCTACGATCCGGATGGGGACAGCCTCTCCTACGAGCCCGCAGTATGCCTGGGATTGAACTGTGAACCCATTACCGGATACACGTTCCCCGGCCCCAGCTACAACATCGATCCGGTCACCGGCACCATCACTTGGGTCGCACCCTCACTGTTGGGCGAGTACAACATCGCGTTCATCGTGCGCGAATGGCGCTGGGCGTTCGGGACCTGGAACCAGGTGGGTTGGGTGACGCGCGATATGCAGATCACGGTGGTGGCGTGCAGCAACCTCGCACCGTCCATTACCGCCCTGGCGGATACATGTGTGGAGGCAGGCACCTTCCTCTCCTTCAGTGTCCATGCCAGCGATCCGGACTTCGGCCAGGAAGTGACATTGACCGCGTTGGGCCAGCCGCTCATCCTGACCAACTCACCAGCGACCTTCCTCAGCCCTTCGCCCGGACCGATCGTGAACGGTGTGTTCAGCTGGAGCACCACCTGTGACCATGTGCGGTTGCAACCCTACCAGATGGTGTTCAACGCCGTGGACAACGGGGAACCGGTCCATCTGCAGGATTATGAGACCATGTTCATCACAGTGGTCGCTCCTGCGCCGCTGAACCCAGCGGCCACTGCGAGCGGAAGCTCGATCGAACTCGCCTGGGACCAAAGCATATGCACCAACGCCATCGGCTACCGCATCTATCGACGGGCCGGGCTGTACGGTTTCGATCCCGATCATTGTGAGACCGGTGTGCCGGGCTATACGGGCTATGCGTACATCGCCAGCACGACCGGGCTCAACGCGACGAACTACACGGACAATAGCGGCTTGGTCATTGGCAACGAATACTGCTACATGGTCGTCGCCGAATTCGCCGACGGCGCGTTGAGCTATGCGAGCGAGGAATTCTGCGCCTTGCTCGATCGCCAGGTGCCGGTGATCACGCACGTGAGCGTAGGTGCCACTGATGTGACCACGGGTCGTGACACCGTGCGCTGGAGCAATGCCTATGCGTTGGATACCGTTGCGCGACCCGGTCCGTACTTCTTCAACCTCTATCGTGGGACAGGCTACACCACGGCCACGGATCTTATCTGGACCAGCCCGACACATCCCTTCCTCGCGCATCCGGACACGACGTTCCTGGACAACCTGATCGACACCAGGACAACCGCGCATGTGTACCGCGTTGAACTCGTAGGGTCCGGAGGCAACGACGCGATCGGATCGAGCAATGTGGCCTCTTCGGTGTTCATCAACACGGTGCCGGATGATGAGGAACTCACGGTGGTGTGGTCGTTGAACACACCATGGATCAATTCGCTGTACGAGGTCTATCGGTTCGATGGCGGCAACTGGGTGTTCATCGGCACAAGCACTACCGAGAGCTACACCGATACGTCGCTGAGCAACGGGCAGGAGTACTGCTACTACGTGCGCAGTACCGGTGCGTACAGCGATCCCGACATCGTCGCACCGTTGATCAATTTCAGCCAGGAGGTCTGTGGGATCCCGGAGGATCGCACCCCGCCCTGCTCGCCCACGCTCGCGCTGAACAACGATTGCGAGATCCCGTTGAACACGCTCACGTGGAACAACCCGAACCGCAGTTGCGCCGACGATACGTACCGCTACAACATCTACTACGCTGAGGACCTGAACGCTCCGCTCACGCTTATCGCGACGATCAACGGGGCCGAGGACACGGTATTCTCCCATACGAACGGCAGTTCCGTAGCGGGCTGTTATGCGGTGACAGCGATCGACACGGTCGGCAACGAGAGTCCCTTCAGCGAAGTGCTCTGCGGTGACAACTGCCCGCAGTACACCCTGCCCAACATCTACACGCCGAACGGTGATCGCGTGAACGACTTCTTCGTCCCGTTTCCGTATCGTGGTGTGCGCGAGATCGACCTGGAGGTGTTCAATCGCTGGGGACAGGTGGTCTTCAAGACCCTGGATCCCGCCATCGGTTGGAACGGCACGCACATGAACACCGGTGAGCCCGTCCCCGACGGGGTGTACTACTATGTATGCACGGTGGTCTTCGCGCGCCTCTCCGGCCCTGAGCCCACGGTGCTCAAAGGCTACGTCCATATATCGGGCAGTGGTATTCCGCAAGGGGTCAACTGATGTTCACTGGTATCGTCGAAGAGGTGGGCCAGGTGGGCGCGGTGCGCGATGTGGGCACCAATCGGGAGTTGACCATCAGTGCCCGGATGACCACGGAGTTGCGTGTGGACCAAAGCGTGTCGCACAATGGTGTGTGCTTGACGGTGGTGGAGATCGAGGGCTCCACCTATCGCGTCACAGCGGTGAAGGAGACGCTGCTCCGGAGCAACCTCCGCGACCTGCGTGTGGGCGATGGCGTGAACCTGGAGAGGAGCCTTCGCATCGGCGACCGGCT
Organism: Flavobacteriales bacterium; assembly: GCA_039933875.1. GTDB lineage: Bacteria > Bacteroidota > Bacteroidia > Flavobacteriales_F > PHOS-HE28 > PHOS-HE28. The sequence continues at coordinate 28,878 of JBDTNF010000258.1, read as the reverse complement.
GGATGGACATATGGTCCAAGGCCATGTGGATACCGTTGTGGAATGTGCTGCGGTGACAGAGCTTGGCGGTAGCTGGCATTTCGCCTTCGCCCTGCCCGATGATCGACACCTCCTTGTCCAGAAGGGTTCGGTTTGCCTCAATGGGACCAGCCTCACCATCGCCGAACTCACCGAGCAACACTTGGCAGTGGCGATCATTCCCTACACTTTCGAGCACACCACCTTCAACAGCCTCAAGCCAGGCAGCCGCGTTAACGTGGAATTCGATGTGTTGGGCAAGTACGTGGAGCGCATGCTCGCACGGCGCTGATCATTCCTTCACCAGCGGTAGCACAAGCGTCTGTTCCGCGGAACGCAATTCGACCGTGTAAACACCCTTGCTCAGGCCGTGGAGCAGAAGGTGCGTGCGCTGTCCTAGTACGGTGGTGTTCGCCGCGCGAACGATCCGACCGGTCTGGTCGATGATGGTGAGTTGCACGGTTCCTTGGAACCCGGTGGTGGTATGTATCCAAGCCTCCTCCCCAGCGGGGTTGGGGTACAGCACGGGCCGATCGGAACCGAAGGCCAGGACGGGCACCTTCAGCACGAGGTTCTGCCCACTGACGATATGGATCTCCGGATCGAACAGAGCGCTATCCGCCTGGAAGGGTAGCGTGAAGTTGAAGCTCTGGCCACTGAACGCGTGGTCCAGCACGATGGTGGTGTCCTGCGTGCCGGTCTTGAACCGGATCGGCACCGGCATCTCGTAGAAGTCGACACTGGGATGTGAGGTGGATTGCTCAAGCATCACGTTGACCAGGCCGTTGCCGTCCTGCGCCCATTGCACCGTATAGATCGGGTACCCTTCGCCAGCGTACCAGTCCGCCATGAACCCGGTCAGGTCTTTCCCGCTGGCTTGTTCGAGATGCGCCACCAATTCCGGCGTGAGCGCGCTGGCGTAAGCCAGATCAGGATCGTCCAGGTAATCACGCACACCTGCGAAGAACGCGCTGTCACCACAAACCCAGCGCAACATGTGCAGCACGTATCCTCCTTTCGCGTAGGATAAACGACCATCGAAAATGCGGTCGACCGACGTCGTGTCCGTGCACTTCACACTGCCACCGGGTTGTGAAACGATGTAGTCGCGGCGACCTTGTTTGAAGGGCATCCACCAGTCTGTTTCGATGAATTCGTAGCACAACCCGCTGAGGTATGTGGCGAACCCCTCGTTGAGCCAGATATCCTCCCAACTCCCACAGGTTACTCTATCGCCGAACCATTGGTGTGCCAGTTCGTGCGCGACCAACTCATAACTGAACCCCCCTAGAAAGGTCATGGTCTGGTGCTCCATGCCACCGCCCCAACCGAATTGAGCGTGGCCGTATTTCTCCGCTGCGAACGGATACTCGCCGAACAGCGTGCTGTAGAGTTGCATCTGTTCCACCGTATAGGCCGTACCGGTCTGCGCGTCGGCCAGGCTCTCCGGGAACACGTAGTTGAGGATCTCCACGGTGGTGTTCTCCAATGGAGCGAAGTCGCTGTACACGGTATAGTTCGTCACGGCGACCGCCACCAAGTAGTAGTTGATCGGGTAGCGGTGCCGCCAATGGAACCGGACCATGTCGCCCGGCATGGTTTCCTCGGCCACCAACAGGCCATTGCTCGCGACGCGTTGTCCGGCGACCGTCGTCACCCAGATGTCCAGTGAGTCGGCCTTGTCGTTGAGGTCCTGTTTGCACGGCCACCAGTCCATTGCGCCGTAGGGTTCGGAAAGGGTCCACACGATCGGGGCTCCGGCATGGTCGGTTTGCACGAACGAACCGAACCCGGTGTCGGGCGGAACGCCGCTGTAGGTGATGGAAAGCGAGTCCAGGACACCGGCGTTCAACGTGGCGGGCAGCGGGATCGTCAGTAGGTCCCCGTCGTGGGTAAAGGGGATCGCCCCGCCATGGTAGGTGACCACGCTTACCGCGAGATCCCCGGTCAGGTCGAGCACGACGTCGTTCAGGTCATCGATCGCGGAGAACCAGTGTGTCACGGTCCCGGAGATCGCCCGGACAGCGGGGTCCAGCGATAGCTCCAAGCGGTGGTACTTCAGGTCATATCCCCGGGTAGGGTTCGCGGCTTTGTCCATGGAACGAACGCCATGTGCTTCACCTGCTGCGATCTGTTGCAACATGGCGGGCTCGAAAAGCACCTGAGCAAACAAGCCCTTGGCCGTTGCTGTGAGCAGGAGGAACAGGAAGGTCCGCATCGCACACTAAGTAACGCACAACCATCCGGTCGCGCAGGACCGTTCCCTAGAATACTTGCTTCGCTACCGACCGCACCGCCTCGCTTTTCCCCATGGTGTAGAAGTGCAGGCTCGGCGCCTTCTTCGCCATCAGTTCACGGGCCTGGGCGGTGGTCCATTCGATGCCGACCTGCTTTACCTCGGCATCGGTGCGGCACTTCACGAGTTCGGCGGCGAACGCATCGGGCAGGTCCACGCGGAAGGTCTTCGGCAGGAAGGCGATGTGCTTGAGCGTGGTGATCGGCTTCAATCCCGGGATGATCGGCACGGTAATGCCCTGCTCGCGGCAGAGGTCCACGAAGTGGAAATACTTCGCATTGTCGAAGAACATCTGGGTCACCAGGTACTCCGCCCCGGCCGCTACTTTCTCCTTCAGGTAGGCGATGTCCACGTTCAGGTTCAGGGCCTCGGGGTGCTTCTCGGGATAGCATGCGGCGCCGACACACAGCCCGGTGGGGGCGGCTTCCTGTTCTTCGTCGTAGAGGTACTTGCCCTGGTTCAACTGGTTGATCTGCTTGATCAGGTCGACCGCGTGTGGATGGCCATCACGTTCGGGGATGAAGTGGGGCTCGCTCTTGATCGCATCGCCGCGCAAGGCCAGCACATTGTCGATGCCCAGAAAGTTGAGCTCGATCAATGCGTCTTCGGTATCCTCCTGGCTGAATCCCCCACAGATCAAGTGCGGTACGGTGTCGATGTTGTACTTCGCCTTGATCATGGCACAAATGCCCACGGTACCTGGGCGCTTGCGCAAGCGGATCTTCTGCAACAACCCGTGGCCGCGCTCTTTGTAGATGACCTCCTCGCGGTGATACGTCACGTTGATGAAGCTGGGCTTGAACTCCAGCAGGGGATCGATGCCTTCGTAGATCGAACGGATGTCGCGACCCTTGAGCGGCGGAAGGATCTCGAAGGAGAACAGGGTGCGTTCCGCATTGCGGAGATGGTCGATCACCTTCATCGGTACATGCCTGGCTTGGTCAAGGGCGGTCAAAAGTAGAAAGGCCCCCGACGCTTCGGGGGCCTTTCGCTGGCTTCTCGTCCTGTCTTATCAGCGCAGCACAGTGAGGTGCCCGGCCCATTCACGGCCATCGCCAAGGGTAAGCACGTAGTAATACGTGCCATCCGGAACGTCATCGCCTTTCCAGGTGTTCTTGTAGTTACGCGTCTCGTACACCACGTTGCCCCAGCGGCTGTAGATCTTCAGCTCATTGGTCCAGTAGATGATGTTCGTGATCTCGAAGATGTCGTTGGCATTGTCACCGTTCGGCGAGATCACGTTCGGGATGGTGATCTCCGGTGGGAAGATGGTGTAGAGCATCGAGGTCGTGTCCATGCAACCATCGCTGGTCGTGACGACCAGGGTCACCAAATAGTCACCGGGCTCCGGGTACGTCCATGTGGGCGACTGATCGGAACTGCCCTGACCCGCTGGGTTGAAGGTCCAATCCCACGTGGAGATGGTACCGCCATTCACCGAAGAGCCGTCCAGGAATTCGATGGTGCTACCCATTGGTTGCGGTGAATTGGGTACCGTGCTGAACGCGGCCACCGGATCGCTGGCCACAACAACACCATAGGGGTCGGAAGAACCGGAACAACCCTCGGCGCTGGTAACGGTAACGGTGTAGCTACCCGAAGTGACAGAGGTGCTTTGTGATTGAGCCCCGTTCGACCACAGGTATGTTGCGAACTGCTCCGTTGTTGAGAGCACCACCGGGGTACCACCACAACTGAAGTTCGGTCCGGTTATGATGGGCACGGGGTTCGGTGCCTCGTTGACCGTGAACGGCTCCGACGGCAGACTACACGTTCCGTAGGCGACGATCACCACATACGTCCCCGCTTGAACATTCACGTTCGTGCCAGTAAAGCCGCCGGGGCTCCATAGGTATGAGTCGAAGCCCTGTGGAGCATCGAGGAAGGCGACACCATCCGAGCAGATCAATGAGTCACCCGTAATGTTGATCGGGCCTTGTGGCGATGGGTTCACCGTTACGGTGATCGTGGTGTCATAAGTGCAGCCGAAGTTGTCCGTTACCGCGAGGACATAATCATACACTCCTGGGGTGGTCGGGTAGGCATATCCTTCCAAGGGATTGATCGGATCGGGCGTGTAGCCATTGCCTGACCAATGCACGGAATCCGGAGTGCTCCAGCCCAGAACAGGTGTGTAAGCTGTGAGTTCCGGGTAGAGCGATGGGTCGAAGTTCAGTTCCCATGAGCAGAGGAAACCATCATCGATCGCGAACTGGTCCACTACGGTGAACGTCCATTCCCCGTTCAAGGGGCAGCCTACCAGTTGGCTCATAGGTTCCACGCTTTCGTACGTCCCAGCCGGGATCGGGCTTACGGTCAGGTTCTCGATCCAGGTGCCGTTGGTCGCGGTGGGGCTGAAGCAATATTCCCAACACTCACCGGGGGTGGGGGGGACGGTTTCGCCATCCAGCGCATTCCCGATGAAGGTGCCATTACCACCCTGCTGGTGGAAGGTGACGGACTGGCCGTTCGGGCAGGTGAGGAAGATGACCAAGTCCCCCATATAGGAGTGCTCCATGCTCACGCAAACGGAAAGGAGATCATTCACGTCTGTGAGTGTGGAGCCAGGTGAGAACCCGCTGAAGGTGAGGGAACTGTTGAACGGTATGCCTTGCTCATCAGGCAGGTAGATCCCATCCCCGAAATTCGCTTCAGGGATCGCGCTCCATGTTGTCGGTGTGGTGACCCCGACCAAATGAACACTATCGCCCTGGCAGATCACCGTGTCGCCAGTCGTGCCGGTGAACGTCGGTGTAGTGCTCACGAGGATCTGAAGATCCACCAAGCTTGTGCTCTCGCAATCGTTGTCGTCGATCACGGTTACTTGCACCACGTATTCGCCAGGAACGTCGAACGAGTGGTTGGTGAGCGCTCCACTGGTGCTATCCAGGGAGCCGTCGTCGAAGTTCCATACGTAGTCGACCACGTTGAACCCGGCTGCCGCATATGAGCCGGTCGCATCGAAATTCAGCACCTCTCCCTGGCAGACCAAGGCAGGGATGGATTCGCCCATGGTGGCCACAGGTGTCGGCGGCTCACACGGTTGGAAGCAGGTGAGGATGGCCGAGAAAACACCCTGGCCCGTCTCATTGCTCGTGAACACCAATGTGAGGCAGCCGGAAGTATTCCCGAAGCTGGCCGAAATAATGCCCGGTGAATCATTGCCGCTCCAAGTCCCGATCAGCGGGTAAGAAGTGTCGGGGCCATCGTAGATGCTGAGCTGGTCGGTCGGTGCAGTACCTGCGGTGCTCAGCGTGAACGTGATGAATTGCAGGGAGATGGCGGGACCGCCACCGTTCGGGCAGATCGTCGAGGTGTAGTTCTCGTTGTTCTGGTAGCCGCTCGCGCCCTCGCCGCCACTATCCAGGAACGCGCCCACACAGTCCTCGATATAGGGTTCGGCGATGGTATGGGATTGCGCGCTGGCACCTTGGGCGGCCAGCAGGCCAAGCACGGTCAGGATCGAGTTCCTCATGGTTCGTGTGCGTCGTTCGGTACTGCTATCGCGGCGTCGGATATGAACAGGTGTTCAAAAGGCCGCCAAACTTACATTTCATAGGGCATACGGCGATGCCTAGTTCATCGAGTTCCTGTTGAGCCAAACCACTTTGCCTTCGGTGACCATTCGCCCATCAGGGGTCTCGGCCTCAACAGCCACCATGTACATACCGTCCTCGCAGTTGGCGCCCGTCCAGGATTCGCTACCGTTCCCGCTGAAGACGAGTTGGTTGTTCTTCAGGGAGTAGACCCGGACCATGAGATGTTTGAATCCATCAATCCGGACCTCATAGGTATCGTTGGTCCCGTCCCCGTTCGGGGTGAACGTGTTGGGCAGGAACAGTTGTGGGAGCGGGGCAGTGACTTGCTCGCTGGTCGTAACTGTTTCAGCCGCCTGTTCCTGTGCACCGTTCATGCCTGAAGGGGGGGGTGGAGGTGCGCTGGAGCGCACTTCCTCTTCGACCTTGGCGGTCATTTCGGCGATGATCTCGTTCACCAGTTCAGCACCAGGCGTGGGCACCTCGGGTTCTGCCTGCACCGCGCTCGGGGGATGAACCGTTACGGCTTGTTCCGCTGCGGGTGATGCATTGGTTCGAGCACCGTTCGTCCGGGTGGTTGTCGCCGCACTGTTGATGTCGCGCTTGGGCTCCACGTTCAGGCTTGCTGCGGTTCCGCCAGCCGTTGGGGTGGTCGGGAGGGCAGTGACACTTGCCGGTGCATTGTTGGACTCAATGGTCGTTGCCACAGGAGCCCGCAGTACCAAGGCTGGGGGCTCATTCGGGCTGAGCGAATAGATCAAGCCACCAACGATCAAGAGGCCAGCCACACCGGCGGCGGCCCAACCAAGTCCACCGAAGAAGCCACCACCAGAGGTTCCGGCACCGACACCATGACCCAACTGGGCGCTGATGTTCTGCCAGACGGCGGGGTCCACATGCACTTCATGGCCCTCGAATTTCCCTTGGAGCGTTCCGGGCGCAGGTTCAGTTGCGGCAGCGGGCGCCGAAGCCACCAACTGTCCCTGGATGGCCTGCCATGTGCCGGGATCCACAGGCGCCTCGTGGCCTTGGAACCGTGCACGGAAGAGACTGTTCAAACTATCCTTCATGGCCGTGTTCGAATGGTGCGGCCGCCTCTTTGGGCAGCAGCTTGCGCAGGTAGGCCCGCGCTTTCATGAATTGTGATTTCGAGGTGTTCTCTGAGATGCCCATCATCTCCGAGATCTCTTTATGGGCGTAGCCCTCGATGGCGAAGAGGTTGAAGACCGTACGATAGCCGGGAGGAAGGGCCTGGATGAGTTCCATCAATTCATCGGTGCTCATCGAACTCAAAACCTGCTCATCCTCCTGGTGCAGGTGCTCGGCTTCGGTAAGGTCGAGACTGTGGTCGTAGGGCTTGTTGCGGCGGATGTGGTCCAGGGCGGTGTTCACCATGGTGCGCGCGATCCACCCCCCCAACGGACCGTCCCCACGGAAATGATCGATCTTCTGGAAGACCTTCACAAAGCCGTCCTGCAGCATGTCCTGGGCCTGGTCCCTGTTGTGTGCGTAACGCATGCAAATGCTCATCATCTTCCGCGCGAATTGCTGGTACAGAGCTTTTTGCGCGATCGGATCGCCCTTGACGCAACCAACTACAAGCAGTTCATCCGTCATGGCTCCGGGTGATGATGCGATCGGGGCGAGGAAAGTTGCCCCAAGACCCTTGATCCAGCTAGGAAATGCAAGATACGGGGTCCTTGCGGCCAGGACCAGGAACGCGAGCTTGGGGTCATTTCAACAAGGTGACGCTTCCGATCATTTCCAGCTTATCGGCTGTTGCGACGGGCAGGGCGGTCAACCGCCAGACATAAACGCCTTGTGGCAGTGGGTCACCCCCGTCCTTGTAACGGCCGTCCCACCCCTCGCCGGGATCGGTGGAACTGAAGATGAGTTCGCCCCAGCGGTCGAAGACCTGCAGGAGATGATCCTCGCGCACCACATCAAGGACGTCGGGGTAGAATTTGTCATTGATCCCGTCGCCATCCGGGGTGAAGGCATTGGGAACGAAAATGGCGGGTATCACCACCTGTACGATGCGGCACAACGTGTCCGCACAGCTATAGCGGTCCAGCACGCTCAAGCACACTTCATAGTCCGCCCCGACCACATCGTTGAACCATTGTTGGGCGTGCCGATCTTGGCCGAACAGGGTTCCATCCACGGTCCATTCGAATTTGATGGCATGCGGATCCTCGGCGGTGAAGAACACCGTGCTGTTGCCTTCCACACCCGGGTCGGGAGAGAAGAAATAGCTGGCTGTCGGCGCGGGTTCCACCAGCACCATGGCCGGGCGCATGAGAAAGTCGGTGCACCCCTCCGGTGAAGTGACCGTGAGTTGCACGGCGTAGGAGCCGGGATCGGTGAAGGTGTGCGTTACCTGATCGCATCCGAGGTCGGCCATGCCGTCGCTGTAGTGCCATTCACAAAGGCCGCCCACATCGCTTACCGGCGTGGTATTGATGAAGGTCACGGGCAATGGGTTACATCCCGAATCGGGTTCGGCCAGGAAGGAGATCCTGGGCAGCGGATTGATCGTGACCACCACGAAGCTGGTGTCGATGAGGTGGGTGCAAGCCCCGGAACCCGGCACCACATAAGCGTGCGCGCCGGACATGGCCGTTGGTGGGTTCAACATCCCGGAATGAGGAGCGAACGATGGATCAAGCCAGAAGCCACCGTTGTCCGGTGCACCGCCGAGCAGCGGAAAGAGATCCACCAAACCGTCGTTGGCGCAGCGCACCAGAACCCCATCCGTTCCGGCCCATGGTGCGGGGTCAACGGCCATGGTGAGCGTGGCGCTATGGTCCGCACAGGGAGCTTGGGCGTCGATGAAGTAGGTGTAAACGCCTTGCGGATCGGTCGACGCGTCGAATATCCCCGAACAAGGGGCACCGGACGGGGAGGTCCACACACCGGTCGGATCAGGCGTTCCGGCCAGAGCACTGAGCATGTCAAGCGGCACGGCGTCAATGCACAGTGTCAGTGCATTGTCCAAGCCAGCATCGACCACGTGGGAAATGGACACCGTTACCGTCGCCTGCAGATCGGGACAGGGAGCCACATCACCGACCGTATAGGTGTACACACCATCCACTGCTGTGGCCGGATCCAGCAGGGCTGAGCACGGTGCACCAGAAGGATCGGTCCAGATGCCGCCGAGATCCGGCGTTCCACCGAGCAGGGCGAACAGGTCGAAGGGGACCTCGTCCTCGCAAACAGCTATGACAGCAGGTTGTCCTGCATCCGCATCACAACATTCGGCTGTTGCAGGTGCGACCGGGTTGATGTCGCCATTGCAACCAGCTGCACCCCAAGAGCCCGTCTCGCTATCACCGTAGATGCTGGCCGTCATGCTCAGATCGCCGCCGGTGATGCAGTTCGCGCCAACGGCTACCGAGATGGTCCAGCAGAATTGAAAGTTGCAGGGACCATCGACGTAGTCACCGAAATTGTTCCCCGGGGTGCCATCGTTGTCCAGGTCGAAGAACCAACCCGGACCGACAGGGCCAACAGCCGTCCCCGCAGTGCCATTGTCGATCGGGAACCAACCCCATGTACCCCCGCTGCCGCCCTGGGTGGCGGGAGGAGGAGCGGTCACCATGGTGCTTTGGTCCCATCCGGAGCCGAATTGCGGAACCACACCATGGAGCCAATTGGCATTGGTGGTGTTCCAATTGCTGATGGTGACGCAGAACGTGACCGCCTGCCCTGATTGATAGACCCCCCCCACAGGTGGTGGGGCCGCGGTGAACGTAAAGTTCACCAAGCAAGGCTGGGCGGTCAAAACCTCCGCCATCGTCAAGGTCAGTCCGGCCAAGACCCAGCGATATTTTCCGAGGGAAAGCATCATGGGGGTGTTTAGGGGTCTGTTGAAAGATGTATGGGATGCGCGATTGGTTGCCTTGGCGGCACAGTCGAAGTTACGGCCCCGACCGCGGCACCAGCGGCGATCGGCTACCTTCGCGCCCCGAATTTCCGTTCGCCGCCTTCCATGAAGAACATCCGCAACTTCTGCATCATCGCCCACATCGACCATGGTAAGAGCACCCTGGCGGACAGGCTGTTGCAGATGACGGGGACCATCGCCGACCGCGACATGCAGGCCCAGGCCCTGGACGACATGGACCTGGAGCGCGAGCGTGGCATCACCATCAAGAGCAAGGCGATCCAGATGGACTACACCCTGAACGGGGAGCGGTACATCCTCAACCTGATCGATACGCCCGGCCACGTGGACTTCAGCTACGAGGTGAGCCGAAGCATCGCCGCATGCGAGGGCGCGTTGCTCATCGTGGATGCCACACAAGGGATCCAGGCACAGACCATCAGCAACCTCTACCTGGCGCTCGAGCATGATCTGGAGATCATCCCCATCCTGAACAAGATGGATCTCCAGAGCGCGAACCCGGAGGAAGTGAAGGACCAGATCGTGGACCTGCTTGGTTGCAAACGTGAGGAGATCATGGCCGCCAGCGGCAAGACCGGTCTTGGTGTGGACAAGGTGCTGGAAGCCATCGTGGCGCGCGTGCCAGCTCCCAAGGGCGACCCGAAAGCTCCTTTGCAGGCGTTGATCTTCGACAGTGTCTTCAATCCCTTCCGCGGCATCATCGCGTATTTCCGGGTCATGAACGGCACCATTCGCAAAGGCGACCAGGTGAAGTTCTTCAACACCGGTGTGGAATACGGCGCTGATGAGGTGGGCTGCTTGAAGATGAACATCGAACCTCGGCCCGAAGTGAAGGCCGGCGATGTGGGCTACATCATCAGCGGGATCAAGACCGCCAGCGAGGTGAAAGTGGGGGATACGATCACGCATCGCGATCGACCGTGCGCTGAGGCCATCCATGGCTTCGAAGAAGTGAAGCCGATGGTGTGGGCCGGCATCTTCCCCGTTGACACGGACGACTATGAGGAGATGCGCGATGCCATGGAAAAGCTCCAGCTCAATGACGCCAGCCTGACCTGGACGCCCGAAAGCAGTGCAGCGCTCGGCTTCGGTTTCCGTTGCGGCTTCCTTGGCTTGTTGCACATGGAGATCATCCAGGAGCGACTGCAGCGGGAGTTCAACATGACGGTGATCACCACCGTACCCAACGTGGGCTATGTGGTCACCAAGACCAATGGCGAGGTGTTCGAGATCCACAATCCGAGCGAGCTACCGGAGGTGATGCACATCGAGAAGATCGAGGAGCCGTACATCAAGGCACAGGTGATCACCAAGGCCGAATACACCGGCGCCATCATGACCCTGTGCATCGATAAGCGTGGCAACCTGATCGGCCAGAACTACCTCACCACCGATCGTGTGGAGCTCACCTTCGAATTGCCGCTCGGCGAAGTGGTGTTCGACTTCTACGACAAGCTGAAGTCCATCTCACGCGGCTACGCGAGTTTCGATTACCACCCGGTCGGCATGCGCGAGAGCGACCTCATCAAGCTGGACATCCTCTTGAACAGTGAGCGCGTTGATGCCCTTAGTGCACTGATCCACCGCGATCACGCGCACGAGTTGGGCAAGAAGATGTGCAGCAAGCTGAAGGAGCTTCTGCCGCGCCAGCAGTTCGACATTCCCATCCAGGCCGCCATCGGCGCCAAGATCGTGGCGCGCGAAACCGTGAAGGCCCTGCGCAAGGATGTAACGGCCAAGTGCTACGGAGGCGACATCAGCCGAAAGCGCAAGCTGCTGGAGAAGCAGAAGGAAGGAAAGAAGAAGATGAAGCAGATCGGTACGGTGGAAGTGCCGCAGCAGGCGTTCCTTGCCGTGCTGAAGCTGGATTGAGCGGATCGAGGATCAGCTGTCGCGCGCTGTCCGCCGCGTATAGATCCGCGAATAGCCATTGTCGAAGCTGAGCCGCCAGCGTTCTGGCAGAAGGTTGCTCCACGGATGCTTGCTTGTCGTTCGCTCGATATCGCTGCCGATGAAGAGGATCTGATCCACTTCGGGAGGAATGCCGGTGCGCCAGTGGCGGATCATCCAGTAGGGATCCCGTGCCATGCGACGCAAGCGCGCAGCCGTCCGGTCGGATGTCCCCTTGAACGAAAGCCCTTCATTGGCGGTGAGGAGGAGCCCGCTGTGTCCCACGGCGACGTAGGCTTCCAGATGCTGTAGCAGTGCATTCGGCCCGGCCTGGACCGCAAAGACCAACCCGCCCGGAGCCAGGGCATCACCGGCCTCGATCGCCAGATCGTGCGCGGGCTCGAGATGGAAGAAGGATGCCTCGGCCTGCACGATCCTGACAACGTGCAGCGGCAGTGCCAGCAGCGCGAGAATACCGATCAGCTTCGAGGCAGTTCCGCGATGCACGTCGGCAATGGCGACGAGCCACATCGCCATCGCCACCAAGGCCAGCCATTGGCACCGCTCCGCGATCAAGAGCTGCCGTCCGTGGGGTGTATTGCCGAGCCAGGCGATCAACAGGAAGAAGAGAAAGAGCGCCAGTGGAACATCCTGTGAACGCAACTTCCGTCCCAGGCGCGTGCGCGCCCAGATGCCAGCGCAGAGCGAGATCACCAGAAGAATACCAATGGAGCGAACGAGCCATTGCTCCCGCACGGGGTCGAGCAGCAACAACGGCCGCAGTAAGAGGGCTTCGTTGAATACCGGAAGTTCCCGTGGCAACGGCAGTGTGATCCCGTGCACAATGCGGTGCATCGCCAGCGCGCTCACCAATATCAGCGAGCCGACGATCGCTACTTGCAAAAGCGGGTTACGGCGTTCCCGCGTCGTAGCCGCGGTCCGTCTGCCGGCCACTTCCATCAGGAATGCCGCAAGGAAGATCGTGCACATTAGGATGGGCGCACTGCGATGTGTGGACCACGCGATAAGCCCGCCGATCAACAACCCCGTCAAGCGCATGCGAGGCGCACGCTCATGCCATTTCCACCAGGCCACTGTTGCGAAGCTGACCGCAACGCCAAGCAGGAAGTGGAAGAGGCCCAGGATCAATACGAAGCTGAACGTGATCGGCGCGAGCCAGAGGATCGCAAGACCGGGCCGCGTTCCATGGGCGCGTAAGAAGGCGAACACCGAAAGCACCACCGTGCAGCTCACCAGCGTTGCGAAAAGATCGTGCGCTTGTTCCGGTGTGCTGAACAACAGCAGGACCATCAAGACCCGATCGCCAAGCCACCCCCGCAGAGCTTCGCTGTCGTAAATGATCCCATGCGCCAAGTGGTCGTGCGTGGTCCAGGGAGCTTCCAGCAAAGAGGCGTGCAGCACATGCATGGGACCATCCACCGTGATGAAGAACCGGAAGAACAGGATGACAGCCGCGTTGGCCAGAAGCACGGCGAGGAGAACGATGGTGGAACGAGCTGGTCGCATCAGCGGTACAAGAGCAGGAACATGAAGCTCGGAATTGGGGGATCTCTTCCAAATGAAAGAGCATCGGCACAGGCCGATGCTCTCCCTATTCCTGATACATCAGTTAGAGCGCGTCCACATCCGCTTCGAATTGCGTAAGCGTCGTCGGCGAGAAGGTCATCGGCACGCTCATGCTGCTCGCGATCGTTACCGTAGTGAAGGACGATGAAAAGCCGCTGGGGGTTTGTTGCAAGCCGACTATGACCGCTTGCATGCCCACGGGGACCACCTGCCATGTCGTATAGGTCTGTGATGTCGAATAGGACATCTGCATCACGGCGTTCTCCGAGGGGAATGCGATCCAGACCTGGGTACTATCCGACGACTGGCCCGCCGGAATCGTCGATTGGAGCGTGGTCGTGCTCGGATAGCTGTAGAAGTAGTCGCAGTTGATCCACTGCAAGGAATCCGCAGCGAAAACGTAGTACGGATCGACGTAGTAGCCGGGGTCGACGGTCACCGAGGAGGAATCGATGGGGCTCCAGATCATGTTCCCGTCGGCATCCTCGCTCCCGCTGAAGAGCTGCATCGCGGGGTCCCCTACCGTCGTGGGGATCCTGACGACGAGGCCACCTTGCGCGATCCGCAGCGTGCTACCGCCCTGGGTGGCCGAGACGCTGATGGCGCCACCACTCCGCAACAGCTTCAAGGTGCCATTGTCATTGCCCACGGTCTGCTTGTTCAACCAGATCATGTCGCCGATGGACAAGGCTTCCACGACCTTCAGGTTCACCGCACCGATCACCGGAGTGCCGTTGGCGTGCAGGAAGGCGCCCGGTTCGAAATCCAGGCGCGTCCCCTGATCGGCGATGACCTCGCCTCCGACGGCAGCGGTCATCGTGAAGCTCTGTGTGGCAGCAGCGACATTGTCCGCGAACAATTCCAGCAATACTGGCGGGGTCGTAGAGGTCGGCGGCGTAGGCGCGGGTGTGTCGTCGGACTCCTCCTTCTTGCATCCCCCTATAAGGGCGATCGTGATGCATGTGATAAGCAGCGCGCGGTTGATCTTCATGTGAATGGGCTGTTAGTTTGGGTCCTACCGATCGAGGAGCTTGTCGAATGTAGGCACCGCTGTCTCAAGGATGGTTTGTGTAGGACTGACGTGTGCGCAAGCATTTGGATGCCTTCCCGAATTCGCGGGAGGGAAGGAGGGTAAAAAGGAAGATGAAGCGGATCGCAACAGTGGGAAGCCTCACAGCAAGCTTTTGGCGGTGCTTAAGTGGAAGCGAGGCGGCTTCATTTTCATGTTATGGGGAAGAACATCCCCGATCAAGGGTCTTTGTACCCCGAAAGTGGTCTCGCGATTTCGTGGACGCTTTACATCCGTGGGACCTGGGCGTATGGCACGATGCCTGAACAGCGATGTGCCAGACACCATCACACCATGAACAACCTGCTCAACATCATCATCGTGCTGCTCATTGTCGGCTGGCTTATCGGCTTCATCGGTTTTGGCGCAATGGTCGGCAGCCTGATCCACATCCTGTTAGTGCTCGCGCTCATCGGCCTTGTCTATCGCTTGTTCGCCGGTGGCAGGAACAAGGCTTAGACCGTCATCCACCACATGCCTCTGACCCGTCCCCAGCGCATCGCGTTCAGGCTTTGCCTGGCAGCGGCCGCAACGTTCGCCTTGTTCGTAGCGGTGGGCTTCATCGCCGAGCACCAGGTGAGAGTCCGTCTTGACGACGCAGCCGCCCAGGTATGCGCACGGGTGGATGATGCCAACCCGCCAGAGGTAACCGTCACGCTGCTGGATCGGAGTGTCCGGATCACGGGTCTCACGTTGGAGCCGCTGGCTTCGTGCTCGGACCATCCTATGGCGGTGCGTGGACATTTGGATACGCTCCAGGTGTCCGGTGTCTCGTTGATGGGTCTTTTGTTCAGCGGTTCGTTCGCAGCGCAGAACCTTGTAATACAAGTAAAGGATGGGTCGATCGCCATGCGGAGTGATACCGCTTCCATCAAGCCGGCAAATGAAATGAAGCCGCCCGGCGATGCCTGGAGCATCGATCTCGAGTCCTTCCATGTTCAGTTGCGCTCCATCACGGTGCTCACCGGCGCAGGCGATACGATCAATGCGAGGGATGAGGGGGTCGGGGCGGGCGGCAGGGACCTCCATTTTCTCACCGGCCAGGAGAACGCTCTGGCATCACTGCGTGTCCAAAAACTGCTGTTATCGGTGGACAGTCTCGATGCCAGCATGGCGAGTGGGTACCTGTGGTCGATCGGTCGCTGCGCGGTCGATGAGGAAAAAGGAACCATTGACGTGCACGGAGTGAGACTCGACCCAGAGAAGGACCTGGAACAACTGAGCACCACCCTGCAGTTCGAAACAGATGTCTTTCAAGTGCGGCTGGATACAGTGCAGGTCGCGGGAGCGGACGTGAACAAAATGCTGGCGCAGGGTGTGCTTTCGGCACGTGCGGTGAACTTGGCCGGCGGTGATGTCACTGTCTTGCGTGACAAGACCCTTCCTGACGGCCCCAGCGTGGTGATGCCGCTGCTGGCCCGTGTGATCCGTCAACTTCCTTCCGGGAGTGGTGTGGATACCATCTCGGTGGATGGGCTCAATGCGCGATACCGCGAACGTGGTGATCCGCGGCGCGGCTATGCCCTCATACCGTTCACCGACATCAGCGCCACGATCACGGGTGTTCGACCCGATGCAGCCGATACCAATGCGCTCGTCGTTCGTGCGCGGTGCATCGCGTTCGATACCACTCCCGTCTCGCTGAAGCTTCGTTCCGTGATCGCCGATACCACGGACCACTTCGAGCTCGATGCCTCGATAGGATCCATGTCGTTCACAGCGCTCAATAAAGCCACCGGACCGCTCGCCGATATTCAGGCCACAGCAGGGCGCATGGACTCGGTGATCTTCCGCATGTCCGCCGGCGACCGCCATGCGCAGGGCGTGGTGCACATGGCCTATCGCGGCTTGAAAGTGACCAGCGGCGGAAGGAAGAGCGACGAGACCATGAACCGTATCGAGACCTTGTTGATCAACAGTCTGGTGCGCGATCGATCGAGGGATCGGGACGGTACACCACGCCAAGGGGTTTTCTCCTTCGATCGCCGACGGGACCGTGCGATCTTCAATTACATGTGGTCCGGCTTGCGTGAGGGGACGAAGGCGATGTTGATGCCCGATGGGCTGGTGAAGTAAGCTGGGATCCGCCTCCACATGCCATCGAAGGATCCGTTCACGCGGATACTCTGCACGTGCTCCGTGGCGCTAGTGTCCTCCTCCCTCCTTCTTCGAAGACGGCTGCGCAGGTTGTTCGGGGTGGACCGCCGCTGCGACGTTGGTGGGGTGGACTCCGCTGCCGTAGTCCCGCGCGAACACATGGGTGAAATGCGCACCATAGATCATGATCACCGCCGAGTAGTAAACCCACACAAGGATGATCACAATAGCACCTGCTGCGCCATAGGTGTCACCGACACCGGCATACCCGATGTACAGGCCGATGAGGAATTTGCCCAGTGTGAAGAGGAGGGCTGTGACCACCGCTCCGCTCCAGACATCGCGCCAGTGGATGCGCGCATCCGGCAGCACTTTGAAGATCATGGCGAAGATGAACGTGATGATGCTGAAGGACACGGCGATATTGAGCGCCGTGAGCAGGAACGCGGTGGCATCCGTCAGCCAATGGGCCAGGCGCTCACCGAAGGCGACAAGGACGGTGTCGAGCACCAGGGAGACCAATATGACGAACCCGAAACTAGCGACGAGCGCGAGGGACAACAGGCGCGTGCCGAGGTATCTTCCGATCGCTCGGCCCGGTTTCGCCTTCACGTGCCAGATGCGGTTGAGCGTGGATTGCAAACTCGCGAACACGGACCCGGCGCTGATCACCAGTGCCACGGTACCGACCACCTTCGCGATGAACCGGGTCTCGGTCACACGGGCGTTCTGCAGCATCTCGCTCAGGGAAGCGGCTGTGCTGGGACCGATCAGCCGGCTGGCTTCCGTGAGAAGTGCCGTGCGCACGGACGCCTCATCGTAAACCGTTGCCGCCACCAACACGGTGATGATCATGACGGCAGGGAGCGAGAAGATGGTGTAATACGCGATGGAGGCCGCCTGGCCCATCGGGTCGGCGCCGACGAACTCCTTTCCAGCGGTCACCAATGTCGAACCGAACCGTTGGGAACGAGCCTTCCACCGACCACGGACCCCTTCAGTCGCCGGTGGTCCGGTTCGTTCCGAAGCGATGGAGCGCATTATCCTGCGGTGTGTTCAGAGCACGAGTTCACCCTGCCGTTCAGGTATTGACCTACCGGTCAATGCGGCACGAACGCGCTTCCAGAGGGAGCCCTTGTTCCAGCCCTCTGGCATCCAATAGTGGATGCGTGTCGGTACCACTTCGATCAGGCTGAGGCTTGGATCATCCGACCCGTGGTTGAACCATGCCCGGAGAGACGGTGTCCACAAAGCCTTCATACGCGCTCGGTCCAAATGTATGCGCGCATTACCGAGCACCACGAGATACTCAGACCGGTCCGCGTTGGCGAAGGAGAGTTGCACCCGGCGGTCCTCTCCGATCGCGGCGTTCTTCGCGCTTGACCGGGAACTGAAGAACCAGACCGAACCCTGTTCGTCCACCTTCTGCACACGCATGGGACGCGCAGGGATCCCGAGGGTCTGCCCGAGGGTCATGAACAAGCAGGTGCGGGGCGCATCCACCAGACGACGAAGCCGCGTAACCGCCGCGCTGGCCACCAGGTCCTCCCGCGATATGGGATGCAATTGCTGGGTTTCCATGGGCCGCGTGTAGCGAAGAGCGGTCCAGATCGTGCGGTGTCCCGTGGAACATGCGCGCTCCGAAGACGCTAGCGCGACTCGTGGCCCGTCACCTAGCATACGTGTTGGGTAGATCAGGCCCCGGGGGGGCGGGTGGTGTGGAATTCCTTTCCCGCAAAGGACGCTCAATCGCCAGTGCGCAGCGCGTTGACCGCGGCCCCGATCCGACCACCTCCGGCGTCAACCCGGCCCGGTGGCACGCTTTTCAACAAGATGATCTCATCTTGCCGTTCGTGATCAGGGTCCATCTGCTCCTCCTATGCTTATGCTGTTCGGGCTTAGTGGTCAGAGGGCAAGGCAGATCCCGGGCGCAACGTGCGCTGGATTCACTCTACGTCCGCGACTTCTCCAGCCGCCCCACCATCCGGGCGTACGTGAGCAGCAAGTTCAACAGCCTGGTGATCCAAGCCAACGACCCGTTCACCGACTTGCGCTACCAGCCCAATGGACACTACAACATCGGTATTGGTGCGAGCTACAGACGCTTGACGTTGAACATCGGGCTTCCCATGCCGTTCGTGCCCAGCGATGTGGAAGAGAAGGGCCGCACGCGCTACCTGGACGCACAGGCCACACTGCATACCAACAAGCAGTCGAGCAATTTATTCCTTCAGGTGTTCAAAGGATACCACATCACTTCCCACTCGTTGGAGCAGCTCGGCTGGACTCAGCCGACGAGCTATCCCTATCGTTCTGACCTGGTGCAGTTCAACATCGGGCTGAGCACTTTGCGTATCGTGGATGATGAGCACTTCAGCTACCGGGCCACCTTCAACCAGGATGCCTGGCAACAGCGCACCAAGGGGAGCTGGCTCTATGGCGGCTATGCCACCTGTTACGTGTTGAACGCGGACTCGGCATTGATCCCGAGCGCACTTCAGGAAGAATTCAGATCCTCCTCCGCGCTCACCCGGGGTGTGCTCATCGACCTGGGTCCGATGGGTGGTTATGTGCACACGTTCGTTTACAAGCGCCATTGGTTCCTTACCCTCAGCGGAGCTCTCGGCTTGGGCCCCAGCCTTCAGCGGATCGAGTTCTCCGACACGGAGGGAATGGACACCCGGGCGGACATCGGGCCAGGTTGGCACGCGCAACTCCGCGGGGGCATAGGGTACAACAGCCGCTACTACTACGCGGGGGTCCTGTTCAACCAGGAGCGCGTGGCCTACCTTTTTCAAGCGCAGGACCGCTATGCCTGGGATGTCGGAAATTTTCGCGTGATCGTGGCCATGCGCCTGAGGGACCGGCCGAAGCAGGTGGACCGTGGCCTGCGTTGGTTGAAGAAGAATACGGTGTTGCCCGTGCCGGATACAAAGTGAGCGCGGAGACCGAACCTCGCAGGTGATGCAACGCGTCCTGAGCGCACGATCGCCACCAGGTCGGTCAACCGCTTAGGATGACGATCGGGGCTGGAGCTCCTCCTCCTCCTCACGCTCCGCCTTGCGCTCGCGCATGCGCCGCACAACACCCCCTACGGCCGATGCCAGAGTGGACAGCAAGCCCGACCCGCGGTCGTCGTTGTTGCCGATGGCCTTGCCCAGCAACATGCTGATGCCTGAATAGAGCAGACGCTTGCCAATGCCGCGTTGCATGGAAGCGACCGCCATGCCGACCGCCGCCACTGTGGATCCGGAAATGTGCCCGTTGAGCACGTCATGGACCCGACGGTATGGTTTCCAACTCCGCAGCACGTCGCCCACCGCATCGCGCAACAAGGCGCCACGGGTTTGTGGCTCTCGCAAAAGCGCCCATCGGTTGGAGATGTTCCTCGCGTGGTGGTCACGCTCCTGGCGTACCTGGATCTTCGCAGTGCGGAAGTCCTCAAGGCTCTTGTACCTATTGGTCATTGTCGTTCAGGTCGTTGATGCGTTCGAGCACGAAGCGATCCCTCCCACCGTTGGTCCACCACAGGTGGAACACACCGAGCAGGAGCAGATAGAACCCTGCCACGAGGACAAAGCCCAATGGCCGGGAAGCAAGGAGGTCGCCGAGGTAGAACGCCAAAGCGACGTTCAAGAAAAGAAGGGCCATGCTGAGCGCGGCGAACAGCACAATATGCTGCAAGGCTTTGCCCATAAGAGTGCTGGCCTTCTCGGTCGCGTGTAAGGTGAGATAGTGTTTCTGTGAATCCACATAGCCCTTCACGTCATCCACGAAGCCATCCATGAATGTGCTGAAATCCAGATAGCCTCCCTCTTCGGTATCACGGTCCAGACCTGCCGTCCGTGGATCATCATTGGTAGCGCGCATGCGATTGCTATTTGCACGATGTGCGGCAATTCTCCGGCCACATGATACTGACCGCACCCCGCACTGCGCTCTCTTCCGCTGTGCTTGATGTTCTGCGAACCCCGGCCAACACGCGATGACCTATCGACAGTTGTGTCTCCTGTGGAGCAGGTTCCACGAACATGGGGAAAGCACTGCCGACCTCTGGACGCTCCCTGCCAGCTGTGGCTCACCCTTGGACAATGAAGGACTGCGTCGTTCTAGGTAACGGGAAGGTCGGAGCCGTGGTTGGCATGCGCGTTGAATACCGACGTTCAACACATTCCCAAAACTAAAAACCACAACGACCATGTCCACAAAAAGCACCATCGCCATCGCCCTCACCGCACTCGCCGCCGGCGCTGCATTGGGCCTGTTGCTCGCACCAGCATCCGGTAAGGAGACCCGCAAGAAACTGGCGAAGAAGGGGAGTGACCTGAAGGCTCGGCTCTCCGATATGATGGAAGAGGGGAACGAGCTCATCGACAAACTGAAAGGTGACGCGGAAGACCTTGCCGAAAAAGCGAAGAACACCGCGAATACCGCGAAGGACCGCGTGAAGGATGCAGCGAGCGAAGCGCGCGCCACCGCTAACGGCGGCTACAAGAGCTGAGCGCCCCTGCGCCCGGTCATACGGTCACCCCGGCCCCAGCGAACCCGCAGGGTGCCGGGGTGATCTTCGTTCAGGCCCCCGGATCGTCCGCCGGGCGTGCAACCCGGTCCCCAGCAGGTTGCCCTTGGCCGCCACGATCGTGGTACCTGCTCCACAACGGGCAACAGGCACTGGCGTTGGCGTGGAACGGACGGTCCTTCCTGAACGCCTTGATGCGTGGGCTTCTCCGCGCCGATCGGCGAGTGTGCGCCGCGTTCGAGCAGCCGTGGATCGCGATCTGCTCAACCCGGAAGTGTGCGCGGTTGAAGTTCCGATCAACGGACAGGCCCTTCACAGAAACCCATCCCGCTGTTAGAGCTGGGGCAAATACCCGATCAACATGTCAGAGCAGAACAAGACCACGAACGTCCCCCCCGCCGACAGCACGAAGCCGGGTACGCAACCTTCCACGAACGCAGGCGAGGGGAACGCTCCCAAGACGCCGAACCACGAGCAAGGTCGCGAGCACACGCCGAACGTGGAAGCGCACAAGGCGGCGGCGGATGTACGCCGTACAGCAGAGCAGGCCCAGGTGCCGACCGCGACGGCTGACACGACCGTGAAGCCGAACCACAGCGCCAACGATCGTCAGCAGAACGAAACGGGGGATGCCAGACCAATAACCGCCGAAGGCCAGGACGACCGCAAGCCCGGCAACGATGCCGTGGGGTCGAAGGGGACTACAAACACCAGCGGCACCCGCTGAGCAACGCGCACGAACCGGATCCGCAGATGGGCACGCGAACGCCCGGCACAACGCCGGGCGTTCGCGTACCGCTCCCCTCCACGATCCCGATCAGGGATCATGGAATGCACCAACCCACGCACTTGAACATCATGCCTTTCATTGCCGACCATACATGCACAGCGTACTTGCGTTCAACCCGCGCTCATCGCATCGCGATCTCCCACCCATGATCACGCGCTGGTTCAGGTGGTACAGGTTCCGACTGAGCGAACGGCAGGTCTCCTGGTTGATCCCCCTTCTCGCGTTCGGTTGTCTCGTGCTGCTCGCGATGTACTGATCATTCCGGCCCGCTGGCATCAGGAGCAGCAGGTCACGGGGTCCGCGCTTCGGCGATCAAAGCGGCGAGCGTCACGCTCGCGATCGGTTTCACCAGGTGATGATCGAAGCCGGATACGGCTGTCTTTCGGCGGTCCTCTTCCTGGCCCCAACCGCTGAGGGCGACGATCAAGGCGGCGCTACCCCACGCTGTGCGCCGCATATGCTGGCAGGCTATGTATCCGTTCATCACCGGCATGCCGAGGTCCATGAGCACCACGTTCGGGAGCAACTGGGCGCCCACTTCCAGCGCTTGTTCTCCGTTGTGCGCAATGCGCACCTCATGGCGCGCCTTGCCCAGCAGCATGGCCATCATCAGGGCGGCATCCTCATTGTCGTCAACGACAAGTATGCGAAGCGGGACCACCGCGGTCGTTGCGGTGATCGCCGGCGCGGTCACCTTGGGCTCGGCGGGCGGTGGGGCCAGCGGTAGCACCACGGTGAAGCTGCTCCCCTTCCCCAGACCGTCGGAATTGGCTTCAATGCGGCCGCCGTGCATGCTCACCAGGTGTTTCACGATGTTCAGGCCGATGCCCAGGCCGCCCTGCACGCGATCGTTGGTGCGCTCCACCTGTGCGAACATGTCGAACACCTTCGCCAGCTGATCGGGGGCTATGCCAATGCCGTTATCCTCCACCGTGATCCTGGCTTCGTGCGCGGCCACATCGGTGCGCACGGTGATGGACCCGCCGTGATCGGTGTATTTCGCCGCGTTGTTCAACAGGTTGGTGAAGACCTGCGTGAGGCGCATGGCATCACCTTCCACCAAGATCGGCGTAGCGGAGAACTCGAGCACCACATCGTGGCCCTGTCGTTCGATCAACGGGCGGCTGGTCTCCACCGCCTGGTGCAGCGCGGTGCGCAGGTCCATCTTTTCCAGCCGCAGATCGACCGTGCCGCGCGAAATGCGGCTGAGGTCCATGAGGTCGTCGATCAGCAACACCATCTGGTCAAGCTGTCGTTTCATCATGCCGTGCGCCTGGTCGCGGGTGGCCTTGTCCTGTTCATCGAGCGAAAGAAGTTCGAGCCCATTGCGCAACGGCGCGAGCGGATTGCGCAACTCGTGCGCGAGCGTCGCCAGGAACTCGCTCTTGTGCCGGTCAGCCTCCTGCAGCGATTCCTGCGCCTGCTTCAACGTGCTGATATCATAGAAATAGCACACCACGCCGAACTCTCCATCGGGCAGGTTGATACGCACGATCTTCCAATCGTAGGTCTCCCTGGCCTTGATGTCGAGACGTTGCTGGGTGGAATCAGGGCTGGCGAAGGGTGTGCCCGTGAGCAGGGTGTTGCGGAAGTGGGCGATCACCTCGTTCGCGAAGGGCTCACCCCAAAGCACATGTATGGCTTCGGCGAAATCCCGGCCGAGCAACGGATCCACATGGGCGAAGACGGCACGCGCCGCAGCGTTCACCTGCTGTATGCGTGATCGTCCATCAACGACATAGATGCCGAACGGGGCATGTTCGATCAGGTTGAAGAAGGTCTCGTGGTTGCGGCGCAAGAGGTCCTGCGCCAGCTCGCGCTCCGTGATCACCTCGGTCAATCGCTCGTTCAGGCGATCGGCCACCTCGGTGAGCTCGTGCTGTTGCACCGAACTGATCAGCAGGGCCTCGTTGATGGCGGAGGTCTGCTCATGGAAGGCACCTGTCTCCGTTATTTGGATCATGAGGCCGGTGCGTCGGGCGGTCCCCGCTTGGATGGGCCAGCACGTGTACGACCAGAAGATCGGGTTCGGCGCTACGCGCTCCACTTCGGCGTGGACTGCAGCCTCACCCGTGCGTAACACACGGTCCAGCAGCGGCAGGATGCGCTTGTCCTGCGGCACCAGATCAGCCAGGGCCTTGCCGATGATGTCCTGGTCCTGCTTGTTCAGCAACTTGCAGAAGGCCGGATTCACGGACCGCACCACATGAGCCATGCCTTCCACTTCCACCATGGGCCATGGAGCGTGGTTCATCACGGCCTGGTACACACCTTGGTCCAGCGCCTTCGTAGCGGGATTTGTTGGCATGTCCGTACTCATGATATCCGCCTCGCTAGGCCTTGTCCGTCCGTTCCGTGCTCACCGGCAAGCCGGAGGTGAGACCGCTGTATCCATTGAGCAGCGCCGTGCTGATCGCCATGCCCTCGGAGGTAATGGTGTATTCGCGGATGACCTTGCTGTGATCGCCGCCACGCATCTTGGACACCATGAGGATCTTGCGCATCACACCGTCGATCTCCACATAGCGAAGGCGGATGATGTCGTCGGTGAGGAAGGAGATGCTGTAGTTGCTCGCTGGCGGTTTCACGAAGGATTCCTCCAGCATCAGGGTGCTGAGGATGGTGACGCCGTGGCCGGTGAGCGCTACGAACATGCGGTAGAGCGACTCCTCGAAGTCTTCGCGGAAATCGGGCGCGAGCGCACGCTCGAAACCGGCCAGCGAATCGATCACCAAGCGCTTTGCACCCAGGCGTTTCACGGCGTTCATGATCTCGAAAAGTGCTTCATCCACCGTCAGGTCCAGCGGCCGCAGGTAAAGGATCTCGAGCTTGCCGTTCGTTCGCGCAGCGTCCAGGTCCAGGCCGAAGGTGGTCGCGCGGGAGGTGTATTCGGCGGGCCGCTCTTCGAACACGGCGATGATGGCCGCTTCGCCATGTCGCAAGCCTTCGGCGATGAACTGGGTGCACAGGATGGACTTTCCCGTACCGCTCGGACCGGCTACGAGGATGCTATCGCCCTCGGGGATCCCGCCGCCCATCATCACGTCCAGTGCGGCGATACCCATGGACAGCCGCCGTCCGGTGCGCTTCTGGTTCTGCAAGGGCCCGAGCCCGAGCATGCGCGGGAAGGCTTGCAGCCCCGCGTTGGTGATGCGGAAGATGTGCATGCCCGGCAGCGTCTCCTGCCCACGGCACTTCATCACTTGCAGTTTGCGCACCATGCTGTTGCGGTTCATGCTCTGGTGCAGCCAGATCAATCCGTCCGCTACGGTGAAGACCGGATCACCGCGGAGTTCGGCTTCGGAATATTCTCCCAGCAGGAAGGTGGTGGCCTGCCAGCTGGTAAGGTGCATGGCCAAACGTTGCACAAAGCCTTGTAGGTCCATTTCGCTGGCTTCGGGAAGCCCCTTGCGCACCAGGCTGCGGAACGAATCAACCACCACGATCGCGGGGTTCGCGGCTTCCACTTCGTTCACGATGGCAGCGAGTACCTCATCCCAATCGCCCTTCAGTACAACTTCGCTCAGGTTGATGAAGCGGATGGCCGTGCCCATCTGGACCTCGTTGTAGAAGTCGTACTGCTGCTGGTAGCGCAACATCTTCAAGGCCGGTTCGCCGAGTATGGTGAAATACAATGCCGGGCGCTCATCGGTCGCGTTGGCGAAGGCGATCTGGTGTGCCAATGTGGTCTTGCCGCAACCCGGTGTGCCCGCGATGATGTTGAAGGAGAATTCCGGGAGCCCACCGCCCAGTATCTGATCGAACCCGGGAACACCGGTGGGCAATTTATTTATGGCGACTTTGGAGCGTTTGGTCATGGTTTGTGGGCCTTGTTAGGCACTGCGCTGCTCGTGGATACTTCCGGCCAGATCTGCTTGACCAGCTGAAGGGTCAACGATTCGCCGACGAAGACAAGGAGAAGGCCGAGCAATTGAGCGACAAGTATCACACCGCCTTTGGTCGCTTCGTCCGCATCGCTGCCAGGCTTCCCCGATGAGAAACCTTCCAGTGTTCCGTCGGGCAGCACCGTTACGGTGGTAAGCCAGGGCACTTCGGCCTGGGCGAGCGCGAGCGCACGCGAAAGGAGTGATCGAAAACCGGCGGCACCGGCCAGCCTGGTGAGGACCACACCGAATTTCCCGCACACCCGCAGCACGGGAGTGGTGTGTGCTTCATTGCCCGCTTCGCTCTCTCGCTGCAGCAGCCGTGAGGCCAGATCGTGCAATGCCGGGGTGGCGAGGTTCATGGTAGGTGGGGTCTCCGCTGGTCGAGCTTGCCACCGTTTGGCGTGAGGACGATCAAGAACGCGAGGCTCAAGGTAGGCCCTATTGGAGCCAGATGCGCACTTGGGTCCACAGTTGCCTTGTGAACGGAGCAGGTGATGGTGCCGTGCGACAAGCCCGCGATGCATCGACTTCGAGGGTGCGGCCCGCCAAAGGCCATCGCCCGGACTTATGCAGGTGCGAGGGTCGGTGCAGGGGCAAGATGCACGCGTGCCAGCAGCATCTCCTCCTTGTTGCCTTCCGCTTTGCACACCACTTTCTCGAGCGGGTGGGTGATCTGTGAGCGACCTGAAAGCACGGTATCGCCGCCCCCCGGGATACTCAGTTCGCCGGCCGCATTGCAGTAGGCGAGGAGGATGTTGTTCTCGAACGCGCGTGTTGTGCAGAGCGAATCGATCAGGAGGATCTCGTCGTCCACGACCTCGTCCACCTGGTCCGCGGGTTTGGTGAACGACCAGTAGGTCGGGGCGATCACCAGCTCGACACCTTGTGCGACCATTGCTGCGAACATCGCGGGGAAGGAAATGTCCCAGCAGATGATCAATCCGACCCGACCCCAGCGCGTTGGGAACACGGAAGCAAGCGTTCCGGGCGCGAGTCGGGTCTTTTCGGTCTCCCATAAATTGATCTTGCGGTAGGCACCGGCGATCGATCCGTCCGCGTTGATGTAGTGCGCCTGGTTGTACAACAGTCCGTTCTCTTCCCCCGTCCAGCTGCCCGGCACGATGTCTATGGCATGCTTCATCGCCAGCTGTTGGAAATGCACCAGGTATTCAGCGGCGTGCGCCACGAAGGCGACCTGGCCATCGAGTGGGCCACAGACGGCATCCTCAGGGAACACGACAAGATCAGCCCCGCGTTTTTTCGCATCGCGCACGAAGCGGTCCATGCGTGCGAGGTTCTTCAGCGGCTCGCCGGGGGCGATCTCCAATTGCACGAGCGCGATAGCGATCTCCACTGCGCTTTCCTATTTCGCGGCCTGTGCGTGCGCCTCCACGAACCAGAGCCACTTGTCGATGCCGCGTGACACCTCGGTGAAGATATCCGCGGTGTCCGCATCGTTCAACTCATCGGCCTCATCAATGCTCTGTCGCAC
This sequence comes from Flavobacteriales bacterium, assembly GCA_039933875.1. Lineage (GTDB taxonomy): Bacteria > Bacteroidota > Bacteroidia > Flavobacteriales_F > PHOS-HE28 > PHOS-HE28. The sequence goes on along the minus strand of JBDTNF010000258.1, from coordinate 1,787 downwards.
CTCATGACCGAACGCGGCGAGTGCGTTGGATACCGCATCCACATGAGCAGGCCCTTCGGCGATGCCTTGCGGGTATTCCGGCAACAGCGTGCGCTTGGCGGAGATGCGCACGGTTCCTTCAGCGATGCCACCGAGCTGCACAGCGCGCTCCGCGATGGTGTCCACGTATTCTCCGGTCGCCTCATGGATCTTGTCGAAGAGTTCGTGCAAGCCGATGAAGTTGGGGCCCTTCACGTTCCAATGGGCCTGTTTCATCTGCATGTGCAGGTCGATGGCATCGGCCAGGCGTTTATTGACCAACGCAATGGTCTCGATGCGCGACTTCTTGGGGAGGTCGTTGCCGGTCTTGAAAAGTTTGGGTTCTTCCTTGTACGTCCCGTTCGCCTTGCTCGCAGATCTCTTGGTGGAGGGTTTCATGGTCGGTTGTGTTTCGGTGTGAAATGGAACACCATGCCGATGGTGATCAGGTTGATCAACTAGCTACCACGGCGCGCGGGGCTGAGTGCTGGTCCACAGCGCGGATACCCGCCGCGTGCAACGCGCTGTGCAGGTGGAAAGGATCGGCCTTCTCCAAGGCCGCGAACGGTCTGACGGCGTTCTTCATCACCACGGTGACCAATGGCCTCATGCCGAACAGGTATAGGGGCCTCAAAGCCTCGTGCGCAAGGGAGATCAATGCATGATCACGAAGGGCCGGTAGGAAGAGCGATCGCCTCAACTGGCAGGTGGAACACAGTATGTTCTGCCCATCAGCTGTCACCTTGTCGACCATTAGGCGGACCCCATGACGTCGCCACAAGAGGCGTTCCTGCTCGTGCAGGTGCGCGATAAGATCGGAGGTCAACATGCTTGTTCGAGTGTTCGTGATCGGCGTTGTCAGATCGCAAGCCATTCGTGGATCGCATCTTAGAATAATGCGTCCGACCGTTTATTGGGTCATCGATCGTGGCACGAGCGCCCCGCGCGGGGAAAAAGCTGCACGATCGTTGGCGGAGATCCGCTGCCCCACTGCGTCGCGGTGTATGGGATCGATGGGGTGCGCGCGTGCATCCCTGCGTGAGGCATGCTGTTGGGACATACCGGTCCGAGCCGGATGACTTTTTGACCGGGTCGGTGCGAACAAGCCACAACACGATCCCATGAACGGTCCGGTCAACTACCACGGACGCACCGATCACTAAAAATCGAACGCCATGTCACAGGACAAGCACTTCAATCCCACGGACCAGCATCTCCCCCATGCGTTGGAGGACCACAAAGGCACCGACATGCCTGCTGCCCGTTCCATCGGCTGGATCATCATCGGGTTGTTGGTGCTGTTCGCCGTCATTACCGCGGTTCTCTATAAGAAGGCAGAGGCCGAATATCCGGACCCTACGCCACAGGAGCAGCCTCGGTGATGGGTCGTACCGAGCAGGGCTGGTTGGCGGTCAACACCGCGTGGGCCAACGGATGACGCCGCGCCCGGTTCCCTTGCTGGAATTGCGGGATCCGAGCCGGTAAGCCCCTGATCGCGACAGGTGGTGAGGGCTTACGCGGGACGCGAAATGCGCACACATCATTTTTGGCTTGATCCATGCAGGGTACCGGCATGATCACGACGAACTTGCTTGACCTGGTGGACCAACTCAACATCCTGGGTGATGTGAGTGTGCATGATGGTGCGGATAGCATCGAACTGCACATGACCAAGCCAGTGGATCTGAACGGGCTCGATGATCTGGTTTGCGATGCGCTCTTCCTGGACCCTGTCGCACGCAAGGAGGGCCTGCACAACTGGACGGTCC
>JBDTNF010000257.1:0-8305 GCA_039933875.1 Flavobacteriales bacterium | reverse complement strand
GCACCACCACCTACGACGTTTGGCACAACACTGTGGTGATCGGGGGAACGGCGATCGCGCATTCCAACACCTGCTTCGAGACCACCACCACGGCGACCGCGGCCACGCTGAACATCCGTAACAACATCTTCTCCAACACAACCACGCACAGTAACGCCACCGCGCGCCACTATTGCCTGGTGCATACCAACAGCGCCACTGTGCTCGGGGTGAGTTCCGCAGCCAGCAACAACAACCTGTATCTGCCGAATGATGCGAACGTGACGGGCTTCGCTGTTCTTTCGGGCACGACCACCCGCCTGAACAGCGCAGCATGGCAGGGAGCCGTGGCACAAGCCACCGCGAACATCGACGGCGACCCGCTCTTGCTGGGCTTCATCCCGCAAGCCGCGATCGTGGATGCCACCGGCTTTACACCGGTACCGGCCTATATCACCATCGATCTGGCCTGCGCGGCCCGTGGTAACGATGTGGGTGCATACGAGTTCACGGTACCGACCTGCTTCCCGCCAACCGCTTCGGTGAACTATGTTCAGGATTGCGGCAGCAACCAGTTCTTCCTGGACGTGACCGTGACCGATCTCAGCGGCGCAACGGGCGTGGATGTGGTGAGCAATTATCCCTTGAACCCCGGCGCCGACTTCGGCGTGGGTTTGGGAACATGGCAGATCGGGCCATTCGCCAGCAACACGAACGTGGTCGTGAGCCTGTTGCGCAATGGTGATCCCACCTGCGATGTGAACCTGGGCACCTACAACTTCGACTGTGCCACCAACGGCCAGAACGCCCTGAGCTTCGATGGCGTGAACGACCGGGTGAGCATTCCGAACACGGCTTCAACGGACATTACCGGCACACAACTCACACTGGAGGCCTGGATCTACCCCACCGCCTGGCGGAGCGGTTCCTTCGAAGGCAGCATCATCAACAAGGAGGCTCCGGACACCAAGGGCTATGTGCTGCGTTGCGGTGCCAACGGTACGTTGAGCTTCAATATCGGCACGGGCGCGGCCTGGCACGAGATCATCAGTTCCACGGGTGTGCTGACCCTGAACACCTGGCAGCACGTTGCGGGCACCTTCGACGGTACTGCGATGAAGTTCTTCAAGGACGGTGTGCAATTGACCCCGGCGACCACCACCGGTGTTGCGGCCCCTATCGCTTCCGCACCGACCACCCCGGTCCAGATCGGCCTCTGGTCGCAGAGCGACACACGTGGTTTCATCGGCAAGATCGATGAGGTGCGCATCTGGAACATCGCCCTGAGCCAGGCGACCATCGCCACCCAAATGAACACCCTATACTGTGGTGATGAAAGTGGGCTGATGGCCTACTACCAGTTGAACCAGGGCACTGCGGGTGGCAATAACGCCGGCTTGACCAGCGTGACCGATCTGGCCGCTGCTCCGATCGCGGACAATGGCACCATCAGCGGTATGGCGCTCTCCGGCCCCACCTCGAACTGGGTGCTGGGCAAAACCGGCATGGGCGCTTGCGTGCCTGTGACCTGTTTCGCACCGGTGGGTGGCTTGACCATCAGTGGCCTCACCACCACGGCCGCCACGATCAACTGGACCGACAACGGCTCGGCCAGCTACGATTGGGAGATCCGCACCAGCGGGCTGCCCGGCTCGGGCCCGGCAGGTCGTACCGATTTCGGGAACGTACTCGGCACACCTGCGACCTCCACCGCGCTGGCCGTGAACAATTCCTACACCGCGTACGTGCGCAGTTCATGCACCTCGCCCACGGCCACCAGCACCTGGATCCAGGTCTCGTTCAACACCAACATCCCGACCTGCATCGCCAGCCCAACGGCGCCCACCAACGGTGGTACGGTGTGCCAGGGTGCAGGTGTGACATTGAGCTGGCCTGCCGCACCGAACGCTACGCAATACAGAGTGTACGTCGATGGCGGCTTGGTCGCCACGCAAGCGGGTCTTACGTATTTGGCCGTGCTGGCCCCGGGAGCTCACAATTGGAGTATCGTGCCCCTGAACGCTCTTGGTGGACCGGTGAGTTGCACCAACTGGACCTTCACGGTCACCGGTGCCCCTCCGGGTGACACGTTCGCGAATGCCATCCCGATCACTTCCCTGGTATCGACCTTCACGTCGACCGGGAACGACAACCTCGCGGCCAATTGTTATACCAACTCGCAGTCCTTCGTTCCGGGTCGTGACAAGATCTGGAGCGTGATGACGAGCTCCTGCACCACGCAGCTCACCATTGGGCTTTGCGGTGCCGCTGGCGACAGTCACCTAATTGTTTTCGCCGCTGACCAAACGACCGTTGTCGGGGAGAACGATGATTGTGAACCCACTGGGTGCTCGGGCACGTTGAGCAGCTCGATCGGATTGAACGCCACCTGCACGACGGGTGCTGAGGACGTGAACCCCCTCCCGGTTTCTCCGAACACGCTCTACTATATCGTTATGGCCGGTCACTTCGTAGGCTCCGACCTGAGCGCGTTCACGCTGACGGTCTCGGCCAACTGCTGGTGCACTCCTGTGACCGGCCAGGTGACCAGCATCGCGGACAACTGCGGAGGTGGCACGTTCAGTATCCTCGGCTCAATGGATGCGGGGAACGCTGCCACAGCGAACGTGGTGTACACGGTGAACGGCGGCTCGCCGATCACCCTTCCCGGTGGACCCTTTGCCGCCGGTGCTCCCTTCACGATCCCTGGCATCGCTACCACAGCCACGGTGAACATCACCATCGCGAGTTCCGTTGCTCCAGCCTGCAGCACGGTGCTGGGTGATTACACCAGCAACTGCCCACAGAACATCGTATGCGGCACGCCGCTGAACGTGGTCGGCTTCTGCTACAAGAACAACGAGGTGAAGCAGTGGACCTTCCACACCACCTCCAGCGGTGAGAACCTGAAACTCACCTTCCTGAGCGGCGCGATCGGTTTCGGCGATAACCTCTACATCTACGATGGTCCGGACAATACCTATCCATCATTGACCGGTGCCAACCCATTGACCAATACAACGCTCAACGGAGTGATCACCTCGTTGAGCGAGTATATCCATATCGAGGTGACCTCGAACGGAAGCGGCTCCTGCCAGGACGGCCTGACCGTGCCCGACGGTACGCAGGCACCTGCCCCCTGGACCTTCGAGGTGAAATGCGACGAGGCATGCAGCGGTGCGGAAGGCGTGGCGCAACTCAGCCCTTCATGCTCCACCCTCATCGATTGGGAAGTGATCAGTTTGGGTGACCAGACGAGCACCACCGTGATGTACTCGGTGAACGGCGGCACCGCCGTGGCCGCGCAAGTGGTGAACGACGATGGGTTCGGCAGCCCAACCCCTGCGACGGGTTCCATCGGACCCTTCATCACCGGCCAGAGCGTACAGGTGTTCCTGTTGTACCCCGGCGTCGGTGGCCCAGGATGCAACACGCCGCTCGGTACGTTCGTGATCCCCGCCGCACCCACGCCCATAGCCGTTGCGGCCTGGGCCGAACCGGCCACGATCTGCGCCAATGGTAGCAGCCAATTGCTGGCCTCGGCCACGATCGGCACCTCCACCAACGCCTACACCTTCTACACCGGCACCGGCGCCGAGCTCGACCTCATGAACGGCGCCACCGAACGGATCGCCAGCGCCCAGGATAATAACGGCTTCGGTTCATTCCCGATCGGTTTCACGTTCAAGTTCAACAACGTGGACTACACCGATTTCGGGGTAACGCCTGATGGCTTCCTGCGCCTCGGCCTGGGAACCCCCACCGCACAAGCGGCCAACGCCGTGGCGAGCACCACCAACATCCCCAAGCTCTATCCTTACTGGGACGATGTAGCCACAGGAACCAACGGCAGCGTGAGTTCCAAGGTGATCGGCTCGGCGCCGAACAGGATCCTGATCGTGCAGTGGTTGGTGACCATCCCGAAGAACGCCACGGGCCCGGCCAACAGCACCTTCCAAGCCTGGCTCTATGAGGACGGCATGATCGCTTATCGCTACGGAGACATGGGGTCGGCGACGATGTCGGCCTCTGTGGGCATGACTTCCGCTGCGGCCAACTTCCAAAGCGTGACGGTTTCGTCCAACACGGTGAGCACGGCGACAGCGAACAATGCCAACGCCGGACAACCCGCCGCTGGCCGGTTCTACATGTGGCGCCCAACCTCGGCCACGATGGCGAGCATCCTGTGGACGCCGAACACGTACTTGAACAACGCCACGATCGCCAACCCATTGGCGATCAACGTGGCCAGCACCCAGGCCTACACGGTCACCTTCACGGCGAACGGCTGCCCGCAAACGGCCAGCACTGTAGTAACCGTGTCTGACGGACTTTGGACCGCAGCCGTGGGTCCGATCGATCCCCCGGCGTTCTGTGCCAACACGCCCGTGACCCTGACGGCCACGCCGAGCGGTGGTGTTGGACCATACACGTATCTGTGGAGTCCGGGTGGTGCGACCACCTCCAGCGTCATCGTGAGCACCGGTGGTTCCTATAGTTGCGTCGTGACCGATGTATGCGGTACCGCAATCGCCAGCAACAGTACCAACATCACGGTGAAACCCGTGCCGACGGCGATCCCGACCGCAGGCACCGCCTGCGCCGGACAGACCCTGAACCTGTTCGGTGGTACCGACATCGGCACCACCTTCGGTTGGACAGGACCCAATACGTTCACCAGTCCCGCGCAGAACCCGACGATACCCGCTGTGACCACCGCAGCCACCGGAACTTACACGTTCAGCGCGACCCTCAATGGGTGCACAGGCACGGGAACCGTTCCTGTATCGGTAACGAACACCCCGGTCATCACCAGTGCGACCGCCACACCGAACCCGGTGTGCATCGGGCAGAACAGCCAGTTGAACGCTACCGCACCCGTGAGTGGATATACCATGGGCGCAGGCGGTGCGAGCTTCATCGACATCAGCGGCAGCGGAACACCCGTGACCGGGATCGTAGGTGACGATGTGGAGGGCAACATCACCATCCCTGGTGCTGGATTCCTCTACAATGGAACAGCGTATACGACTGCCCGGGTCGGCAGCAACGGGGCACTGGTCTTCGGCTCCACAACGCTTGATGTGACCAATGGTAACGTTGCGTTGCCGTCGACCGCGAACACCGCAGGGAACGCCTTCCTGGCCCCGTTCTGGGATGACCTGGACAATCTCTCCACCTCGAACGTTTACACCCAGCAAAGCGGCAACCTCTTCATCATCCAGTGGCATCAGTGGGGACACTTCAGTGCTACGGTGGAGGGTGAGATCGCGACCTTCCAGGTGCAACTCGATCTGGTCACAGGGGTGATCTACTTCGTGTACCAGGATGTCCTCTTCGGTGGTGGCCAGGCAGCCAATGATGCTGGAGCCAGCGCGACCGTGGGTTTGAACTATACCGCAACGACCGCCCTTCAGTACAGCTTCGCCACAGCGAGCCTTGTGGACGGCCAGGTGATCTCCTTCACCCCGAACCAAGCCGATTTCTTGTGGACCCCCAACACCTACCTGACCTCGACGACGATCGGCAACCCGATCGCGCAGAACGTGCAGGCGGGTGGTGAGACCTACTCGGTAACGGTAAGCCTCAACGGTTGCACCTCGCCAGCCTCGCAGGTCATCCTCGGTGCCAATCCGCCGATCGGACCTACCGAGGCGAACATCACGCCAGCCACACCGGGCTTCTGCACGGGTGGTAGCGTGACCCTGACGGCTGTTCCGCTGGGTGGCGGCGGACCGTACACCTTCACGTGGACCAACCCGAACAACGTGGTCACTGGGCCGAGCGCCTCGCCGACCATCGTGGCGAACATCGCCGGTCTGTGGAGCGTGGTGATCAATGATGGTTGCGGCGGTGCAGGGGCAACGGCCAGCACGACGGTCGCAGCGAACCCGGTACCAGTGATCACACCGGCCACCACCAACGGCGGCTTGATCTGCGGTGCGGGCTCGGTGAGCTTGAGCGCCACGAGCGATATACCCGGCACCACCTTCACGTGGAGCCCCGGTGGTGGCGTGGGCACACCTGTTTCGGTGAGCCCGACCATCACCACCACGTACACCGTTACGGGTACCACGCCTGCGCCTGCGCTGTGCCAGGGAACCAACACCATCACGGTGACGGTGGCGTCAGCGGTCACGGCGAACACGGTCGCGACACCGGCTACTCCAGTGTGCTTCGGTACCCCGGCGACCCTGACCACCACGGCAAGCCCCACGAGCTTCAACATCTCCAACAACAGCGGCACGGTAAACGTCGCCATCCCGGATAACATCAACACAGGCGCGACCATTCCCCTGGCGCTGTCCGGTGGGTTCGGCACGATCAGCGCGGCCAACACCATCAGCGTGACGATGAGCATCACACATACCTTCAATGCTGACATCGATGCTTTCCTGATCGGACCGGGCAACTGTGGTACCATGGAACTTACCTCGGACAACGGTATCGGTGGTGACAATTTCCTGAACACCGTGTTCCTCACTCCTGGGGGCGGTACGAACATCAACACGCTCGCTTCCGTGACCATGAGTGACATCACCGGCACATGGAGTCCGGAAGGGACCGTCACCACACCTCCGGTCCTCACGGGTGCGGGTCCTGCGAGTGGTGGAACGTTCGCGATCCCAGCCACGCCACTTGCCGGTTGTCCAGTGAATGGCACTTGGACCCTGTTCGTTGGCGATGACGCCGGCCTGGACCAGGGCAGTGTCACCAACTTCCAGTTGAGTATCGCTCGTGCCTTGGTCGGCAACTACACCATGGCCGTTACCGCTGGTACCGGAACCTTCGGCGCGACCAGCTACAGCGGTGCCAACAACAGCGTTGGAGCCATCGGTGTGACGAACATGCCTGTGGGACCGAACACGTACACGGTGACCACCACCTCGCCTACCGGTTGCCAGACCACGAGCCAGGCCAGCATCACGGTGAACCCGTTGCCAACGATCGCCTGCCCGGCGGACTTCACGGTCTGTTCCAGCGATGCGACCTTCGCTTTGACCGGTGCGACGCCTTCCGGTGGCACCTACAGCGGTACGGGTGTGAGCGGTAACAACTTCAACCCCGCCACGGCCAGCATCGGGGCCAACCTGATCACCTACAACTACACCGATGGCAACGGCTGCACCAATACACCGTGCACCTTCACCATCACCGTGACGCAAGCCACCACGTGGTATGCCGATGCGGATGGTGATGGCTTCGGCAACCCTGCGGTCTCGCAGATGGCCTGTTCGCAGCCTGCCAACTATGTGGCGGACAACACCGACAACTGCCCCACCGTGTTCGGCGTGATCGGCAGCATCTGTGATGCGAACGGCGCTGCTCCCGGCTTCGTCCTGGGTGAGATCAACGGCAGCTGCGTGTGTACCTCAGCGGCTTGCACCCAGAACCTGTTGATCGAGTTCCAGAACGATGCGAACCCGAGCCAGGTGACCTGGGAGGTACGCGAGCAAGGCACCAACGTGTTGGTCCTCTCGGGCATCGACCCGATACCACCGAACCAGGTCGGTACCATGCCTGTGTGCGTGCCCAACGGTAGCTACTACCTCAAGGTGCTCGACAGCGGTGGCAACGGCATGGGCGGTTACGTGTTGCGCGCGAGCAACGTGGTGCTGCCGGGTGCCTACCCCGCCAACACCCGCCTGATCGACAACAGGAACAACTTCACCAGTGGTTCTGTGAGCCAGATCGCCGGTGGCGAAGGCTTCACCGTGCCCATGGGACCGAACATCACCCAGGCCATCTACACCAGCTGTGACAAGCTCGATTGGGTGACCGGTGAGTACTTCGTGGTGAACCCCAACACCAACGTGAGCAACGTGTGGAACGCGGGCAATACCCCGGCCGAGGCCACCTCCGGTTACGAGACCTGGATCTACAATCCCAACGGTGGCTTCAGCTTCCGCCGGTTCCGCAGCCACGACGTGAGCGACGGCTTCGCACCGGACAACGCCGACCGCGCCTGCCACATGAAGATCAACAACTGGGCAGCCACCAGCCAGATCCCGGCCAACGTGCTGATGAACGTGCGCGTGCGCTGCCGCATCAACAACGTGAACTACAACTGGGGCCCTGCCTGCCGCTTCAAGATCGATCCAGTGGCCGCAGCCTGCCCGCTCACCAAGTTGATGGACATCCCGGGTAACCCGACCCTGAGCTGCGGTAGCACCCGCAAGTGGGGCAACGGTAACTACGTGCATGCCCGCCCGGTGACCGGCGCCACCCAGTACCAGTTCCGCTTCCGCATCGATGCCGAGGGCTTCCTCAGCGTGCGTACCGTGAGCACCTACTTCCTGCAACTCAACTGGCCCACCTTCCCACT
>JBDTNF010000256.1:0-17075 GCA_039933875.1 Flavobacteriales bacterium | reverse complement strand
TGCTTGATCTCGTTGAAGATCCACGGATGCCCGATGCTGGCGCGACCGATCATCAAGCCATCAACGCCATAACGGTCACGGTATTCAATGGCCTTCTCCGGGCTGTCGATGTCACCGTTGCCGAAAATGGGGATGTGGATGCGTGGGTTGTTCTTGACCTCGCCGATCAATGTCCAATCCGCCGGGCCTTTATAGAGTTGGGCACGCGTGCGACCGTGGATGCTGAGCGCCTGGATGCCCACATCCTGCAAGCGTTCCGCGACCTCCATGATGTTCTTGGTGGCGTCGTTCCAACCCAATCGGGTCTTCACGGTCACGGGCAACTTCACCGCCTTCACCACCTTGTCCGTCAGGCGCACCATTTTGTCCACATCCTGCAACAAGCAGGCACCCGCGCCCTTGTTCACCACTTTGTGTACCGGGCAGCCGTAGTTGATATCGATGAGGTCCGGGCGGACAGCTTCCGCGATACGCGCCGCCTCCTCCATGGCATCCTCGGAACCGCCGAACAATTGGATCCCCACAGGGCGCTCCTGCTCGAAGATGTCGAGCTTCTTCATGCCCTTGGCTGCCTTGCGGATCAGCCCCTCGCTACTGATGAACTCGGTGAACATCAGGTCGGCCCCGTGCTTCTTGCACAACGCACGGAACGGCGGATCGCTGACATCCTCCATGGGAGCCAGCAACAGCGGGAAGTCGCCGAGGTCTATGGAGCCGATGCGGGGCATGTGTCTTATCCCGACTTCGTCGGGGGGGCCGCAAAAGTAGGAAGCCCCGATGAGGCGGGGCTTTCCCAGGGGATGAGGGGGGATTGCCGTCGGAACGGCTATCCCAAAGGGGGATGGCAGGGCATCCCGTTTGGGGGAGGCTTCGATCAGCCTTGGCCGCTGCGCGGCTGGGTTTGTTGTTCCTGTCCGCTTTGCGAGCAAGCTCGCACCCTTCCAGGAACAACAAACCCCGCTTACGCGGGGCTGATCGGCGGAGAGAGAGGGATTCGAACCCCCGTTACCCTTTCAGGTAAACACACTTTCCAGGCGTGCGCCTTCAACCACTCGGCCATCTCTCCAGATGGGCGGCGAATGTACAAAAGAGGGCCAGCAGCTAGGCCGGGGCCGATTCCCCGCAGAGGGGCGTCACGAAGGCTTTGGCGAAGGCTTCACCCTCCAAGCCCCTGCCAAGCAGGAACATCGCCTTGGTCACCGCGGCTTCGATGGTCATGTCCGCTGCGGGAACGACACCCAACTCATTGAAGGCCCGGCTGGTGACGTATCGACCCTGCTCCACGCGCCCACCGACACATTGGGTCACGTTCAGCAACAGGACGCCCCGCTCCCTGGCCTGGCGCAAGGCAGCGATGAACCCCGGATCGGTGGGACCGTTGCCACTACCGAACGTCGTGAGTACCGCGGCCTGCAGATCGGGCATGGCCAGCGCATGGCGCACCCATTCCGCACGGATCCCCGGGAATAAGCGGATCACCGCGACGCGATCGTCCAGGGCCTCATGCACTTTCAAGGGGCCCTGGCGCACCGGCAGGATGGCCGATCGATCGTAGCGGATATGGACACCCGCCTCGGCCAAGGCAGGCCAGTTGGGTGACCGGAACGCCTCGAACCGTTCAGCATGCACTTTCACCGTGCGATTGCCGCGCATCAGGCGGTACTCGAAGTAGATGGCCACCTCGGGAACCATGGCATGGCCGTCATCATCTTTCGCAGCGGCGATCTCGATCGCGGTGATCAGGTTCTCCTTCGCGTCGGTGCGGATCGTGCCGATGGGCAACTGCGAACCGGTGAGGATGACCGGCTTGGAAAGGCCTTCGAGCAGATAGCTCAGCGCGCTCGCCGTGTAGGCCATGGTATCGCTGCCATGGAGTACCACGAAGCCATCGAAGCGTTCGTAGTTGTCGCGTATCAACCTGGCGATGCGCACCTGATCGGTCGGCCGCATGTCACTGCTGTCGATGGGCCGTTCGAACGCGACACTTTCCAAGCGAACGTTCATGCGTTCCAATTCGGGTACCTGTTCCTCCAAATGCGCCAGGTCCATGGGGCGCAGGACACCAGTGCGTGGGTCGGCCAGCATGCCGATGGTGCCACCCGTATAGATCAACAGGACGGAGGCGCGATCGCTCATCGGTTGAACAGGGCTTGGGCGTTGGCCGTGGTGATGCCGGCTATCTCCTCCACAGTGCGGCCGGTCGCAGTGGCCAATCGTGCTGCGATGAACGGGATGTAACTGCTCTCGTTACGCTTGCCGCGATGGGGAACCGGAGACAGGTAGGGTGCATCGGTCTCCAACACGCAATGCTCCGGCCCGACGATGGCCATCGTTTCGAACAAGCCGCCTTTGGGATAAGTGATCACGCCTCCGATGCCGAGGTAGAAATCGCCGAGTGCGATGACGCGCTGCGCGTTCTCCGGTGTTCCCGTGAAGCAATGGAACACACCACGCAGCCGCTCGCTGTTCTCCTCTTCCACAATGGCGATCACCTCATCGAAGCTCTCGCGGCAATGGATCGCGATGGGTAAGCCCAGTTCCTTCGCCCACCGCACTTGCTGGCGGAACACATCCTGTTGTTGCACAAGCCAGGTCTTGTCCCAGTACAGATCGATGCCGATCTCACCGACCGCGCAATAGCGCCCTGTGCGGAGCAGCCTTTCCACTTCATCCATCGCTGCCGCGTTCTCCTGGCCTACGGAACACGGATGCAGTCCCATCATCGGGAAGCACGATCCGGGATAAGCGGCCGCAAGCGCATCCATTCCCGCTATGCTCTCGTGATCCACGTTCGGCAGGAAGAGCTTGGTGACACCGGCGTCCAGCGCCCGCTGGATGATGTCCGCGCGGTCGGGTGAGAACCGGTCGTGGTAGAGGTGCGCGTGGGTGTCGATGTACATCGGCGGCAAAAGTAGAGCAGGTGCGCACCGCACTGTTGGTAGTGGGTCGAGCGTGTAACATATAACGCGTCAAGCCGCACCTTTGCGGGACAGATGAAGGTTCTCGTTCTCCGTTTCAGTTCCATCGGCGACATCGTGCTCACCAGCCCGGTGCTGCGCTGTGTGAAGCAGCAGGTGAAGGACGTCGAACTCCACGTCGCCACCAAGGCCGCTTTCGTTGATCTCGTTGCCCACTCACCCCATGTGGACAACGTGCACGCGCTTGACGAGGACTTGGGCGAACTGATTCCGCGGCTGAAGGCCGAGCGGTTCGACACGGTGATCGACCTGCACCACAATCTGCGCACCGCTCGGATCAAGCGGGCGTTGGGCGCGACGGCGCACAGCTTCCCGAAGCTCAACATCGAGAAGTGGCTGCTGGTGAACCTGAAGATCGATCGTATGCCCCACGTGCACATCGTGGATCGTTACCTCAGCACCGTGGCGTCCCTGGGTGTGAAGAACGATGGTCAGGGGCTTGACCTCTTCATACCTCCTGCACGCGAGGTCGATATCAACACGCTACCCGAACCGCATAGGAACGGTTACACTGTCCTCGCCATAGGTGCAGCGCATGCGACAAAGCGCTTGCCCGAACGCCGCCTCATTGAATTGGCCAGACTCGTTGAAGGCCCCATCCTCCTGATCGGAGGCACCGAGGACCGAACGATCGCCAGTGCCATCGTCAGCGCTGTGGGTGGCCGGGTGTTCGATGCCACAGGCAAGTACGACATCCTCGGCAGCGCGTCGTTGATCAAGCAGGCGCGCAGCGTGATCGCGCACGACAGCGGGGCCATGCACATCGCAGCGGCTTTCGGGAAGAACGTGGTGAGCGTCTGGGGCAACACCGTGCCTGCCTTCGGCATGGGACCATACATCCCGTTGCATCCGCAACGGGCACATATCGCCGAGGTCGTCGGCCTGCCTTGCCGACCGTGCTCCAAGATCGGTTACGACCAGTGCCCCAAGGGACACTTCCATTGCATGGAGAAACAGGATCTTCGAACCATCGCAGCCTTGGCGAAATGATTTGGGACATCTTCATCCAGGATCTACCGTCCGTCCGCTCCATGAAGGACGTTCCAGCGGACTTCCGCCCGCAACCGATCGGCGTGCTCGATGACCTGCGGACCAGGATCCAAGAAGCTGTTCCGCAAGCCGAGCAACAGGATAGCGACTGGCTCTTCGTGAACACGCCCGAGATCGACATCAGCATACAGTTCCACATGGAGGATGCGACCCGTGTGCGCTACATCGTGGCGCATGTGCATGGCGGCGCGCAAAGCGCGGTGTGCATCGCCGCGATCCTTGAGCACCTTGGGCTGCGTGGGCTCGATACCGCGACCGGCGAGTTCTTCGATGGGGCCGCCCTCGATGAGAGCCTTTGATCCGGCTTAGTCGAAGAGCGCCTTCAACTCGGTGGCGTCCGCCGCTTTCATCTTGCCACTGAGGATGAGCCTTAGCTGGCGGCGGCGCAACGCACCATCGTAACGCTTCTGTTCGTCCTCATCGCTCGGCACCACATCAGGCACCGCGATCGATCGACCCGCCTGATCGATGGCCACGAAGGTGTAGATCGCACTGTTGGCCTTGATCTTCTCGCCGGTCAACTGATCTTCCACCCACACGTCGGCCCATACCTCCATGCTCGTGTGGAAGCCCCGGCTCACATGGCTCTTGATCGTCACGAAATCGCCGAGCTTGATCGGTCGGTCGAAGCCCACGTGGTTCACGGCGACCGTTACCACCAATCGCTTGCAGTGGCGGTGGGCGCTGATGGCGCAGTTGATATCGAGCCATTGCAACAAGCGACCACCGAAGAGATTGCCCATCACGTTCGTGTCGTTGGGCAGTACGATGTGCGTGGTCTCCGCGTAACTCTCGGGTGTGGGGCGTGCGACTTGGGTCATCGGGCGCGAAGGTAGACGAGTCAGGAGCAGGATCCAGGGCAATGAACCCTGGTGGCGTTGGCGCCTGTCCCTTGAGTTCAAGCGCGGCTACCTTTGATCGCACCATGGAAGCCACGGCGATCGAGAACCACACCTTCGCGAAAGCGTTGATGCTGATCTTCACGGTCACCTTCTTCGCCGGCACGTTCCACATCGTGCGGCTGTTCGTGGCGCACCGCGAGGCGCTGGCGAAGTGGGAACCGGACCGCGCGATCCTCTCCAAGCAGTTCGGCCTGTTGCAGCGCCGTGCCTTGTACTACCTCATCTGGCCGTCGCTCATCGCCGTGTTCCTGCTCGGCTGTTGGTTGGTGGCCCAGCGACCGGGGGTTCTGAAGCTTCCCTTCATGCAGGTCGGCCTTGGTATCGTAGCGATGCTCGCCGCCTATCACCTCACGGTGCAGCGCATCTATGGCCGCTTGAAGCGTGGCGAGTTGAGGTGGTCCGCATTGCAGCTGCAGCTATGGGCACAGGGCGCGACGATCCTGCTCGTGGCGGTGATCCTGGTGGCCTTGATGCGCGACCGGCTCACGTGGGTCTGGGGTTCGCTCGGCTTGGTGGTGGTGGGTGGCCTGGTGATGATGGCGATCGCCTCGGTTCGTAAACGTGGATTGGCCGACGACGATGCTACGACCGGGGACCCCCGCGCCTGACCTGGAGCTTCCCGATCAACACGGGCGGCTCTTCCGCTTGAGTTCGCTCAAGGGCCACAAGAACGTGGTGCTGTTCTTCTACCCGAACGACAATGGCATGGTCTGCACCAAAGAGGCTTGCGCCTTCCGCGACGCGTATGAGGAATTCGTCGAGCTTGGCACCGTGGTGATCGGCATCAGTCGGCAAGGCCGGACCTCACACGAGCGCTTCGCCCTGCAATACAACCTGCCGTTCGTTCTGCTCAGCGACAGGGATGGTACGGCGGCGAGGGCGTATGGCCTGGGTCGCTGGCTCATGCTCCTGAACGATCGCGCCACGTTCGTCATCGACCGGCAGGGGATCGTACGCGCAACGGTTCGCAACATGATCAGCGCACAGGTGCACGTGCGACGAGCCTTGAAGACCCTCGAAACTCAGAGAACGTCGTAGAACAGCACCTGACCATTGTCGGTGCCGAGGAGCAGCTTGCCGTCGTAGAACAGCAGTGGTGCGCGGTGGTGCTGGTCCTTGTTCTCGGCGAAGGAGATCGTGCGCTGCACCTTGCCATTGGCGTCAACGAATTCCACGGCCCCGTTCTTCACAGAGCGCACGGTGACGCCATCGTGCACCACTTCATCCTGCTGGTAGAAGCGATCGAAAGCGGAGTTCGACATATCGAGGCCCATGGCCTTCACCGCACGCGGATCGGGGATCCACTTGTGCGGCGTGAGCACCTTCTCCTGTTTGCCGGTCTTCACATCCCACACGTTGCGCTTGCCACTGTAGCCGATGAGCACCAGGTACTCCCCGTTCTCATTGAAGCCGACATGGTACACAGCGGTACTGCCGTCCTCGTTGTAGGGGAAGAGGAAGAGCTTCTTCCCGCTCTCCAGATCGTAGAGCTCCGCGCCTTTGTTCAACCCCACGAGCAGTTGGTCGCCCTTGGGGGAGATCGCCAGGCTCACCACCTCGGCTTTGGAGGTGTGGATCGTCTTCGACGGTGCCTCGCCCACGACCTGGGCGTTCAGCCCGATGGAAAAAAGAAATGCGGCGGGAACGAACAGCTTGGTGAGCAGGGACATCGATCAGGGTTCGATCAGGTGGCGTTGTTCTTTGAGCCAGGCCAGCGCACTGTGGCTGTCGCCGAACATCTGGATGGGACGGTGCGGCTTGTGGTGGCGCACGAAGACGTTCGCGGCGAGCTGGTGGCTGAAATCGCGCACGACAATGGCATCGGCGGCGATGTACTTGCACGAGGCTTCGGAGCTGGCATGGGCGCGGGCCTCATTGCTCATCGTGGTGTCCTCGCCGACGGAGACCATCAGCAGCACCTTGCGGCCTTTGCGCTCCGCTTCGATCGTGTCGAACATCTGTTGCACTTCCTCGGGCGTCACCAGGTGGTGATCCTTGAAGTGCGTGTGTACCACGTCCTCCCCGAGAAACGTCACGGTACAGGACTCAAGCTCCACTGCATGCATCGTCATCATCGGCTTCGGGTACGAAGTTAAGGGGGGAACGAAGCGGTGAGTTAAGGATCAGCGCACCAACAGCCAGGCGGCCGCGGCGCCATCCTTGCGGATCGCGGCCATCGCATCAAGTGCATCCTTGCGGCTCACGTAGCTGCCGTAGGCCACCGGGGTCAGTTGGCCATACTGCTTCAGTTGCACGGCGGGGTAGCCCTTCGCCCGCAATTCGGCCAGCAGCTTCTCGGCGTTCTCCGGCTGCGCGAAGCACCCCCCGATCACATGAAAGCGCGCATTGGGCAGGTTCACCTCCGCTTTCGGCACCATGACCGATGTGGTATCACGCACCGCTTCCACTGGTGCGGGCTGGCCGAGGTCCACGGTGAGGGTGACACTGTCGTTCGGGGTCAGGGGCAGCACCTGCACACCGAGCGGTCCTTCCGGCAGGGCGAATACCCCTGCGCTGGTCACCACCGGCCGCTCTGTTTCCGCATTAGCCACATACAGCGGCTTCGGATCGGGGCCGAACGGATCGAGGCTGCTCCATTGTGTGCCGGTCCCACCCAGGCGGTAGGCATAGAACGCGGCCGAACCGAACACTACCGCCGCCAACGTGGCGGCAGCCCAGAGCATGGGCGTTTTGCGGTCCGTGCTTGTTACCACTGGTGCGGGCTTGGGCAACTCACGCACGATGGGTCCGGGCTTCACGCGTTCCACAGGCACAGCGGCCAGCGGACGCAGGCCGAAGGCGTCCTTCCAATAACTGGTGCGCTTGTCCGGATCGAACTGCAGGTTCTGTTCGGCATCGTGGAAGAAGACGCCGATGCTGGGAAGTTCCAGACGGCCGCTGCGCTCCAACGTGTTTCGCCAGCCCTCCACTTCGGCATCAATGCGCGCGGTGGCCACGTCGAAACCAATGCCTTCGCGCTTGGCCATGTGGTCGGCCAGCAAGCCGTCGTTGCGCACCAGGTGCCGGTTGAAGCTCAGGTCCTTACCAGGGGGGTGGACCAGCTTCCGCGCTTCATCCAGCCGGGCCGAGCGATAGTGCGTGAGGAACCCGCCCCACTGCGGCACGATCACACAATCGTGGCAGTACAACAGGTCGTGCAGGTCGCGTTCGATGCCCATGGGAACGGCCGGAAAGATACCATACCACCCCTCGACTCAGGGCGCCCCTAATCAAGCCAAGATCCGGCGGCGGGCTTCTTCCAGGTCGGCGGGGGTGTCCACGCAGAAGGACGGATGGGTGGTGAGGCCGATGCGCACGGCGAACCCGTTCTCCAACCAGCGCAATTGCTCGAGTGATTCAGCCCGTTCCAACGGGGAGGGCTTCAGCGCAACGAGCTTCTCCAACACATCCGCACGGTAGCCGTAGAGGCCCACATGCTTCAGGTACCGGAAACGGGCGTGGCGCGGCTGATCGGAGGCGTCGCGCAGGAACGGGATGGCCGCCCGGCTGAAGTAGAGTGCGTCCATGTTCACATCCGTGGCGATCAGCACTTCGCCCGGGTCATCAAGGTCGCGGTCATCGGTGACCACCTGTGCCAGTGTGGCGATGCCTCCCGGTGCACCGACCAATGCATTACACAATTCGTCGATCTGGTCGGGCTCGATGAACGGCTCATCGCCCTGGATATTCACCACAGCATCGTAGTGCGTGCGTCCGGCCTTGATCAGCGCCTCGAAGCATCGGTCGGTCCCGCTCGGATGGTCGGGTGAGGTGAGCACCGCGTCCCCGCCGAAGGAGCGAACATGGTCCGCTATGCGCTCGTCGTCCGTGGCGACCACCACGGCGTGCAAGCCCGCAGCCTTCCGCGCTTGTTCGACAACACGTTGTACCATGCTCTTGCCGCCGATGTCGACCAGCGGTTTGCCCGGCAGCCGGCTACTGGCATAGCGCGCGGGGATGATCCCCAAAGTGCGTGAAGCGCTCATCGGATGGGCAAGGTATCGCGCCGTAGGCACAGCACAACGCGAACGCCCGGGCGATCAGTCCGCACGCTTGGGCAGATAAATGTCCAAGACCAGGTCATCGATCAGGATCGGCGACTTCGAGCGACACCAGACATAGCACTTGAGTTCATCCTCCCCCGAACGGATCGGCGGGAGCAGTTGGTCGAAGGCCACCTCCGTCCACTGGCCTGTTCCTGAGACTGTGGTGTCCGGGCTCATCGCCTTGTAGCCATACGAACCTTCGGCGCGATCGATCGCGAACACGAGGCAGGGCGGCTCCTCGTTGAACCCTTTCGGGAGGAAGACCTTCACACGGGCGCGCACCCAGGCATGATCCGCATTGGTAAGGCTGCCATAAGCGCTGGCGATGGTGGGCGAATAGGGAGCGTCGCCGTCCATCCGGTACACTGTGCTTTGTGCGAGGCTGTCATACACCTGCCGTTCATGGTGTTCGGCTTGCGGATCCTCGAATTCGAAGCGGGCCACCTCTGCCTTGATGTAGTTCTCCGGATCGCTGAACACATGCTCGTTGGTGAACGGCCGCTCGATGCTCTTGAGCTTCTCCGCACCCTCGGGAACGGACGTACGACCGAAGATGGCCCAGTAGTAAGCCTTTGTGGTCCGGTAGGGATCTAGCACGTCGTGGTGATGCTGCCACATCTGGAAGAGGTTGAACAAGATCAACACAGCAATGAGCCCATGCGCTGCGAAGCGCACAAGCCTGCCGCGTGCATCGATCGCCTGGAGGCAATAACCTAAAGACAACGCGAGCACCACGTAAGATGTGATCATGGGGCGCACGCTGTAGCTGGCGCCATACCACCACTCGGTCCAACTCACGATGATCCAGGTCGAAGCCAGGAACCAGGTGAGGATAGCGGGGAACAGCGATCGCTGCCGCTTGTAGAGGAAGAACAGGCCGACCAGCGCAAAGGCCATCACTGGTGTGTACACCAGCCAGCCCTTGCGGTAGCTGAAGAAGGCGTCCAGAAGATGCGGCGACCAGATGTCGAGCCCGATGCCGGGGTTCTTGTAGCTGTCGTAGATCGGTTGCCCGGTCACCTTCATCCAATACGCCAGTTGCGGCAGTACCACCAGCAGGCCGATCACCACGGCGATGACCACCTGCCCGCGCAGCCTCCACACCATCCTGCCTTTCGCCTTCAGGCTTTGCACATCATAAACACCCCAAAGCGCAGGGATGATCAGCAACAACACTTCGCTCGGTTTGACCAAGGCGATAAGCCCGAGCGAAAAGGCGACCCACACGATGTTGCGCAGCTGTTCCTTCCGGTGCCATTGCAGCGTGTTCCACACCAGCACGGTCATGAGCATGAAGAGCGCATTGGCGGTCTCCAGGTTCTTCAAGGTCATGAAGTGGAACCAGTTCGTGCCGAGCGTGATGATGACCAGCAGGTAGGCCGTGCGACGGTCAGGGAAGAACGCGAACAGGATCTTGCGCAGATGGACAAGGGCGATGATCGTGTAGCTCACACAGCCAACGGCGATGGCATACTGGTAGGGTAGGCTGAACCCGTCCATCGGTTGTCCGGTCAACGCCGCGAGCAGATGTCCGAGCAGGAAGAAGGGCAGGTAGATCAGCGCCATGCCCATGAGGAAGAAGAACATCGGGCCACCATCGGGCGTGGAGCTGATCTGGTAAAGCGTTCCCGAGATAGGTCGCTCCGCCATCACTTGGTGGATCCAGCCCATATCCGTAAGCAACGGATCGTGGTGGATGAGGGTGGCAGGGAGGTACAGGTAGTAGCCGAACACATCCCAACTCAGCTCGTTCGGCGTGAGCGTGTAGAGGCGATAGGCCAGCACACACACGGCGATCCCGATCACCGCGAGCCGGGAATACCCCCTTGTGCTATGCTGTAGCTGTTCCATTTAGGACATCACGGTTCCCTTCCTGACGTTGGCTCATACACGGCGACCTCGACCCGATCCACCACCGCAGGATCCTCATCGGATGTCCGGTAATACACCTTCAATAGGTCGGATCCGTTACGAACCTCGGGCGTCATGTACCACAGCGTAAGGGGTTCCCAACCTGACGGATCCAAGTGGCCGCCTTCGCTGGTAACCGAGCGTTCGTGGTAATGATAGCCATTGTGCTCCATTGTGGCCACCAGTTCAACATCTGACTTCCCTTGCGCCTGCGGGTACCGGACGCGGCACGAGACCTCAACCCAGACATGGTCATGCTTGGTGACGCGATCCCAAGGAATGTTGATCACCGGGATCTCATCATGCGCGCCACCTAGCAGACCAGCACCCTGCTTCGGTAAGGATGGAATGTCCCTCAGGTCAGCACCCACAGCGTTGCAATTCATCGTCACGAATTGGCTTCGATCATAGCCACGAAGATCCGGTGCGGCGTTGAACACCGTCTGTGTTCGATCCACAAGAAGCAGCACAGCAAGGTCCGAAGGAGGGCTCGTCTTCCCGAACACCGCCCTGTACGCCGCCTCCGTCATGCGCGATGTATGGATAAGCCCCTGCGCGCTCTGCCACGTTTGGAAGAGGTTGAGTCCTGTGAACGTGAGCAGCATCATGACACTTGCCAGGCGCAACCACGCTCGTTGTTCCGCCAGCCACGCAATGAACGCACCCAGCGGCAGTGCCATCAGCGCGTAGCTCTGCACCAATGCACGCTGTCCGAAACTATCCGCATACCACCAGCACGACCAGCTCGACACGATGTACAGGTTGAGAACGAAGAACACGATGACCGCCAACCACGCCGATGGTATGTACCGGCGCATCAGGAACAAGCCACACGTAGCCACCGCCATCACCGGCGTGTAGATGTACCATCCCTTGCGGAAACTGAACAACACCTCCGCGAGGTAGGGATGAAGGAACTCGAAACCCTCGCCAGGGTTGTTGTAGCTCATGTAGAGGAACTTCCCGGTGAGCCACTTCCAGTAGATCAACTGTGGCGCACCGATGAGGAGCATGATGGCGACCATCAACAGGAGGTGCGAACGCCACCGCCAGAGGTCGCGTGAATGTTCCTTCCACTGTGCAAGGCTTGAGAGGCCGAAAAGCAATGGAACGAAAATGACCACGACCTCCGAAGGACGCGAGAGCACGAGCAGCCCCATGAGGAACGCGAGGATGATCACATCGCGAACGCGATGATCGCGTTGCCACCGTATGCTGTGCCACAACACCCCGGCATACAACGTGAACAGGAACACATGCGGCATCCCCGAAGAGTACAGGGCTTGATGCAGGTAGTTCGTGCCAAGGACGATGATCGCCAGCACCGCAGCGACGATCCCATCATCGAAGAACTCCCGCAACACGCGACGCAATACGAGCAGACCCGCGAGCGCATACGCGAGCATCGCGCAGATGAGCGACCACCGGTACGGAGCAGAGAACCCATCCTGTGGATGACCTGTCAGGCCTGCGCCGATATGACCCATCACGAAGAACGGCGACCAGAGGACCGCCAGCCCCATGGGGTACTTCATCACCCAACGGCCATCGGGCAACTCACTGGCCTGGTAGAAACTCTCCGTGCTGTGGTAGGTCTCCACCACTTCATGGACCCAGCGCTGGTCAAGCAACGCGGGATCATGGTGCACCAAGTTCGCAGGCAGGTAGAGGTAGTAGCCGAAAGTGTCCCAACTCAGGATATTACCCGGCGGATGGCGGACCAGGGTCACCGCGATACCGGCCCACAGCGCGACCGTAGTGAAAAGCGAGAGGGATATGCGTTTCGCCAGCGGCGGCATTACAATGCAACGCTCAGCTGCACCTGCATGCTGCGCGGTGCCTCGATGGAAAGAGGACGCAGCGAATAGACCTCGTTGCTGAGGTTGTTCACGATGAACGCCACGCGTGCCTCCTTCGTCAGGTCGAAGCCGATGCGCGCATCCACGATCGTGTTCCCCGTGGTATGGCTCTCCATCCAACCGGTGAGTCCGGTCACAAGGATGTCAGGCGGAGGAGATCCTGCATCGAGGTCAACGAAAGCCTTGTCGATGTTCTGTACATCACTGTTGTAGCGCACGCTGAAACCCCACATCAGGCGCTTGTAGTTGAACTGGAGGTCGGCGCGGAAGAGGTCGCGGATGCGGAACTTGAGGATGTCGTCCGTGGGGTCGTAGCTGGTATTGCGGTACGTGGAGGGCGGCTGGTGCGAAGTGGCGTAGGTCGGGGTCGCATAGACCTGATCCGGTGTGGTGGAGATCGGGGTGGTGTGCGTATAGCCCATCAAAGCACCCAATTGCACCTGGCCGATGGAGCCCTTGCCTGTCAACTCGAACTCGTAGCCCGTGACGCGCGCGCCACCGGTGTTCACACTTTTGAAACCGAACCCGAGCAGGTTCTGGAAATCCAGCGGGTTACCCCATTGCCCAAAAGTGAACTCCACGTAGTTCTGGAAATCCTGTTGGAAGAAGACCGCGTCGACGTAGCCCACGAAATTGCCCAATTTGAATCCTTGCTTCACGCCACCTTCCACGTTCCAGCTTTCCTCCGCCAACAGGTCCGGGTTTGGATAGATCTTCAATGCGCCCACACTTGTGCTGATGAACCGCTCACCGATGGTAGGTACGCGGAAACCCTGTCCGTAGCTGGCGCGCACGTAGGTGGCCTTCAGCACCTGGTAGGTGGCCCCTGCACGCAGCACGGGTTGGGAGGTCTCGACATCGTTCACGATGAACTCCTCATACCGAACACCCGCTGATAGCGCGAGTTTGTCGAAGAGCTTCTTGTCCACCTGCAGGTACCCCGCATAGTTGAGTGCGCTGTTCACCCCATCACCATCCACGTCGCCGGCGTAGAGCAACGAGTTCGATTCCACATCGCGCGCCAGCACACCAGCGGTTATCACCGTCTCCCCGAAGAGATCGACCTTCTGCTGGATCTGGTACTCGGCGTGCAGGGTGTTATTGCTGTTGCTCTGGTTGTTGTCATTGTCGAAGGTCTGGTGGTGGTAACGCGTCCGCAACGTGTGGCGCGTTCCGGCAGCGGAGTAATAGTTGATGAACGGATCGACGTAGTACTGGGTTCCGAGGGTCCTCGTTACGGTGTTGGGTTCCGGGCGGAACAGGCCGGCGTCAGTATCGTCCCAGACCAATACGCTTGAGCTGTGGCTCTTCATCGCATTGGCGTTCACGCCGTAGCTGAGGCCGTTCACTTTGCCGTTACGCCAACGCAGGCCGGTATTGAAGCGCACACGGTGGTCGTAACCGCCAGGTCCCAAACGCAATGGGTCGGCCGCGATCGTGTCCGCAGCAATCGGCTCGGGGCCCACGTACCCGATGTCGGAGAACGCATTGCCACCCAACACCAGGTCGAGCTTTCCGAACTGCTGGGCGTGGAAGAAATTGGCTCCGCCGAACATGGGACTGTTCGCGTCCCACCACTTGGCCGGCTTGTGCCCCGGGGTGTCCCAGATCCCAGCGAACGTCGTCACACGCGTGCTTGGCGTGCTCCGTGGATACGCCGTCCGCACGTTGATCACACCGCTGAGCGCCGCACTGCCATAGAGCACCGAGGACGCGCCCTTGATCACCTCCACCTGCTCCAGGTTCTCGATCGGCAGGAAGGTCCAGTTGGGGCGACCGATATCGCCGCTCAGGATCGGGATGTCATCCACCATCACCTGCACACGGCTGCCCGCCCCGTAGCTGAACCCGCTGCCCGCACGGATCTGCGGCTCCTCGTCCACCACCACCACACCGGGCACCTGGTCCAACGCCTGGTCCATGCTCACCACGTTCTTGTTCCGCACCAGGTCGGGTCGCAACACGCTCAGTGATTGGGTCACCTCACCAACACGCTGTTCGAACTTGCCCGCGGTGACCACGACCATATCGAGCTGTGCGGCCGCCACGGTCAATTTCATATCGAGCGTACGCTGTTCCCCCGCCGCGATGGAAAGGGCCTCGGTATGTGAGGCGTATCCCAGAAAACTGAACGTGATGCGCTGCTCACCAGCGGACAGGGTCAGCCGGTAGTTGCCATCGACATCGGTGGCGGATCCCTTCCCCGCAGCATAGATGACATTCACGCCGATCAACGCTTCACCGGTGAGGGCATCGGTCACCTTGCCTTGCAGCACGCCATCCTGGGCGACCGAAGCGTACGTGCATAGAGCGGCCAGCGCTGCGGTGTAGTGCCTCTTCATCCGGGGATGTGGTTTGTGGAGCGGCCTTCGGGCATCCGTTGGTGCCGTAGGCGATGCGGGTAAATGTAAAGAAAGCCACATACCTTGTTCGCGTGGACGACCAACAGTTGATACACCGCATCGCGTTGAGCATGCTCAAGGGCATCGGGCCGGTGCACGCGCGCAACCTCGTGGCCTACTGCAGTGGTGTCGATGCGCTATTCACCGACAAGAAGTTGAAGAACACACTGGCCAAAGTGCCGGGCATCGGGCCGAAGCTGATCGCCAGTATCACGGACAAGAACGTGCTCCCGCAAGCGGAGAAGGAACTGGCCTACGTGCGCAAGCACAAACTGCGGATGCTCTTCTACCTCGATGCCGAATACCCGCGCCGCCTGAAGCAAGCCGAGGATGCTCCCGTGCTGATCTACGCGAAAGGCCCCGCCGATCTGGACACGCAACACATGGTCGCCATCGTTGGCACGCGCACGCCAACAGAACAGGGCAGGCACCTGTGCAGCGAATTGGTGGAAGGCTTGAAAGAAAGCGGGGCGACGATCGTGAGTGGTCTCGCCTATGGCATCGACATCGTCGCGCATCGGTCGGCATTGAAGAACGGCCTGCCGACGATCGGCTGTGTCGCGCATGGATTGGACAAGCTCTACCCCGGTGACCACGCGAACACGGCGAAGGACATGCTAAAGGAAGGGGCGTTGGTGAGCGAACTACCCAGCGGCAGTCCATTCGCACCTGGCAACTTCCCGGCACGGAACCGCATCATCGCCGGGCTTAGCGATTGCACGATCGTGGTGGAAAGCGGCAACAAGGGCGGCAGCCTGATCACGGCCGACATCGCGAACAGCTACGATCGCGATGTGTTCGCCTTCCCGGGGCGCCCGAGCGATCCACGCAGCGAGGGCTGCAACAAGCTGATCCAGCAGAACAAAGCCGCGTTGGTCACCAATGCGAAGGACATACTTACGCTGATGGAGTGGTTGCCGAAGTCGAAGAAGAAAGCGCATGTGCAGGCCGCGCTCTTCGCCGACCTGATGCCCGATGAGCAGACGCTGGTGGACATCATCAAGGCGAGGGGAAAGGTGGACATCGACGAGTTGTGCGTGCAGAGCCGCATGGCACAGGGGAAAGCCGCAGGACTGTTGCTCAACCTGGAATTCAGCGGGGTGGTGCGCTCCCTGCCGGGCAAGGTATACGCGCTTAATTGAGCCTCCTCCGCCCCATCCGGGTTACGCGCTGACATGGGTCCTTGCGGGTGCTGTTCCCCCGCCTACATTTGCGCCCTTATTCCCAACCAACATCCCCGAGATGGCGAAGAAGAACTCTGCTGTGGACGCCTTCATGGCTTCCGTGGAACAGCGCAATGGCGGCGAGCCGGAATTCCTGCAGGCCGTGCACGAAGTGGCCGAAATGGTCATCCCTTTCATCGAAGCCAACCCGAAGTACAAGGGCAAGATGCTCCTTGAGCGCATGGTGGAGCCCGAGCGCACCATCATCTTCCGCATTCCCTGGGTGGATGACAAGGGCAACACGCAGGTGAACCGTGGTTTCCGGATCGAGTTCAACAGCGCGATCGGACCCTACAAAGGCGGTCTTCGTTTCCACCCCAGCGTGAACCTCAGCATCCTGAAGTTCCTGGGCTTCGAACAGACTTTCAAGAACAGCCTCACCACCTTGCCCATGGGCGGCGGCAAGGGCGGTAGCGACTTCGACCCGAAAGGCAAGAGTGATGGCGAAGTGATGCGCTTCTGCCAGAGCCTGATGACGGAACTGTTCCGCCACATCGGCCCCGACACGGACGTTCCTGCTGGTGACATCGGCGTGGGCGGTCGCGAGATCGGCTTCATGTTCGGCCAATACAAGCGTTTGGCGAACGAATTCACCGGTGTGCTTACCGGCAAGGGGATCACGTGGGGTGGCTCACTGATCCGTCCGGAAGCGACCGGCTACGGCTGCGTGTACTTCGCGGAGGAAATGATGAAGCACAACAAGA
>JBDTNF010000255.1:0-32778 GCA_039933875.1 Flavobacteriales bacterium | reverse complement strand
CACAAAAGGTTGATCCCGTTCTCCGTGGGCCGGTCCTTCATCGAACCGGTCAATCTCGGTGATTGCTAACGCTATGGCACAAGACGAAGAAGAGCAAGGTGCGGTCAAATTCCAGCGGCCAAGGATCCTTTTGCTCGATATGGCCACGGATGTTGCCGACAGACTCACGCATGCGGGTTACAATGTGACTACTGGCTCTTTGGGAAGGCCATATAGCGTTCCGGTTTCATCTGACTACTTCCCAGTCATTAACAACCACTCGCTTGCGGACTTCAAGGAACAAGAAGTTGTTATTGTGGACTTCGGCTACAGCGGCACGGACGATGGGCCTGATGGCGAACAACAAGCACCGATTGGAGAGGTGGACGTCTATGCTAAACAGACTAGAGGGATAGTTGATCCCAGAGCTCGACTTGTTCCTGCTCTAACGAAGGATTTCGATCGTTGCCTCCAACATGGCGCTTGGTTCATTGTCCTTGCACACCCAGCCATTGACCAAGAACTTGTCGTCACGCAACGAATGAGTTACGGCCATTCTGGCAACATGAAGGCCTATACCGGCCGCATTTGGCAGCTTACATCCGCGCTTAGCAATGTCGGGGTCGAGCGCGACCGCGGGAAAGAGATGCACCCACTGGATTCGGATTCAGCCATCGGGAAGTTAACGGCGGAGTACTTAAAGAATGGCGAATTTACATGCACCCTCTCTTCTCCAGCGCACTGGTCTGACATATGGAAACCCTTGGCTAAGAACAAATATGGGCAGACGGTAGGGGCAATGGTCAATTTTCAAATGGGGGGTGGGCTGGTTCTATTACCACGTCTTGCGAACGTCGCACAGTTCATCGAACAGCTGTTCTCAGAGGTCCTTCCTGACTTGGCGCCACAGCTTTTCCCGGACGCTGAGAAGCGCGGCTGGACTCATGAGCCAGTCTACGAGTTAACGCGTGTCACGCAGCTCATGGAGACACAGGAAGCGGTTATTGTAAAAGCGAAACAGGAACTCGCGGATCTGAACAAGCAGATAGCAAGCGAGCGTGCGTTGAGTGGGTGGATGCATGACTTACTGACCGGCACAGGTGATGTACTGGTAAAGGCAGTTGTCAAGGCCTTCAATGAGATAGGCTTGAAGAAGATCATTGATGTCGACGAGGAGCTTGACAAGGATGGGGTATCCCGTAGAGAGGATCTTCAGGTCCATGATAGTTCACCAACACTGGTGATCGATGTAAAGGGTCTTGGCGGTCATCCATCAGATGCCGATGCCTTCCAGTCCCACAAGCACGCGACATTGCGGCTTCAGGAGTGGAAGCGTTTTGATGTACAAGCACTGACCATTATCAACCACCAACGTCATTTGCCACCAATTGGGCGTGATAACCTCATGCCTTTCAGGCAAGAGATACTTGACTTCGCTGATGAGATGAAGATGGGACTTCTAACTACATGGGATCTCTATCGGCTGGTCAGAAGCAAACAGAGCCTCCGATGGTCTACGGAGCACACCGCATCCGCCTTATACCACGTCGGCAGAATTCAACCAATTCCAAGTCACTATGTCGCACTGGGTGTGGTTCATCATGTCTACACTGGTGTTGTGAGCATCCAAGTGAACAGTGATGAGCTTAAAATCAGCGATAGAATAGCGTTCGAGACAGACATCGTGTGCATTGAGCAAGTGGTGGATTCGATGCAGGTTGATAAGACACCTTTAGAAATCGTGGGCGCCGGTGTCAAGGTCGGTGTAACGACGAAGTTTGGTCGTCCGACGCTGAAGGAGGGTATGCGGGTATTTGTGGTCAGAGATGTTCAGCAGAAAGGAAGTACATGATCACCGAAGCCCAGCTCGAACAGCTCGCCATCACGTGGTTCCAGGACACGGGCTGGGGCTATGCGCATGGCCCGGACATAGCGCCTGATGGCCCCGTACCGGAGCGCACGAGCTATAACGAGGTGGTGCTGAAAGGACGTTTGCTGGCCGCATTGATGCGCATCAATCCGCAACTGCCGCCCGAGGCCTTGGAGGCCGCCGCACACACGGCCAGCACACCGGTGCATACTACCCTGGTGCGCAACAACCAGCAGTTCCAGCGCCACCTGATCGATGGGGTGCCGGTGGAGTGGACCGGACCCAAGCATGGCCAGATTCCGGCTCAGGGCCGGAATGACGTGCCGCAGCGGCAGCACGACCACGCCCGCCTGATCGACTTCGATGACCTGACGAAGAACGATTACCTGGTCGTCAACCAATTCACCATCACCGGCACGAAGCAGCCGCGCCGCCCCGACCTGATCCTCTTCGTGAACGGCCTGCCGCTGGGTGTGATCGAACTGAAGAACCCCGCCGACGAGAACGCGGAGATCTGGGATGCCTACACGCAATTGCAGACCTACAAAGAGCAGATCGAGTCGCTGTTCGTGTTCAACGCGGCGCTGGTGGTGAGCGATGGCTTCCACGCCCGCGTGGGCTCCATCACCGGCACACCCGAATGGTTCCTGCCGTGGCGCGCCATCAAGCACGAGGACGACAACCCTGCGTTGGAATTCGAGCTGGAGAAGGTGGTGCGCGGCTTCTTCGACCGCGAGTTGCTACTGGACTACCTGCGCTACTTCGTGCTCTTCGAGAACATGGACGACCGCCTGATCAAGAAGATCGCGGGCTACCACCAGTTCCACGGCGTGCGCGAGGCCGTGCGCGCCACGGTGATCGCCAGCGCGGACACGAACAAGCCCGGCATGGTGGGCGAGCCGCGCGCCACCTACGGCAAAGAGGTGAAACCCGGCAGCCGCAAGGCCGGGGTGTTCTGGCACACGCAGGGCAGCGGCAAGAGCATCAGCATGGTGTGCTACGCGGGCAAGCTCTTGCAGCAGCGCGAAATGCAGAACCCCACGTTGGTTGTCGTCACCGACCGCAACGACCTGGACGGCCAGCTCTTCCAGCAGTTCAGCAGCGCCAAGGACCTGCTGAAACAAACGCCTGTGCAGGCGGACAGCCGCGACGAGCTGCGCGCGATCCTTGCCGAACGCCAGAGCGGCGGCATCATCTTCACCACGGTGCAGAAGTTCGGGCTTCATAAAGCCGAGACTACTCACCCCGTACTATGCGAGCGCACCAACGTGGTGGTGATCAGCGACGAGGCGCACCGCAGCCAGTACGGCAGCAAGGGCCGCCTGAACGAGAAGACCGGCGAGTACGTCTTCGGCTTTAGCAAGTACATGCGCGACGCGCTGCCCAACGCCAGTTTTATCGGCTTCACCGGTACGCCCATCAGCGGCACCGACAAGGACACGCGCAAGGTCTTTGGCGACTACGTGAGCATCTACGACATCCAGGATGCCGTGAACGACCAGGCCACGGTGCCCATCCTGTACGAGAGCCGCCTGGCCAAACTGGACGTGAACGCCGCCGCCATCGAAAAGCTGAACGCCGAAGTGGACGACGTGGTGGAGGATGAGGAGAGCATGGTGCTGCGCGAGAAGACCAAGAGCAAGTGGGCCGAGCTGACGAAGCTGGTAGGCGCCAAGCCACGCCTCAAGCAAGTGGCCGCCGACCTGGTGAAGCATTTCGAAACGCGCACCGCCAACCTGCCCGGCAAGGCGATGATCGTGTGCATGAGCCGCCAGATCTGCGTGGATCTGTTCAAGGAGCTTATCGCGTTGCGCCCGGAATGGGCGGGCACGAACACCAATGGCTACAACGCCGAGGACGGCGCGCTCCGCGTGGTGATGACCGGCAACGCCATGGACGGCGCCGATCTGCAAGCGCACCTCTACACCAAGCAGCAGCGCAAGCGACTGGAGCAGCGCTTCAAGAAACCTGACGACCCGCTGCAACTGGTCATCGTGCGCGACATGTGGCTCACCGGCTTCGACGTGCCCTGCTGCCACACGATGTACGTGGACAAGCCGATGCACGACAGCAACCTGATGCAAGCCATCGCCCGCGTGAACCGCGTCTTTAAGGACAAGCCCGGCGGCTTGGTGGTGGATTACATCGGCATCGCGGGCGAACTGAAGAAGGCCATCAAGGAATACACGGACAGCAAAGGCAAGGGCAATCCCGCCGAGCAGGTGCAAGAGGCCTACAAGAAATTGCTCGGCAAGCTCGGCGTGGTGCGCGACCTGTTCCGCGGTTTCGACTACAGCGCATACGCCACCAAGCCGTTGCCCCTGTTGGTGCCCGCCGTGAACCACGTGCTGGCGGACGAGGACCGCAAGAAGCACTTCCTGGATGAGATGGCCGCCGTGAACGTGGCCTACACCTTCTGCTGTAACATGGACGAGGTGGAGCCGCTGGCGAAGGAGATCGCCTTCTTCAACGCGCTGAAGGCGGTGATCATCAAGAACACGCTGGTGACCAAGCGCCTGAGCGAGGACCAGAAGAACAGCCTGCTGAAGCACATCCTGGACAATGCCATCCAGTCAGAAGGTGTTACGGACGTATTCGCCCTCGCTGGCCTGGACAAGCCGAACATCGGCCTGCTGAGCGAGGCCTTCCTCGAAGACCTGCGCCACCTGAAGCAGCGCAACTTCGCCGTGGAGCTGCTGGCCCGCCTGCTGCGCGATGAGATACGCGCACACAGCCGCACGAACGTGGTGCAAGAGCGCACCTACACCGAGCGCCTGCTGGAAAGCCTGCGCAAGTACCACAACCGCGCGATCGAGACCGCCCAGGTGATCGAGGAGATGATCGCCATGGCCAAGGAGTACAAGGCGGATCTGGACCGACACAAGGACCTTGGCCTCAGCAACGACGAGATCGCCTTCTATGATGCGCTCGCCGCGAAGCCTGAAGTGCTGCTCGCCATGGGCGACCAAACCCTGAAGCAACTGGCCACCGAACTCACCGAACGCATGCGCGCCAGCACCACCGTGGACTGGCAGCACCGCGAGAGCGTACGCGCCGCCATGCGCTTGATGATCAAACGCCTTTTGAAGAAGTACAAGTACCCACCCGATGGACAGGACGATGCCGTTGCGCTGGTGATCAGGCAGGCGGAGGTGCTGGCGGAGGGATGGGGGTGACTGCGGTTGATGACCACTATTAGGATCACCGGCACGCCTGCTTCAAATTACCCTGGATCGGGTATTGCGCGGGTGGGTGCGCCATCGGTTGCTTTGGACCATGAACGAACCAGGCAGGCCTACCGGACGTGCATTGCGCGTGGCCCTTGTGGACTATGCCCCGATCGAGCGGGATGGGTTCCAAGCCTACATCGAACGGGCCGATAGCTGTGAACTGGTGTTGGCCGTGGCGCAGGGCAGTGCGTTGCTGGCCGCCTTGCAAGGTGGTTTGTTGGTGGATGTGGTCTTGGTGCGGTTCAACGTGCTTGATGATGGGGGTGGCGTGTTGGTGGAAGCGCTGGGCCAGCAGTTCCCAGCACTTCGTACCATAGCCATGTTGCAGGAGCCTGCCCTCGCCGAGCGGGCCAGGGAGGCGGGTGCTACCTGGATCGTTCCCTTGCAGGGCCTGGATCGAAAGGGTTTCGGCAACCTGATGGAACAGGTCCGGAGCGCGCTTTTCCTGCCGGGCGAGCGGTGAGCCGCTTTCTCGCAACTGCGGGTTGTGCGCCGCCCGTACTTTCGCGCACCGATGGCCACCAAGCCCAGCATACCCAAAGGCACGCGCGACTTCTCCCCGCAGGAGATGCTGCGGCGCAAGTACATCTTCAACACCATCGAGAAGGTCTTCCAGAAGTATGGTTTCCTCCCGCTGGAGACACCCGCCATGGAGAACTTGGAGACGCTCACCGGCAAGTACGGGGAGGAGGGGGATCGGCTCATTTTCAAGATCCTGAACAGCGGTGACGTTTGGGGTGGTGTGAACGAAGAGTTGAAGCGGCAAGTGGCAAGCGGCGAGTCCGTGCCTCCTGGAAAATTCGCCGCCGCGTTAAGTGAGAAGGCGCTTCGCTACGACCTCACCGTGCCCTTTGCTCGATACGTGGTGCAGCACCAGAATGAGATCACCTTCCCCTTCAAGCGCTACCAGATACAACCCGTGTGGCGCGCAGACCGGCCGCAGAAGGGGCGGTACCGCGAGTTCTACCAATGCGATGCGGATGTGATCGGAAGCACGAGTTTGCTGAGCGAGGTAGAGTTGATCCAACTCTTCGATGAGGTGTTCACTGCGCTTGGCTTGAAGGTGGTCATCAAGATCAACGATCGCAAAGTCTTGAGCGGTATCGCCGAGGTTTGTGGACAACCAGAGAAGGTGGTGGACATTGTTACCGCCATTGATAAACTGGACAAGATCGGTCGCGAGAAGGTGGAGCAGGAGATGAGAGCTAATGGTGTTCCCGAGAATGCGATCAAAGGCATCGCGCCTTTGTTCGAGTTGAAAGGGGCTTGGGACCAGCAGCGGCTGACATTGGAAAAGTGGCTGGTGTCTTCATCCGTTGCGCAGCAAGGGTTGAAGGACCTTCAGTTCACCTTCACCGCAGTAGGGGCATTGAAGAGCGCTTCGCTGGAGTTCGACCCTACACTCGCCCGCGGTCTCGACTATTACACCGGCGCCATCTTCGAAGTGAAAGCACTTGAAGGCACGCTGCAAAGCAGCATCTGCGGCGGTGGTCGTTACGATGACCTCACGGGCATCTTCGGCCTGAAGAACATGAGCGGCGTGGGCATTAGCTTCGGTGCGGATCGCATCTACGATGTGTTGTTGGAGACGAACAAGTTCCCTGCGGAGTTGGGTAGTAGCACGCGCCTGCTCTTCGCCAACTTCGGCGAGGCGGAGGCGATGCATTGCCTGAAGCTGCTGCGCGCTGTGCGCGAGGCGGGCATCGCTGCAGAACTATACCCCGATGCGGTGAAGATGGCCAAGCAGTTCAAGTACGCCGATGACAAGGGCATTCCCTTCGTAGCCATCATCGGTGGCAACGAGATGAAGGACGGAACCGTGACCGTGAAGGACATGAAGAGCGGGGAACAGAAGGCGGTGAAGCAGGAGGAACTCGTGGGAATGATCAATAGCCAATGATGAATGTTCAATGGACAAGTTGTTCGTGCGAACGGTCCTTGCACGTCATCTCAGTGCTGTATTTCCTTGTGTCTTGAGCGTTGGATGTTGATCATTGATCATTCATGAAGCCCCATTTGATCGGTACCGTAGGCCTTGAACTGCTCGAACTGGAGCATATCCTGAACGGACGCAAGGCCATCGCGTTGGACCAGGATGCCGAGGCCTTGGTGAAGCGCAACCACCGGTACCTGCTGGACCGGCTGAAGAAGAGCGATGCGCCGATCTACGGGGTGAACACCGGCTTTGGTGCGTTGCACGACAAGAGCATCGCGAAGAAGGACCTGGCGCAATTGCAGAAGAACCTGGTGATGAGCCACGCCTGCGGCAGCGGCGATCCGGTGCCTGCGGAGATCGTCCGTGCCATGCTGGTGCTGAAGGTCCAGAACATGGCGTTCGGCCATAGCGCGGTGGCGCCTGCTACTGTGCAGCGCCTCATCGATATGTACAATGCCGATGTGCTGCCGGTGGTCCACGAGCGCGGTTCGCTCGGCGCCAGTGGCGATCTCGCACCTCTAGCACACTTGAGCCTGCCGCTGATCGGCCTCGGCGAAGTAACGGTGAAGGGCAAGCGGATGCCCAGCGCGCAGGCGTTGAAGAAGTTCGGCTGGAAGCCGCTGGAGCTTGGCCCCAAGGAGGGGCTCGCGCTGCTGAACGGCACGCAGTTCATGAACGCCTACGCGTCGCTGCTGACGTTGAAGGCCACGCGCCTGGCGCAGTTCGCCGATGTGATCGCGGCGCTCTCGCTCGATGCGTTCGATGGCCGCATCGAACCGTTCCATCCGTCGGTGCATGCGGTGCGCCCGCACCCCGGACAGGCGGTGGTGGCCGGCCACATGCGCGATCTGCTCAAGGGAAGCGCGCTGATCAAGCGCAAAAAGGAGCATGTGCAGGACCCCTATTCGTTCCGGTGCATCCCGCAGGTGCATGGTGCCTCGCGCGATGCGATCGCCTATGTGGAGCGCGTGGTGGAATGTGAGTTGGAATCGGTGACGGACAATCCCACGGTGTTCGATGACGAGGACCTGGTGATCAGCGCCGGCAATTTCCACGGACAGCCATTGGCTCTCGCGCTGGATTTCCTCGCCATCGCTGCGGCCGAACTCGGCAGCATCAGCGAGCGACGCACCTACAAGCTCATCAGCGGCCAGCGTGGCCTGCCGGCCTTCCTTGTGGCAAAACCCGGCTTGAACAGCGGCTTCATGATCCCGCAGTACACCGCCGCTTCATTGGTGAGCGCGAACAAGCAGCGGTGCATGCCCAACAGTGTCGATACGATCGACAGCAGCAATGGGCAGGAGGATCATGTGAGCATGGGCGCTGCCGCTGCGATCAAGACCTGGCAGGTGGTGGAGGATGTGGAGCGCATCCTCGCGATCGAGTTGTTCACCGCCGCACAAGCGCTGGAATTCCGCCGCCCGGCGAAGAGTTCAGCGCGCCTTGAGTCGTTGCACAGCGCGTTCCGTGAACAGGTGCCGTTCGTGAAGAACGATGTGGTGATGCACGACCTGATGGAGGCCGCGCTGGCTTTCGTGCGGACCTGTCCGCTCCCGTAGCGGCGTCAGGGCTGCAGCACGAGGCGCTGGCTTCGCTGTGTTCCGTTCCCTTGCACGGTGACCACGAGGCACCCCGTGCCTTCGGGCAGGTCCACCATGCTCAAGCCGGAACTTGATCCCCTGCTCTGGTGCAACAGCCTCCCCACCATATCGTGTAACAGGACAAGGTCATTCGCTGAAGCATGGACCGCTATGTGTCGGCCGTCCGGTGCCAGTTGGAACAAGGGGCTCGCTGAACGCTCCTCCTGCCCGATACCGGTGATGATCTCCACCACGATGCCATCGAAAAAGCTGGGCGCTGGGAAGGTTGGTCCGCCAACAAACCCACCATACAACGCCACGATCGCAGTGTCGCCCGGTCCCAATTGTGCGGTCTGGGTAATGCTCACTGGTCCCCACCACGGTGCCGACGACCCGATCATGTCCGCGGTTGTGATCACACCGCTGTTCAACCGGGCCAGCCCCATGAACCCGCCCACGCAGGACGCATTGTCGGAACATCTGATCCAGCCTGAGAGCGTCAGTGTTTCGCCATCCACCACGTCCGGCAGGCGTTGGAAGATGTAGCTCGGGAAACAACCCTTGGCTTCGCCGGGTCCCTTGGTGGCGCACCACTCGCCGCAGCTGGGAGCCGCCTCGTTGGGCAGGCCCGGCTCGGCGCAGGTCCATTCCCAACCGGCCAGGCTCGGCGCGCCGTCCTGCTCGAAGCTGCCGTTGATGATCTGCGCTGATGCCGATGCGCACGAGAAGGATGCAAGGATGAAAAGGGCCTTGTCGAATTGCCTCATGCGATCATAGTTTGATGAAGCGCGCGATGTGTTCCGCCCCCCGGATGAAGTAGATGCCCGGTGCCAGACCGGCGACATCGATCGTGCGTTCGTTGTTGAGCCCGATCCGCCGCATGGTGGTTCCATCGGCGGCGAGCAGGTCAACATTGGTGATGTTCATCGCGCCGTCCACCCTCACGATATCCGTTGCGATGGAAGGGTACAGGTTGAAGTTGCCCTTGGTATGTTCATCCAAGCCTGTGGCGAGTTCTGTGATGCTAATGTCGTCGAAGAACTTGGCACCGGGAATGAGGTCGGGAGCGATCGAGTACTCGATGAAGAAGTAGAAGTCCATGCCGGCATATGCGATGGGGATGGTGAAGGGGATGATGTCCTGTACCCATTGTCCAGGGTTGCCGAAACCCGCAGGCCAACCCAACACCATACCGCCGAACGACGACGGGGTCTGGCCGGCAGGGACGGCGAAGATGCCCACGTCACTGTTGATGTTCGGATCCGACATGTTCTCCCAGATCGAGAGTTGGTAGGGGATACCGGCCTGCACGCCGCTCATCAGCGTGTGCACCCCGATGGCCTGTCCGGTCGAGAAGCAGGGCGAGTTGTCGTCGCTTGTGGGCAGCATCAAGGCGCAGCAGCCGCTGTGCCCGTATGTCGACGCGAAGTCGGGCGAGGAGCAGAACCAGCTCCAGCCTTCCATGCTGAAGGCCCCACCACTCTCGAAACCAGGGTTGGCAACGGACTGTGCCATGAGGTACGGCGCGGCAAGCGCAACGGCAACGGCGGTGGTGAGTGTTCTCATGCGGTTGTGTTACCGAAGGTAGACGCGCGCTCCGCATCTTCGTTGCCGTAATCCGCCCATGGAAGACCTATTCACCCTCGACGCGCTCATCAGCCTCATCACGCTCGCCGCTCTGGAGATCGTGCTGGGCATCGACAACGTCATCTTCGTCAGCATCATCCTCGGGCGTATCCCGCAGGAGAAGCGCTTGCGTGCCCGCCGCATCTGGATGATCGGCGGCATCCTGGTGCGTTCGCTGCTGCTCATCAGCCTTGGCTGGTTGCTGAAGAACGGCGAGAACGAGCTTTTCAAGGTGTTCGGCTATGGGTTCAACCTGCGCAACCTGATCATGCTCGTCGGTGGCCTGTTCCTGTTGTACAAGTCGGTGAAGGAGGTGCATGAGAAACTGGAAGGCGGGGAGGAGCATGCGAAGCCAGCGAAAGCAGGCACGGCGTTCACCGCACTTGTCGTTCAGATCCTGCTGGTGGATATGGTGTTCTCATTCGACAGCATCGTGACAGCGATCGGCATGGCCAAGCATGTGGAGGTGATGATCGCGGCGGTGATCATCGCGATGATCGTGATGTTCTTCTTCGCCCAAGGCATCAGTCTTTTCATCGAGAAGCATCCTGCGTTGAAGATGCTCGCGCTCTCCTTCCTGGTCTTGGTGGGCTTCATGCTTTTCTTCGAAGGCCTCGAGCCGATCCACCACAGCGAGATCCCGAAGGGTTACGCGTACGTCGCCATGGCGTTCAGCTTTGGTGTGGAGTTGCTGAACATGCGGGCCCGCCGCAAGAAACAGCAGCATGTGGTGAAGCTGAACAAGTAGGCCCGGTCGAGATGGACCTTTATCTGATCCCCGGCCTCGGCGCTGACCGGCGTTTGTTCGGCAAGCTGGATCTTGGGGAGCACACCGTGCACTACCTCGATTGGCCCGCGATGCCAGAGGGCAGCCGGTTGAAGGACTTCGCGCACGAACTGGCGGCTAACGTCGATGCATCGAAGCCGCATGTGCTGATCGGGGTAAGCATGGGCGGCATGGTGGCACAGGAACTCGCCGCGTTGACGAAGCCGGAGCACGTCATCATCATCTCCAGTTGGAAGGGATCGAACGAGATGTCCAAACCGATCCGCATGATGCGGGGCACACATCCCGAGCGCATGCTCACGCCCGCGTTGATGAAGCACACGCTACCGGTGGTGCGCTGGCAGATGGGGGTGGAGACGGCGGAGGATGTCGTTCTCTTCGATGCGCTTGTTCGCGCGCAACCGCTGGAGCAACTGAAAGTGCAGATCAACGCCTGCCTGGGTTGGGAAGGACCGGTAACGCCCGCGGAGCACCTCGTTCACATCCACGGTGATCAGGACCGACTGATGCCGATCGCGAACATCGTTGGTGCCGAGATGATCCCTGGCGGCACCCATTTTATGGTCTATAGCAAGGCTGTGGAAGTGGGCGCGGCCCTTCGCCGCGCCCTTGATTCCGTTCACTGAGCCATCACTTCGCCAGCTTGAAGACGATCGGCAGGCTGTACCGTGTCTTCACGTCCTTGCCCTTGAACTTGCCGGGCTTCCACTTCTTCAGTTTGCCTACGGCGCGCAGGGCTTCAGCGTCCAATGAAGGGCTCACGCTGCGCGCGATCACGATGTCTGTCATGGAACCGTCCTCGGTGACAACGAAGCCCACCAACACCCGTCCTTCCTCCCCGGCGGTGAGTCCGATCTCCGGATAGTGCACGATACGTTGCAAGTCCCGCTCGAGGGCCTTCTGGCCGCCGGGGTATTCGGGCAGTACATCCACAACCCACGGAGTAGGGGGAGGTCCCGGAGGCGTCCCGGTGCTGTCGGCAGGAGGCCCCACCGGTCCCTTCGGCCCTTCGGGGCCTATCGGGCCTTTGGGGCCGGGATCGGCCACATGCGAAGTGGTATCGATCGGGGTCTTGAGCGTGGTATCCACCGCGATGGGAGTGGTCATCTCATTTGGGTTCCGCTTGGGTGCTGAAGGGGTTGTTTCCACTTCATTGGGCAAGTCGATGATGGTGCTGAACACCCGTTCCTCATCGTTGGGCCGCGGCAAGGGGGCGTGCTTCACGGCAGGGCTGAGCAAGCTTGGCAAGGCCAATCCCGCCCCAACGATCCCGAGCGAGGCGAGGAAAGCGGCCAGCATCACCAGGTGGTGTTCGCGGCGCATGGCATAGGCGCCATAGGCCCGGTTGCGGTCGGCGAATACCAGGTCGTTCCGGGTGGACGAAAGCACGTTGCTCCAGCTGTTCCCGGAAGCCAATAGGGCAGTGAAAAGGACCAAGGCGAGGAGGAGGGCGATGGTGATCATGTAGGGTGGTCTTTGCGGGCGAACGATCGCCAGTTGCTCAACCGTACACGCGATCCCACGGATCGGTTCGATCGATATACACGTCCAAAGCAGGGTCGCGGGCAACATTTTCCCCGCCCTCCAAAAGGCAACGGTCCACCCCTAGGCCACGTCCTTGTAAGTAGATGCCGGTTGATATCCATGCCGGGACGGTCAGGAACCGTGGCGTGGAGACCCTCTAATTTGTACCGGTTTACATGCGCATGAACGTCAGTATGTTGTTCCGGGCGGGGTGCTTGGCTGTCCCTTTCCTGTTCGGTGACGAACAGGTGGCGGCCCAGTGCAACGCGAACGCTGGTCCGGCGAGCGTCACGATCTGCGAGGGCGCATCGCAGCAACTGAACGGAACGGCGAACGGGGGTAATGCGCCGTACGACTTCGCCTGGACACCGGTCACCGGCTTGAGCGATCCGGCCATCGCCAACCCGATCGCCTCCCCAACGGTCACCACGGTCTATACCCTCACGGTGACTGACGATGACGGTGTAGTGTGCACGGACCAGATCACGGTGAATGTGACAACGGCCCCCCCAGCACTGCTCACATCAAGCGGCCCCGAGCAGATCACCTCGTTCAACAACCTCACCACCTTCAGCATTTGCGACCCGTCGGGATCGTGGAACTTCAGCTTCACCGATCAGAGCGCGGCCGCACCGGCGGGCAACCGCACCATTGACTGGGGTGATGGCAGCCCCGTGGTGAACCCCGCCCAGGGCTGGAGCCTGAACCACACTTACGCGCAGGGCTTGTGGACGATGACCTACACCATCGTGTACGGCAATGGATGCACGCGCACGCAGCAGTACCAGGTCTTCCTCGGTACCAACCCCGGTGGCGGCATTAGCACCGATCCGAACACGAACATCTGCACAGGTGGTACGCTGCCGTTCTACATCAACAGCGTCGCGGCGAACTCACCGGGCACCACGTACGTGATCGACTTCGGCGATGGCAATACCATCACGCTCGCGCATCCGCCCCCGGCCGTGGTGAATCATACATACAACACCAGCACATGCGGCCTGGCGGGAGGCCAACTCAACGTGATGTTCACGGCGCAGAACCCCTGCGACCAGACGCAAGGACAGATCGGCCCGATCCGCGTAAGCGAGACACCGGTGGCGCAGTTCACGCAGTCGGCGGATACGGCCTGTGTGAATACCACCGTCACGTTCAGCGACCAGAGCGTCGGCCTGCAGGCACCCGCATGCAACACGCCGCCGAGGAACATCTGGACGATCACCCCGGCAGTGGGCTGGACCTTGGTGACCGGTCCCATGGGCACCGACAATGGCAATCCGGCCAACCCCGGCCTGTGGACCGATGGCACCACGAACCTCGGCGTGCAGTTCAATGTGGCCGGTACCTACACCATCACCGATCGCACGGGCAATAGTTGCGGGGTGAACAGCCTTGATCGAACGATCTGTGTGGAAGAGCCCCCCATTCCGTCGTTCACACTCGTGCCGAACATCGGCTGCGCTCCATTTGCACCCTTGAACACGAACACCTCGGTGTTCGGCATCAGTTGCCTGCTTACCCATGAGTGGACGGTGAACGGTGTGGCCTCGGCCTGCGGCGGACCGGCGTGGAACTTCGCGAGCGGCAACGCCAGCAGCCTGACGCCCCAGTTCGTTTTCAGCCAGCCGGGCACATACACGGTAGAGTACCGGGCCATCAACACGTGCAACGCACCGCCGGTGCAAACCGTGGTCACGGTGAACGCACCGCCGCAAGTGGTCGTCGATCCGATCACCGGGATCTGCGCCGGGCAGTGCGTGAACCCATCGGCCGTTGTGCAGAACTGTGGTTCGGCGATCCTCACTTACGCATGGAACTTCCCTGGCGGCACACCGGCGAACTCCGCGAACGCATCACCGGGGCAGGTGTGCTTCAACAACCCCGGTTCGCCAACGGTATCCCTCACCGTTACGAACGCTTGTGGCAATGCCACGTCCAACGCGAACCTCGCCGTGGGCACACTGCCACCCCTACCCGTGATCGCCAGCAACAGTCCGGTGTGCGCGGGCCAGATCCTTTCACTTTCCGCTGCGCCCATCCCGGGTGTCACCTTCACCTGGACGGATCCGCTCGGCGTGGTGATCAGCAACCAACCTTCCGTGACGATCTCGAACGTGACGGCGGCCAACGCTGGTGTCTATAGTGTGGTGGCGGTGAGCAATGGCTGCTCCGGTCCGGCGGCCACGGTGAACGTACAGGTGGTAGCGGCCCCCACGGTCACTGTGAACCCA
Source organism: Flavobacteriales bacterium (assembly GCA_039933875.1). GTDB lineage: Bacteria > Bacteroidota > Bacteroidia > Flavobacteriales_F > PHOS-HE28 > PHOS-HE28. The sequence continues at coordinate 18,015 of JBDTNF010000255.1, read as the reverse complement.
CCGAGCTCGGCGATCTGCGATGGCCAGAGCACTTCGCTCACCGCGGGCGGTGCGGGTAACTACCAATGGTTCATCGGTGCCACGTTGGTGGGCAATGGCCCCACGATCACCACGAGCCCGGCGACCAGCACCACGTACACGGTTTCCGGCGATCTGGGTGGATGCCCGGGTAGCGCGACGGTGACGGTAACGGTTTACCCGTTGCCTGTTGTAAGCGCTGGTGCGCCGCAGACCTTCTGTGATCAAGCGATCCCTGTGAACCTCGTGGGTGTCCCTGCGCCGGGCACATGGAGCGGGACCAATGTGACACCGGCCGGTGTATTCACACCCGTGCCCGGACAACTCGGTACGGTTACCCTGACATACTCTTACACCAACGGCAACGGTTGCACGAACACAGCGACCACGGACATCACGGTGCAGGCCTTGTCGCAGATCGCCGATGCTGGTCCGGACACATCCTTCTGCCAGGGCAACACGCCGGTGCAGCTCATCGCAGCGCCACCCGGCGGTTCGTGGATCGGCGCAGGGCCTGGTGGGTGGTTCACGCCAAGCACGGTGGGCAACTTCAACGTGACGTACAACTTCGGTGCGAGCACCTGTGCGACAAGCGATCAAGCCGTGGTGCAGGTGATATCGGCGACGGCATTGCAGGTGCCACCGGACTTCACGGTATGCGCCGATGGAGCGCCGACGGCGCTCGGGGGCCTGCCTGTTGGTGGCACCTGGAGCGGCACCGGGGTAAGCGGCCCGCCATGGTCTTTCGATCCGGGCGCGGCATCCGCGGGTAACAACGTGCTCACCTACAGCTTCAGCAATGGCAGCGGGTGCGCGTCCAGCGCGCAGGTCAACGCGATGGTGAACGCACTGCCTGTTGTGAACGCGGGCCCCGATCTCGTGCTGTGTGACCAGCCGATCCCGTATGCATTGGGTGGATCGCCCATTGGAGGAACATGGAGCGCGGGATCCATGGTCGTCACGCCCGGTGGTTCGTTCACACCGAACGGTGTGGGCACCGATGTGTTCACCTACAGCTACACCGATGGCAACGGCTGCGCCGGAACCGATCAGATCAACGTGGACGTGCAGCCTGTTGTGAACCCTGCGTTCGCTGGCAACGACACATCGGTTTGCGTGAACAGCGGTGCGCTCCAACTGGCGGGAACGCCCGTGGGTGGATCGTGGAGCGGCCCGCAGGTAACGCCGGGTGGATCGCTGGACACGAGCATTCCTGGCAACTACACGCTGACGTATTCCTTCGGTGCTGCGACATGCCTGTTACAGGACCAGATCACCGTGCAGGTGAACTCCCTTCCTGTGGTCGATGCGGGTACCGACATCGCTGTATGCCTCGACGGTGGCACCCAGGTCCTCACGGCGGATCCGGCGGGTGGAACATGGAGCGGGGTCGGAGTGGACATGGCTGGTGTGTTCGATCCGTTGCAAGCCATTCCCGGCGGCAACCCTGTGACCTACACGTACATCGATCCTGCGACGGGATGCGGCAACAGCGATGATGCGTTGGTGACCGTGAACCCGGTACCAACGGCTTCGTTCACCAATGGCGCGATCGCCTGCGCGAACGCACCGTTCGCTTTCACTAACACGAGCATCGGAGCATCGGGAGCGGAATGGGACTTCGGAGACTTCGGCACCTCGAACGCCATCGACCCCTCGCACAGCTACGCGAGCACGGGCACCTTCGATGTCATGCTCGTGGCCAGCACCGGAGTGGGTTGCACAGATACAGCCTATGCGACGGTCACGGTTTGGGACGTGCCGGTGGCTGACATTACACTGAGCGCGGATATGGGTTGTGGTCCGCTACAGGTGGACTTCACGAACAACTCCACCGGTGATGGCCTCGGCTTCGATTGGGACTTCGGTGGGCTCGGTACATCCACCGACCAGTTCCCTCCGGCCTTCTCGTTCCCGGCTGATCCCGTCGACGCGATCACATACGACGTTTCACTCACCGTGACGAACGTCTGTGGGGTGGATGTCGCGCTCGCACCAGCAACCGTCATCCCTTCACCGACAGCGGTCTTCGGCCCGAACGTGGATGTGCATTGCAGCTATGCCGATGTGCCTTTTGGCAACGCGAGCTATGGCCTGCCGGATCAATTCGAATGGGACTTCGGGGATGGCACCGGCAGTACCGATCCCGGTGCGATCGTCACTCACGCTTACGTGGTCGACTCCTTGACGGATGTGACGGTTACGCTGATCGTGAGCAACGCGTGTGGCAGCGACACCGCACAGCAGATCATCACCATCCTGCCGAACGAGGTGACGGCCTTCTTCAACACTGATCCGGTATCCGGCTGTTCGCCGCTCACGGTCGACCTGACGCAATTCACCACGGGCGATACCGCCTGGTTCTGGGACCTGGGCGATGGCAACACCAGTTTGGCGCACGACCTTACTTACACCTACACGGATACCGGCACCTACACCATCGAGTTGTTCGCCTATGGTTGCGGCTTCGATAGCTACAGTACGCAGGTCACCGTGTTCCCATCACCCGAAGTGGATTTCACCACGACCCCCGGAGCGGTATGTGTTGGCGAGGCGTTCACCTTTACGAACCTCACACCGGGCATCTCCGGTTCGCAATGGGATTTCGGTGATCTCAATGGATCCACACTCACATCGCCGGAATACACCTACGCGACCAGCGGCAACTTCATCGTCTCGCTCACGGCCACTTCCGCGCTGAACGGGTGTACCGCCACGATCTCGCATCCCGTCACGGTGTACACAACGCCCACCGCCTCCTTCACGCCGGATCCCGGTTCAGGGTGCATCGACCTGGATGTCGCATTCCAGAACACCAGCCAGAACGCTGGATTCTACCAGTGGGACTTCGGCGACAGCAACACCTCGGGGCTTGCGGAACCGTTCCACACGTACACCGACGATGGCACCTTCACAGTGACCTTGATCGCCGAGAACCTGAACGGTTGCAGTGATACCACGACAGCGCAGGTGGTCGCGTTCCCGCTTCCGCTGGCTAGCTTCTCGCTATCGCAGAACGAAAGCTGCTATTCGCCGGTCACGATCCAAACGATCAACGCTTCGCAGGGCGCGATCAGCTACGACTGGGATCTGGGCAACTCTCAGACCTCCGTATTGAACCAACCCACCATCACCTTCGATGAGCCAGGCACTTACACTGTGCAACTTGTGGCCACCAATCAATACGGATGCACGAGCAGCCATGCGGTGGACTTCACGGTGCATCCGACACCGGTCGCCGGGTTCACCGTTGCCCCGGACCCGGCCTGCGTTGGTTATCCGGTGATCTTCACCAACACGTCGATCAATGCGTTCGCTTATGGTTGGTTGTTCGGGGATGCGACCGCATCGCAGGCCGATGGCCCGTTGCACACTTATGCTTCACCCGGCACCTACACCGTGACCTTGATCGCCACGGGCGTCGCCGGCTGCGCGGACACGCTCACCGTGGACCCGGGCGTGGTGGTGAACCCATCGCCCTTCGCTGACTTCACCAGCGATACGTTGTCCAGCGTGGCCAACGCCATCCAATTCAGCAACCTGAGCCAGGGCGCACAGAGCTACATGTGGGACTTCGATGATGGGGAGACCTCCGATGAGATCCATCCGCTGCACCTTTTCCCGGCGGACGGAGGTGGTTACACGGTCTGCCTGGTGGCGGTGAACCAGTTCTCCTGTCCGGACACGATCTGCAAATTCCAGCCGGTACGCGGCGACCCCGTCATCTTCGTGCCTAACACCTTCACACCGAACGGTGACGGCCGCAACGAGATCTTCCTGCCGATCCTCAATGGGTTCGAAGGATGGAACTACCGGCTGCTCGTGTTCGATCGCTGGGGCTCGGTGATCCATGAGACACGGGACCGTGCCGAGGGCTGGGACGGCAGCGTGCACGGAACGCAGGCGCAGATCGACGTGTACGTGTGGAAGGTGATCGTGGAGCGCGATGGGGACGCACAGGATTTCGTGGGGCATGTCTCGCTCGTGCGATAGAAGGCCTGTTACAACAGCTTGATCTCGGCATTCGGATTGCGGTATCCGATCGAACCACATGCCATGCCTCATTCCCAAAGTCCACGTCGCACCAGCTTCATCCTGGTCGCATCGCTCGCACTTGTCCCGTTCGTGTGGGTCGGAGCATCCGTCCAGAGCAAGATCAAGAGCAACGGGTTCGCGTGGCACGATGGCGACATCGTTTTCCAATGTTCGGTGAGCACACAATGCCCGGCCATAGCGCAGGCGACCCACTCGCCCTACACCCATTGCGGGATCGTTTTCATGGAGGACGGCAAGCCGATGGTGTGGGAGGCGGTGGGGCCGGTGCGGAAGACGCCTTACGCACAGTGGGTGCGGCACGGGGCGAACGGCCACGTGGTGGTGAAGCGGTTACGGGATCCCGAGGCGCTCAACCCCCAGGCCATCGAAGCGATGCGCGTGGAGGGCGAGCGTGAAATGGGTCGCCCGTACGACATCTGGTTCAACATGGATGATGAACGGATCTACTGTTCGGAGTTGGTGTGGAAGATCTACGAGCGCGGAGCGCATATCGAACCCGGCACCGTGGAACGCTTCGGCGACATGGACTTTTCAGGAACGGAGGCCAGGCGCGTTCTCAAGGAGCGCTTCGGGGATCGTTTCCCTGCGGATCAGCAGGTGATCACACCCGCTTCGCTCTTCCGGTCGCCTCTGCTGATGACCGTGGACAGCATTGGAGTTCCGCCCGTAGCGCAGTGACCATGTGCGAAGGATCACAGATCTTCACCCCCGGATCGCTCACTCGGATGAACAGCACTGATCGTTACCCAATTGGCCTTTCCAAGGCCCTGCGCCTGTGTGGCTTGAGGATCGCGTTGCTTGCTGGTGTGCTGCTTGCCGGGGTCATCACCGCCACAGCCCAGGAGCATCGTCGACTGGAGATCCAGATAAAAGGTGCCGCCAAGGACAGCATGTTCCTGGCCAATTATTACGGCAACAGACTGTTCTACACGGACACGGCTGTGGCCGATGCCGGTGGCAAGGCCGTTTTCGAGCGCAAGGAAGGCTACAGAACAGGTGTCTACGCGGTGATGCTGGGAACGAAGCGCCTGGAGTTCGTCGTGAACGAAGCGGTGGTGCGGCTGGCCACTGAACTCGTTGACCTGCCCGGAAGGTTGACCGTGCTGGAGAGCCACGAGAATGAACTGTACCGGGAGCGCAACGCGATCGTGGCGAAAGGAGGGGACAACGATGCCGGGCTCCGCAATCTGGCCGACAAGAACCCCGGGACCTTCGTGGCCAAGTTGATCCGGATGGGTATGGAACCAGTGAACCCACCGGTGCTGCTTGCGGATGGTGTGCTCGACAGCGCGGCCACCGCCGTGCAGCGCCGTATCCATTACTGGGACAATACCGATCTGGTAGACCCGGGCATCCTCTACGCTCCGGTTTTCCAGAACAGGCTGGACGCGTTCCTCGCTCAGGTGCCGCACAAGGCCGACGCCATCGATCGGTCTTTGGATGACCTGATGACACGGGCCCATGGCTCGGAAGAGGTGCAACGCTACCTGGTGTCGTGGTTCACCTCCAGATACGAGAGTAGTGCCGATGCTGAAATGAGTTCGGTGTATGTGCACCTGGCACAGACCTACGTGTGCCCTGCAAAAGGCGAACCGATGTCGGGGACCTGGGTGCCGGTGGACAAGTGGGAGAAGGTATGCGAACGCGCACGGATCAAGGCTTGCTTGAGGGGCGGGTCCAGGTCCAACGATCTGATCCTGGCGGATACGACCGAACAACATTGGGTCAGCATGCATGCGATGCCACAGGAGTGCGTCGTGATCGTGTTCTGGAGCCCGCATTGCAGCCATTGCAAGGTGGCCATGCCGGCGCTGTACGAACAGTATGTGAAGAAGCTGCGCGCGCTCGATGTGGGCATTTACGCCGTCGCTGAAGCCACGGACAGCAGCACATTCCATGATTGGAAGAAGTTCATCCACGAGAAGGGACTGGATTGGGTGAACGTGGGGATCCCCTGGCACGTTGCCGAAGCTTCAAAGGCGGATCATGCCAGCCTCGTTCCGGGGCTGACCACGGACGACAGCCTCAACTATTTGCAGACCTGGGAAGTGTCCGGCACACCTACGTACTACGTCCTGGATGGCGAACGAAAGGTGCTGGGAAAGCCGGAATCCATTACGGACATGATCCGCATGGTGCGTGAGCACAAGCGTGCCGTGCACTGACCGCTGATCCGCTGTGATCTACTTGACGTGCTTTGGCGTCTTTCCAGTGATACGGGTCGGCGGATCGAAGGGAGCATCGACCTGATCCTTTCGAGCTGCAGCATCGTTCGCTTCGTGGCTCGCCATCGCAACAGTGGCTTGGGGCCCGGGCGCGGGCGGGAAGCGTTCCGCGGAATAGTGCGCTATCGTGCCATCGGGGTTCGTTTCATCCGCACGGTTGGCGACGATGGTGTAAGTGAACGGTGTGTCCGAAGTACCGCCATTGAGTTCGATCACATCGAACCCGTTCGCCGTCTTGTTGGTCACGTACACGCCGGCGCAATCCCCTTCGAGTTGCACGAACACGCGCAAGGGATGGGCTGCGTTCACAGCGATATTCTTCGCGAACACAGGATCGATCGACACGTGCGCGCGGCCGTTCACCAATGATGCCGCACCATAGTCCTGGAAGAGGTTCTCCGGTGCTTCAGGACAGGCGAGGGCCACACGTTCACCCTGGAGGTCGCGCACCACGGTGTTCACCGTGCCGGGCCCGATGATCTTGCGCAATGTCGCCGTGTTGTCACGCACGCCTACATACGCCCAGGTCTGGGCAACACCTCCAGCCTGCACTTCGAAATAGCCACCCGCTGAAGCCGCCGCCCCGGAGGCCGCCGCGTTCGTTGCCGGGTTCACGTTCACCGTGGTGGTCGCGAAGCCCATGACACCGTACTGCGCCCCCGTGCCCGCCACACCGCACCCGGACAGCGGAGCGAGGATGGAAGCCACGAGGTTGTTCCCCACGCCGACCACGCCGATGCCGCTGGCCACTGTCTTGGCGATGGAGAACGTACCGATACCCGCAGCATTGCTGGCGATGCCGCTTCCCGCGACGAGGTAGGTCCCAGCAGCGTTGTTGCCGATGGTGATCAGCCCGGTGCCTGATGCGTTCGTGTTCACCCCGTCCATGCCGAAGCCGGTGGCCGACCCCGCCTGCCCATACACCCCGTACGTGTTGCCTGTGGCCCCCGTAGCATCACCGCGCACACCGATCACGAAACCGGTTCCCGTGGGCGCAACGGTGGCGGAACCGCGCACTCCATAGCCGGATTGTGCCGCGCCGATCGCGGCGGCGGTGTTGAACCCACGCACACCAGCAGCACCGCCGAAGCCGCCCGCCTGGCCCTGCACACCGTGCCCCACGTTCGCGGTCGCATCCAGGTTGACCCCGAACACGCCGAACGCCCCGGGAGAACTGTTCTGCCCATATAGGCCGAACGCCGATCCGGTGGTCGCGGTATTGATGCCAAGCACACCCATGGTGAAGGCCGTGCCCGCAGCCCCTATGGATTCACCACGCACCCCGGTGGCTACGCCGGCAGTCACGCCAGTTCCTGCAGGTGCAGTGCTGTTCGTGCCATACACCCCTTCGCTGGTGCTTGATGCCGTGGTGGCGGTGCCGAAGATGTTCCCCCAGAGCGCTGTACCGGCCGTACTCGCGCCGCCGTCGGTCTCTCCGTACACACCGGTCCCGTTCCCTGCGGCATAGCCGTTGACCGCGAAGGTCCCGATCGCATTGTTGATGGATGGCAGTGCACCGGTGGTCGTGTTGTTCGAATACACCGAGAACACATCACCGGCAACGATGCCCGTGTTGTTCTGCACCACCTGGCCGGCTGAGAGCACACGCAGGCGTTCATTGGTCGCGGCGCTACCGCCGGTCTTGATCAACCAGTCCTTCGCATCGGTGGTGCCGATGAAATGGGTGCCTGGCACCGTGCCGGCGTTGCCCGTGGTGAGCCATGCATCCGTTGCTCCCGCGAATCGCACCCACTGCGCACCATCCCAGTAGTAATAACCGGGCGTCACGTTGGTAGGAGCCGCTCCGGCGGTTGCTGTGTTGTACACGAGCAGCGACGTGGCCGGGGCTGCGACGGGTGCGGCCACGGTGGTTGCCGACAACGCGATCCGGGGGATAAGCACACCGCTGTTGGCGCTGGTGATATCCAGCATCGCACTCGCGGCGGGTGCCACACCAGTGCTGTTGATGGCGACGTTCTGCGCTTCGACCATTGACGAGGCAGCGAGAAAAGCAAAGGCGATAAGTATGGGACGCATGGGCGTTCGGAGTTCGTTGGTGAACTGCCAACTTCATCCACCCGATGATACCACCGGGCACCTCCTCCACTTCAGCGAGAAAATCTACTCCTGAAATAGCTCATCTCCAAGGGGCAACCTTTCCGGGGGATCACGTTGCCAGCCACTTGCCTGTCCTGCGTCAAGCGCAGGGACCGGAGAGGCCTAAGGTTGGGGCTTGGCTGGTTCGTCCTGCACGGATCGTGGTGCCAGGATCTTCGCGCGCTCCTCCGGGGTCATGCTTATCTGAGCCCGTTCCGGGGATGCCGTCTCGAGTACGACCGTGGCCGGATGTTCCGGTTGCAGGTCCACGCCCGCGCTCTGCAGGTGCAACTGTGGTCCCAGTGTATGGGCGAAACGTTCCTCGGCGAACTTCCACACGGTGCCGTCCGACAAGGTTTGGTTCGCCCGGTTCGCCACCACGGTCCAATTGAAGGGGGTTGAGGAGGTACCTCCCTGCAATTCGACAACGTCGAACCCCGATCCGCTCTCGTTGGTCACGTACACGCCGCCGCAATCGCCACGCAGTTGGATGAAAACGCGCAGCGGATGCTCCGCGTTCACCAGAATGTTGCGCGCGAGCGTTGGATCGAGCGTGATGTGAGCGTGTCCATTGACGAGTTGACCTGAACCATAATCCTGGAAGAGGTTCTCCGGGGCTTCGGGTGCGGAGAGCAGCACGTATTCGTCCGCGTCGTTCTTCACCACGGTGTTCACCGTGCCGTTGCCCATCACCTTGCGAGGCACGCCGGTGCCTTCGTAAGCGGCCACATAGGTGAATGTGTTCGTGGCACCGGTGCCGCTTTCGAAGTAGCCACCGGCGCGCGCGGGTGTTCCGGCCACGCCATCGAGGTTGCTTTCCGCGATGCCATACACACCGAACAGTACACCATGGCCTGCGATGCCGGAACCGGTTGCGAGCACTGTGTAGGGAGGGCCTGCGTTATTCCCGACGCCCAAACTTCCAGTACCTGTTAAAGAAGTCGCTTTGGAGAAGGAGCCTACGGATGAACCTGTGAAAGCCCCTCCGCTGCCGTTGGCGAGGGTGGCCACTGCCACGTTGTTGCCAGCGCCCACCACACCGGTGCCCGATGCCACCGTGGTCGCCAGCGAGTAGGAACCGGCGGTAGCACCGGTGAAGGCACCACCACTGCCACCGGGCAGGGTTGCGAAGCCCAGGTTGTTGCCTACGCCGATCATCCCCGTGCCTGTTCCGGCACTTGTCGCCAGGGCGAAGGCCCCGGCTGAGGTTCCGTTGAACGCGCCACCGCTACCGGTTGCGAGCGTGGTCGGCGCGGCGATGTTGTTGCCCAAGCCGATCACACCTGTGCCAGCCGCTGGCGCGTTCGCACGCGCATAAACCCCCGTCGCCGAACCTGTGAACGCACCCCCGCTGCCCGTGGCCAGCGTGCCCAGCGCAGCGCTGTTGCCAACACCGATCACACCGGTTCCGTTCGCCGCTGCTGTAGCATTGGAATAGAGACCGTTCGTTGTACCGCTGAACGCACCACCACTGCCGGCTACCAGGTATGTACCCACCAAGGCGTTCCCTTCACCCAATATGCCTGTGCCGGTTGCCGTGCTGTTGTATCCATCCATCCCGAAACCGACCGGGCTGTTCGTAATGCCGACGACCCCCAGGGGATTGTACAGCGGGCCATTATAGTTGGATATGGAATTGCCCATCACCGCTGCGCTGAACGCAGCATTGCTTTGACCGATCGTGCCGAAGGAGAAGGCCGTATTGAGCAGCGTGTTGGCGAAGCCGATCACTCCGACCCCCGCATTGGAATTCGTGGAGCCCTGTACCCCGCGTGCATCACCAGTGGCGACCGTATTGTTGATCAGGCCTTGAACCCCGATGGCCTGTCCCGTCCCGAGGAGTGTCCCGTTCACCTGGCCCAGCACACCGCGGGCATTGGTGGCTGCCGGTATGGCCCCAGCGCTCGTGTTGGCGATGCCCACGATGGCGAGGCCATTGATCGAAGCGGCTTCGCCGCGGATGCCGTTAGCGGTACCAGTAACGGCGGTCGCGCCACCATAAAGGCCGAACGTAGTGGCGGCAGTGCCAGAGGTGAAGCCAGCAACGCCAAAACCGGTGCTCGTGTAGCCATTGATGGCCCGAGTGCCCAGCACGGATGTGTTGGTCGTGGTGCCGTTGGTGGTGCCATCGGCGTACACACTGAACACGTCGTTCGCGAAAGCGCCAACACCGGTATTGTTCACCACCACCTTGCCGCCGGACAGGAACCGCATGCGCTCGTTACCAGCAGCGCTGCCCCCGGTCTTGATCACCCAATCCTGCGCATCCGTGGTGCCGATGAAATTGGCGGCGGGCGTAGTGCCCGCGTTGCCTGTGGTTTGCCAGGCATCGGTCGATCCGGAGATCCGCACCCAAGCGGCACCGCCCCAGTAGTAGTAGCCAGGGGTGACGTTCGTGGGGGCCACACCCGCCGTGGCCGTATTGTAGACCAACAATGAGGTAGCCGGTGCGACCACCGGGGCGGCCACGTTCGTGGCGCTCAGGCCCATCCGGGGGATCAGCACCCCGGTGGTGGCGCTGGTAACGTCGAGTATGGCACTGGCGGCGGGCGCGGCGCCCGTAGCGTTGATCGCCACGTTCTGCGCCCGGATGGCGAAGGGAAGGGCGAGCAGCGACGTGAGGATCAATGTTCTCATAGGCATACGGTCTATCCGTTCACAAGACGGTCGATACAAGCTATACGTGGCTTTCCCAAGATGGATGCGTACCACCTCCAAAGGTACCGGGACCCTTTTCGGCCCCCCCTCCAAGCTGATCGGATCATACACAGGTCCTCGTGGGAAAGTAGCTGGAGCAACAACCCGCGTGCCGCAGCGGCTTCCTTCGCACCTTCGTGCCATGGCCTTCAACCCCGTAACCCCCGCCATTCGTGCTGAACTGGCCGCTGTGCTCGACCCGGATGGCCTGCTCCACAGTGAGGAGGACCGGGCGCACTACGGACACGATGAGACGGAGGACCTGGTGCATCCGCCCGAAGTGGTGGTACGACCGCGGACCACCGGGCAAGTGGGGAACGTGGTCCGCATTTGCGCGGCACACCACATCCCCATCACACCCATTGGCGGGCGCACGGGGCTGAGCGGTGGGGCCTTGAGCGTGCATGGCGGTGTGGGGCTTGCGCTGGACCGCATGAACACGATCGTCAACATCGACGACCGCAACCTCCAGGTGACCGTGGAGGCGGGTGCGATCACCCAGGTGTTGCAGGATGCCGTGGCCGCGAAGGGCCTGTACTATCCGCCCGATCCAAGCAGCAAGGGCAGTTGCACCATCGGTGGCAACCTCGCCGAGAACGCTGGTGGCCCCAGGGCGGTGAAGTATGGCGTGACGCGCGATTTCGTGTTGAACCTCGAGGTGGTACTGCCCAATGGCGAGATCATCTGGACCGGCGCCAACACGCTGAAGAACTCTACCGGCTATGACCTTACGCGGCTTGTGGTTGGCAGCGAAGGCACCTTGGGCATCATCACACGAGCCGTTCTACGCCTTGTCCCGCTGCCGAAGGAGACACGCTTGATGCTCGTTCCCTTCGACAGTGCCACCCGTGCATGCGAGGCGGTGAGCGCGGTGTTCAGGGCAGGTATCACACCCAGCGCGATGGAGTTCATCGAGCGCGATGCCATCGCATGGACTATGCGCCACACCGAAGGGCTTCCCGCCCAACTGTCCACCGGGCCCGGTGCGTACCTGCTGATCGAGGTGGATGGCGATCACGCCGACGTGTTGATGCGCGATTGCGAGACCATTCTTCGCGTGTTGGAGCAGCACGAATGCGGCGAGGTCCTTTTCGCTGAGGCGCCCGCGGAGAAGGACGCGCTATGGAAGATGCGGCGCAGTGTGCCGGTGAGCGTGAAAGCGCATAGTGTGTACAAGGAGGAGGATACGGTCGTGCCACGCTACGAGCTTCCACGGTTGCTCGCCGGGGTGAAGGCCATCGGTGCGCGATACGGGTTCAACAGCGTTTGCTACGGTCATGCGGGCGATGGCAATCTGCATGTGAACATCATCAAGGGCGACTTGAGTGATCACGCCTGGGAGCATGAACTGCCCAAGGCGATCCGGGAGATCTTCCAACTCACCGTTTCGCTGGGCGGTACACTCAGCGGCGAGCACGGCATTGGCCTGGTGCAACGGCCATACATGGACATCGCCTTCAACCCGGCCCAGCTCGCGGTGATGCGGGCCATCAAGTACGCGATGGATCCGCAGGGCATCATGAACCCTGGCAAGGTGCTGCCTTGATATCAGGCTGCGTCGATCGCGGCGATCAGTTCACGCAAGGTGGGATAGAGCCGCATTCCTTTCGGGGCCTCTTTCGGCTTCACCAAGGACAGGTGCGCGCCCGCGATCCAGAAAGTGATCCGCTCGTCCGGCAAACTCGCGCGCAGATCCTTCAGGAAGGTGTGCACGTCAGCTGGTGCGGGTTGCGTGGTAAGCAGCGTAACGAAAACGATCGCGTGCGTGTGCATGGCCGTCAGTTGCTTCAAATCCTCGCTGGGCAGGCTCTGGCCCAGGTATACCGTGCGCTTGCCGGTTGACCGCAGCAGGTAGTTCAGGTAGATCAGCCCGAGTTCGTGGATCTCATTTTAGGGCAGGTAGAGCACGTGCAACACGTCAGTGGCATGTGCGTTCAGCGCGAGACCGTCGGTCGCCACAAGCAGTTTCTGGCGGATGATATTGCTGACGAAGTGCTCCTGCGCCGGACAGATGGAACTGGTCTGCCATAACACGCCGATCTGCTCCAACAGCCGCACATAGACGTCCTCGACCAATGAACGGAACCCATGTTGTGCGGCATGCTTCGCACTCTCTGAGTTGAAGAGCGGTTCATCAAAGCCGAGCATCGCCAGCTTCAGGGTGTTCAGCACCTCGTCCGTTCCCGTCTGGGTACCTGCCACTTCGCGCACCAACTTCTCGCGCTCCACCACGCTCAGTGCGGCCAGCTTCGAGATCTTATAGCCGCGCTGGTTCAGGTAGGCCACGTTCAGGATCGATCGCAATTGTTCCAATCCGTAATGGCGGATGTTCGTGTCGGTGCGATCGGGATGCAACAGCCCGTAGCGTTTTTCCCAGATACGGATCGTATGCGCCTTCACCCCGGAGAAACCCTCCAGGTCACGGATCTGAAAGCGCATCATATAAGGTCCCATGAACGGTTCGGCGAATGTAAAAGGTCAGTGGTTGCAGAGCGGATCGCTGCGGCGTGAGAAGAACAATGTGCTCGGAACATGGTTCGGTGCCCAAAAAGGAAGGGCCCCCGCCAAACCACGGGGACCCTTCCAGCCGAGCGTTCGTCCGTTCTGGATCAGCGGACGATGCTCACAGGGATCGAGCGGTTGCTGTTCGCTCCAAGGATGTTCAAGTGATAAAGTCCTCCCGCAAGTCCGTTCACGTCGAGCGCGATCCGGCTTTCGCCCGATGCAATGCTCGCGCTGCTGATGTTGCGCACGACCCGACCGGTAGCATCGGCCAGGACGATGCTCGCCTGCACGTTCTCACGAGCATTGAGGTCGATGAACAGGCTTTCTGTTGCGGGGTTAGGCCACACATTGACCGAGCTGAACGCGTTGAGTTCATCCACGCCGGTGGAGAGTGGAAGTTCCACCAATGGACCACCCGAGGCGAGGGCGACCCAGAGACCGAAGCCCGGGCCATTGCTGTTATTCGCGGGTGCGAGGAAGCCACTGGCCAGCACGGTGATGGCGGCACCATCGAGGCCGAGTGTCGAGAGCGGCGCTTGATAGGCCACAATAGGGGTGCCATCGGAAGTGCGCACTTCGAGCACATAATCGGCGGCAGGGATCTCCAGATAGCCATCGAACTCGCCGTAGGAGATGTCGTCAACGATCGTAGCACCTGCGAGCACGGCTGTTTCGCCTACATCCACGGTCGGCGCATCGGTAGCACCGTGTAGCACCAAGACATCTGTGCCAGGGCCTTGTGCGGCTTCACGCGCATCCGCGAAGACGAGCATGTCGAACGGTGTGGCAGGGTTGTAGCCTGTGGCGCTCACGATACCGTTGGCCACCAGGATGAAGGAACCACCGGCGGGCAGGTTGTAGGGAAAATTCGCGATGGCATCGGCTACGCTCGTGCTGTTGCCAGGTGCGATGCTCAGGGTAAGGTCAACACCGGCTTGCACATCAACGAACGGTGTTGCGGTGCGGAAAGCGAAATCGTCAACAAGCAGGGCACCGTTCAGGTAAACGTCCACTTCGGCAGCGGCCAGATCGGCGCTGTTGTGAATGGCCTGCAAGCGTGCAGTAGGGATCGCAGCAGAAGGCAGTTCGACCAGCGGACCACCGGATGGCAGGGCGACCCAAAGTCCGAATGCAGGACCGTTGCTATTGTTCGCGGGGTTCAGGAAGCCGCTTGCGAGTACGGTGAGCGCGGCGCCCTGTAGGCCCAAGGTCTGCAAGGGTGCAGCGTAAGCAGCAACGATGGTGCTGTTGTCAGCTGTCCGCACCTGCAAGGTGAAGTCGAGCGTGGGCAGTTCGAGGTAACCGGCGAAGTCGCCATAGCTCGCATCGTTCACGATCGTGGTGCTCACCACGGCGCTCTCGAACACATCCACGGTGGGTGCATCGGTAGCACCGTGTAGCACCAAGACATCTGTGCCAGGGCCTTGGGCGGCTTCACGCGCATCGGCGAAGACGAGCATGTCGAACGGTGTGGCAGGGTTGTAACCCGTGGCGCTCACGATACCGTTCGCCACGAGGATGAAGGAACCACCGGCGGGCAGGTTGTAGGGGAAGTTCGCGATCGCATCGGCCACGCTGGTGCTGTTGGCCGGTGCGATGCTCAGGGTAAGGTCCACACCGGCTTGCACGTCAACAAAAGGGGTTGCGGTGCGGAATGCGAAGTCGTCCACGAGCAAGGCACCGTTCAGGTACACGTCCACTTCGGCAGCGGCGAGGTCAGCACTGTTGTGAATGGCCTGCAAGCGAGCAGTTGGGATAGCAGTAGAAGGCAGTTCGACCAGCGGACCACCGGATGGCAGGGCGACCCAAAGTCCGAATGCAGGACCGTTGCTATTGTTCGCGGGGTTCAGGAAGCCGCTTGCGAGTACGGTGAGCGCGGCGCCCTGTAGGCCCAAGGTCTGCAAGGGTGCAGCGTAAGCAGCAACGATGGTGCTGTTGTCAGCTGTCCGCACCTGCAAGGTGAAGTCGAGCGTGGGCAGTTCGAGGTAACCGGCGAAGTCGCCATAGCTCGCATCGTTCACGATCGTGGTGCTCACCACGGCGCTCTCGAACACATCCACGGTGGGTGCGTCCGTGGCACCGTGGAACACCAGCACATCTGTGCCAGGGCCTTGTGCGGCTTCACGTGCATCGGCGAAGACAGCCAGACTGAAAGGCGTTGCTGGGCTGTATCCTGTCGGGCTTACCGTTCCGCTGGCTACCACCTGGTAGCTTCCTCCGTCATCCAACGTGACAGGTTGTGTGAAGATCGCATCGGCGACGCCTGTGCTGCTGCCCGGCGCAATGGCCACGCTCAACGGAACACCCGCCGGCACGTCGATGAACGGTGTGGCGGTGCGGAAGGCGAAATCGTCCAAAAGCAAGGCGCCGTTCACATATACGTCCACTTCGGCAGCGGCCAGGTCAGCGCAGTTGTGCACCACTTGCAAGCGGGCGGTTTGGCCGTAGGCCGCACCACCAAGCTGTAGCGCACCCGCTAGCAGCGTAGTTGTAAAGAGTTGTCCGTGTTTCATGATCATTAAGGGTTTGAGTTGAGTTGCGGGAGAGAAACACGGAGCGTTCCATTTTGTTCAATCAAATTGATTAAACGCTCAACATTTCTCTTTTTACACATGAAAAACGGGCATCGCTGCCCGCCATAATGCCGAACGGCTCGGTCGCCCGCTCTAATAGTTCAAGGCGAACCCCGCACCAAGCCCCATGTCGCTATCGTAGTGCGTGGTGAGCGAAAGCCACGGCGTGACGATGTAGCGCAGGCGTCCCATGTATTCCAGGTCACTATTGCCCATCACGTCGAGGCGCAGGCGGGGGGTAAGTGGAATGTCCTCGCGCATCAATTGGGTGCGCAATCGGCCGTCGGTATCGATGCGCGCATCGAAGACGAGCAGCATGGGCAGGGTGTATTGAAAGCCGAAGCAAACCGCGCTGCGTCCGTCCTTGGTATTGGTCTGTTGAAAGAGGTTGTCCTCGGTCATTCCGTGCTCATCGGTGCGGGTTCGCCAATCGAAACCAATGTAGGGGAACCACCACTGCATCTTGCCGAGGAAGCGTCCGAAGTGCGCCTCCACTTCCTGGCCGTGCTCTTCCATGTAGCCGAGGCGCCATTCCGTTTGCAGGTTCCAACGTTTGCTCATGAGCATGGCTTCGCCGTCGTTGCCATTCGTGGCGAAGTCGTTCTGTGCCATAAAGTGCCAAGCCCTGTCGTCGCGGTTGAACTTGCGCGCGGCTTGCTTCACATCGGGTAATTGCGGGTTGGGTGGTGAGTCCGCGTAGCTGAACACGCGGCCCATGCCGCTCATCATGTGGTAGAGGATGTGGCAGTGGAAGAACCAGTCGCCGCTCTCGGTGGCGGCGAACTCGATGGTGTCGGTCTCCATCGGCATGATGTCCAGCACGTTCTTCAGCGGGGAGTGATCGCCTTGGCTGTTCAGCACGCGGAAGAAGTGGCCGTGCAAATGCATGGGGTGGCGCATCATGCTGTTGTTATACAGGATGATGCGCACGTTCTCACCCTTGCGGATCAGGATGCGGTCCGTCTCGCTCACTGTCTTGTTGTCGATGGCCCACAGGTAACGATTCATGTTGCCGGTGAGTTCGAAGCGCAGCTCCTTCAGCGGACCCGGCGGCAGCGCTGTGCTGGTCGGCGAACGCAACATGGCATAATTCAGCGTAACGATATCGGAGAGTGCGTTGCTGTTGTATCGGCTTCCCATTGCCATGTGATCGTGACTGCCCATCTCCTCCGTTCCCTTCTTGGCCTTCTTCACCTTACCACCAGTGATCTCCGGGTACATCACCACGTTCATGTCCATTTGCTGAAGGCTCATGTTCATGCCCATGTCGTCGAGGTCGCCGTTCATCTTCATCATGCCGTTCATCATCTTCATCCCCTCGAAGTACTTGAGCGGCGCGAGCGGCATAGCGAGTTGCTTGATGCCCGAACCCAGCCACACCGAAGTGGAGCGCACGCGGTCCTCGCTGGTCGCGAGCAGTTCATAGGCCGTGCTGTCCGCCGGAATGGTGACGATGATATCGTAGGTCTCGGCCACGCCCATGATGAAGCGATCGACCTCGACCGGCTCCACGTCGATGCCATCGCTTGCCACCACGGTCATCTTACCGCCGGCGTAGGTGATCCAGAAGTAGCTGCTGGCACCGCCATTGATCAGGCGAATGCGCACCCGATCACCGCTCTTGAACTGTGGTGCTGCATCCACGGGCCTGCCATTGGCGAGCAAGCGATCGTAGTACACATCGCTCACGTCCATGGCGTTCATGCGTTTCCATTCGTTGGCGAGCTTGATGCCCAGCGCGCCATCCTTGATCGCATCGCTGTAGCTCTGCACCGTGCCGGGTCGGATACGCTGCTTCTTGATCGCGCTCCAATCGTTCGCACTGTGCAAGCGGCGGTGTACTT
>JBDTNF010000254.1:0-36236 GCA_039933875.1 Flavobacteriales bacterium | reverse complement strand
GACAAGCGGGTGGCCACGTTCTTCGCCATGCTGAACCTGTTCACCTTCGCCATGCTGCTGCTGGTGATGGGCGCTAACTACCTGATCACCTTCATCGGGTGGGAAGGCGTAGGGCTTTGTAGCTACCTCTTGATCGGTTTCTGGTACACCACGCCGGAGTACAACTACGCGGCGCGCAAGGCTTTCGTGATGAACCGCATCGGCGATGTGGGTGTGGTGCTCGCGCTTTGCCTGCTGTTCTCCCTCTTCGGCACGCTGAACTACACGGAGATCTTCGAAAAGGCGAACGGCTTCGGTAGCGGCCATGGTTTGATCGTCGCAGCTACCATGCTGCTCTTCGTCGGCGCCATGGGCAAGAGCGCGCAGATCCCCCTGCTTACCTGGTTGCCCGATGCTATGGCGGGTCCTACGCCGGTGAGCGCGTTGATCCATGCCGCCACGATGGTGACGGCCGGTATCTTCCTGATCGTCCGCAGTTCCGTGCTTTTTGAACTGGCGCCGTTCACCAAGGACTTCATCCTGATCATCGGCACGGCAACCGCCTTGTTGGCCGCGAGCATCGGCCTGTTCCAGAACGATATCAAGAAGGTGCTCGCCTATTCCACGGTTAGCCAACTGGGCTACATGTTCGCAGCGCTCGGTCTTGGGGCCTACAGTGCCGGCATGTTCCACGTCACCACGCACGCGTTCTTCAAAGCGTTGCTGTTCCTTGGCGCAGGTAGCGTGATCCACGCCTTGGGTGGTGAGCAGGACATCCGCAAGATGGGTGGCCTGAAGAGCGTGACGAAGATCACCTACGTCACCTTCCTTATCGGCACACTCGCCATCTCTGGCATCTTCCCGTTCAGCGGGTTCTTCAGCAAGGATGGTATCCTGGCGAGCGCCTTCGACCGTTCTCCCGTGGTCTACGCGCTGTTGCTCTTCGGTGCCCTGCTGACGGCCTTCTACATGTTCCGCCTGCTTTTCCTGGTCTTCTTCGGCACGTACCGTGGGAAGGCCCATCCGCATGAGAGCCCATTGGTGATGACCATCCCGCTGATGGTCCTCGCGCTGCTGAGTGTGTTCGGTGGTGCCTTGAACCTGCCACACCTTTTCGGTGGTCACGAAGGCATGAAGGAGTACCTCGCCACAGCCGCACAAGGGATCGGGAACGAGGTGATGCACCTTTCCCCGACTACGGAGTGGATCCTGATGGGACTGAGCACCGCCCTTGTGCTGTTGACGATCCGGTTCGCTTACGGCCGCTTCGTGAAAAAGACCACGCTCGATGGTGAGCCCGCCGATATGCCGGCCTTCAAGCGCCTCATCGCGAACAAGTGGAAGTTGGACGAATTGTATGCGACACTTTTCGAGAAACCCTTCGGCGCCATGAGTACCTGGTTCTTCTCCTTTGGCGAGGAGAAGGTGATGGTGCCTTTGATGAACGGCGTTGGCAACATGACGCTGCGTGCTGGCAAAGTGATGCGTCGCCTGCAGACCGGCAACGCGAGCTTCTACCTGTTCGCCATGGTCGTGGGCATCATCGCGTTCCTTGCGTTAACGCTTTACGGTGTGTGAGATGGTGCTGCTGATCCTCCTCCTGCTCCCGCTGTTCACTGCCACGTTGCTCGTGGTGGCCCGGCCGACGAACGCGGCGCGTGCGATCGCGCTGGTGTCTTCATTGGTCACGTTGGGGCTGGCGCTTTGGCTGTGGCGTACATACACCGGTCAGCCCGTCACCGTGGTCGACCGCGACTGGGTGCCAGCCTGGGGCTTGCGCATTGTGTTGGGATACGACGGCACGGGGTTGTTGATGTTGCTGCTCACCGCGCTGATGTTCCCGTTCATCATCGCGGCCGGCTTCAAACAGGACCTGCGCCACCCTTCCTTCGTGAACGCACTGTTGCTCTACTCGCAGAGTTTTCTCCTCGGCGTGTTCATGGCACAGAACGCCTTCCTGTTCTACATCTTCTATGAACTCGCGCTGTTGCCGGTCTTCTTCCTGCTGCTCTATTGGGGCGGCGAGCGGCGCCGGGCGATCACCGTACGCTTCTTCATCTACACCCTGCTCGGTGGGTTATCGCTTCTCTTCGGCATCGCCTACTGCGTGGTGCAGGAACCTTCGCACAGTGCCGACTTCGTGAAGCTGGCGGCCTTGGATCTGCCGTTCGATGTGCAAGTGTGGTTGTTCTGGGCCTTGTTCCTCGCCTTCGCCATCAAGCTGCCGATATTCCCCTTCCACAGCTGGCAGCCGGACACCTATACCATGGCACCGCTACAGGGCACCATGGTACTGGCCGGTGTGATGCTGAAGATGGGCCTCTACGGTACGTTGAAGTTCGTCTTCCCCATTGTTCCCCTTGGCGCGGACCACTGGCGCGAACTGGTGATCTGGCTCAGTATCATCGGTGCCATCTATGCGGCGATCATCGCCTTCCGCCAGACGGACCTCAAGCGCCTGGTCGCGTATTCATCCCTGAGCCACGTCGGTGTCCTCACCGCTGGCCTGTTCGCATGGAACCAATACGGTGTCAGCGGTTCATTGTACCAAGCCTTCGCACACGCCGTGCTGGTCATTGCGATGCTGTACATCGTGGGCGTGGTGAAGGACCGCGTGGGGAGCAGCGAGATCGGTGCGATGGGCGGAATGAAACTGAAGACCCCCCGCCTCGCAGCGCTCTTCCTGCTGGTGGTCCTGAACGCCGTGGCGCTGCCGATGACCCAGAGTTTCATCGGCGAGTGGCTCATGTTCAACGGCCTATGGCAACTGGACGGAGGCGCATGGATGGCCCTGGCGGCGGTAAGCACCATCGTACTCGGTGCCATCTACATGCTGTATGCCTACCAGCGTGTGATGCTCGGACCGGACCGCTGGAAGTTGGAACTCGCGGATGCCGATCGCAATGATCACCTCTTCCTGGTGCCTTTGATCGCGATCACTTTGGTACTGGGTGTTTACCCCCAACCCATTCTCGACCTGGTGAACGGCCCTGTGCAACAGATGCTTTCCAACCTGACCGCCCTGAACTGAGATGAGCGCCCTGATCCTCGCTTCCCTTCTCGGCGTCGTGCTGCTCTACCTAGGCCTCTGGGGGAACAAGAAGGTACTTGCCCCCGTCGGTATCGCCGGGCTGCTCGGCACGCTCGCTCTCATCCAGACGGGCTGGCACATGGAGTTCGCCATGTTCGACAATATGGTGCGGTTCGATGGCTTCAGCAGGGCCTTCAATGCCGCGATGATCGTCATCACCATCCTCATCTTCCTGTTCGGCATCGACTACTACGAGAAGATGAAGGACCACGTAGCGGAGCATTACGCCCTCATGGTGTTCTCCCTGACCGGGGCGTTCTTGCTGACCAGCTACACCAACTTGCTCGTGCTGTTCCTGGGTATCGAGATCCTGAGCATTCCGCTCTACGTGCTCGCAGGCGGCAAGCGACGGAGTTTCCGCAGTGGTGAAGCCGCGTTCAAGTACTTCCTGCTGGGCTCGTTCGCCACCGCGTTCTTCCTGATGGGCATCGCGTTGATCTACGGTGTCACGGCATCCTTCGACCTCGGCAAGGTGCAGGCGTTCGCCAGCGCGCAGGCTGGAACACCGAACACCCTCTTCCTTCTCGGCCTCTTTTTCACCGCGATCGGTCTCTCGTTCAAGGTCGCCGCGGTCCCCTTCCACTTCTGGAGCCCCGATGTCTACGAAGGCTCGCCTACGCTGGTCACCGCGTTCATGAGCACCGTGGTGAAGACCGCTGCGTTCGCTGGCTTTTACCGGCTGGTGAATATGACGGCCATGCCCGAGGCGCTAAGTCGCACCCTGCTGGCGATGACCATCCTCACACTGCTCGTCGGCAACGTCGTTGCCTTGCGGCAGAGCCAGTTCAAACGGCTGATGGCCTACTCGAGTATCGCGCACAGCGGCTTCCTACTGATGGCCCTCTTGAGCAATGGCGGCTTGACACCCCACGTCCTGTTCTACTACACGTTCACCTACGCCATCGCCACGGTCGGCTTGTTCATCGTGCTCACACTCGCCAAGCGGGCAGCGAACGGCGATGAGAACATCCGGATCTTCCGCGGGCTCTTCCGTGCGAAGCCCTGGCTGGCGATCGTCACCATGTTGCTGTTGCTCTCCCTGGCGGGGATCCCGCTTACGGCAGGGTTCGTCGCCAAGTACCAGGTGTTCCTGCTGGCCATTGAAGCCGGGTTCATCAAGACGACCGTCTTCGCTGTGATCATGGCCGTTGTGGGCATCTACTACTACGTGTTGGTGATCCGCGAGGCCTTCACCCCGGCCGAGACCGAGCCCGTGCTTGTGGTAGCCCCGGTCAATTGGCTGGTGGTCTCCTTGTGCGGTCTTTCCGTGGTAGCCTTCGGAGCCCTGCCCTGGCTGCTGGCCTACTGAGCGGTTCCCGATAATTCCTAGGCGGACTTGGCGTAGGCGAGGTCCACGCCCATTGCTTCTTCGGGCAGGAGCCAGTCGCACGGTCGAACAGGATCACCATCCACGGTCGATCCTTGTCCATGGCTTTATTTTCCATGGAATATATTTGTACCGTGAAAGAAGCAGCAACCACCCCGAACACGACGCTCATGGCAAACATGATCCTGCACAAAGCGGCCGATCGTGGTCACGCCGACCACGGCTGGCTCAAAGCCAACTTCTCGTTCAGCTTCGCCAATTGGTACGATCCGGACCGCATGCACTTCGGTGTGCTCCGTGTCCTGAACGACGACATCGTGGAGGCTGGCAAGGGCTTCGGAACCCATCCGCACGACAACATGGAGATCATCACCATCCCCTTGAGCGGCGCCATCGCCCACAAGGACAGCATGGGGAACAGCGGTGTGATCCGTGTCGGCGATGTACAGGTGATGAGCGCGGGTACCGGCATCCTGCACAGCGAGTTCAATGCCCAGGAGGACCATGAGATGAACACGCTGCAGATCTGGCTCTTCCCGAACAAGCGGCAGGTGACACCGCGTTACCAGCAGCTCACCCTCGACCCTGCTGAGCGCGTGAACCGCTTTCAACAAATACTCTCGCCCAACGCGGATGATGCCGGTGTCTGGATCCACCAGGACGCTTGGTTCCACATCGGGAAGTTCGATGGCGGCATGACCGCGGAATATGAAGTAAAGCGGAAGAGTAACGGCATTTACGCTTTCGTGATCGAGGGAGAAGCGACGATTAACGGACAGGTACTGGGCAAGCGTGATGGCCTTGGTATCTCGGGTGTGGAGAAGCTCGATCTCAAGGTCGGACCGCACGGTGCGGAGATCCTCCTGATGGATGTGCCGATGCGACTCTCCTGACCCCCTTCCTCAACAACGAACGAACAACAAAACGAACACCATGGAAACAGCGACCGCAGTAAAGACCAAATGGACCATCGATCCCGCGCACAGTGAGATCCAGTTCAAAGTGAAGCACCTGATGATCACCACGGTGACCGGCAGCTTCAAGAAATTCGGAGCCGACGTATTCGTGAACGGCGACGACAACCTAAGCACCGCCAGCATCGATTTCTGGGCGGATGCCGAGAGCGTGACCACCGGCAGCGATGACCGGGATAAGCACCTGAAGAGTCCTGAGTTCTTCGATATCGCCAGGCACCCGCGCATCACCTTCAAGGCGACGGGTGCTGAGGATGTTGATCATGACGGTAGTTGGGAACTCCTGGGCGACCTCACCATCAACGGCATCACCAAACCGGTGAAGCTCGAGGTGGAATGGGGTGGCGTGATGCGCGATCCCTGGGGCAACACCAAGGCTGGCGTTACGATCAACGGTAAGATGAACAGGAAGGATTGGAACCTGAACTGGAACGCCGGCCTGGAAGCCGGTGGCGTACTGGTGAGCGATGAGGTGCGCATCAGCTGCGAAGTGCAATTGGTGAAACAAGGCTGAGCAAGATGCGCCACGAAACGAGAAAGCCCCCGGAAGTTCCGGGGGCTTTCTCGTTCGACCGTTCTCGGTTCACTCCTTCGCTACACGCCGGACGACCTGCTGATCGCCGTCCTGGATGCGAACAAAGTAGAGGCCATCAGGAAGCCCCTTCAAGCTCAGCTGGGTGCGCGCATAGGTACCCTGTTGTTGGAAGCTCCGTCCCTCGATGATCGCCCTGCCGGTCACGTCGACCAGGGAAACGGTGGCCGTGGTCGAAGCGTTCGGGAGATCAACGGTCACCAAGTCCTGCGCAGGATTTGGATAAACACCCACCTCAGTGGGCGTTACTTCCGGCACGCTCGTCGAGGGCAGCGCAACGAACGACACGTCATCCAGATAGAACAGGGGGACGGCCGGAGCGCCACCCGCATAGCCGAAGAAATCAATGCCTCCGATCTGGCTTGGGCCCGGCACATTGGTCTGCCAGGTGTACTGCACCGCGCCATCAATGGCCAAGGCACCGGTCATGGCATCCAGGTCAAGGGCCATGGCGACGTTGAACCACACATCGTGCGGAAAGGTCCCTGGGGCGGCGACGCTGTTAACGAGGTACTCGATGGTACCCCCCGGTGCGAACGTAACGTCGACCATCCAGCTTCCTGCACCCGGCACTTCGTTGTGCTGCATGTTGAAGTAGCCGCCATTGCCGGAAGGGATGTACATATTCCAACTGAGAACATAGATGCCGGTGGTCCGGTTCCCTAAACGAAGGATCAGGTCCGTTGGCCCACCAGCAGCGGTGCCGGTGACTTTGGCGCTGAGCGTACCTGAACTCGCCTGTTCGTCGCTGATCGGGGTGTCCTCAGCTCCACCAGGAGCCACGGACCATGTGCTCCATGGGAGGCCACATGTTTGTGCCACCAAGTCCCCACTTGCGAACGAGTCGAAATTCTGTTCGAAGATGATGACCTGGCTCGAAAGGAGGCCGGACGTTGTCGCGGCAAGGAAGAAGAGTACCTGTCTTTTCATGGCGAATGGTTTTGATTGGGACCAAAAGTTAAGCACGGTTTGGGCGGAATGGTTCATCCGGTCCTATCCATTGAGGCCAGAACGACAACCAGGACGGCCGAGCGTCGTCAAGCGCGATCGACGCAGAAACCGCGCCCCGTACCACCGCAAGGGAAGTGAGGTGCTCATCCGCACGGGCTCCGGGATCCCCTGTTCGGCTGCCTTTGCGGGCTTTCAAACCCGTGATGGACAGGCCTTTTGTTAGTTTGGCGGCATGCGTACCCTTCCACCGTCTGCGCTTATTGTGGCACTGCTCTTCTTCGCTGTCTCAGCAAGTGCCCAGTATGCCCCGGCGCGGTCCATTCGTGCTCATGATTGCTGGTTCGGCGGACCATCGAGCTACACGGCTATCTACGTTGACCTCGATGCGGATGGGCACGAGGACATCGTCCGAAAGGGGAGCGTGTTCACTTCACGGCTTGGCTGGCAGCGCTGGACCCCGGAGGGAATGGCGCCGTGGAGTCCCATTGGGGATGAATTAGGGTTGGGCATCTACGTGGTCTTGGCCGGTGATTTTGACGGGAACGGCTGGGTTGATGTATTCGTGCGGGCCGATATTGGCTACTACATCATTTTCAACGACGGATATGGTGTGTTCACCGAGACGCGCTTCACCTCCGATGACATATGGTGGGATTGGCTGGGTGTAGCCGACATGGACGCGGACGGCTCCTCTGATCTATTCTATAGCGACGGCCTAACCCTTTTTGTCTTGCTCAACAACGGGGATGCGACTTTTGCTGGACCGATCACCTCCGCTATCGATAGCGAGCGAATACCCATTCTCCCAATGGACGTGGATGGGGACGGGGACCTTGATCTGACATCCAAGGATTACGGGGCAGGTTGGTACGCCAACGATGGGACCGGCGCCTTCGGACCGGCACAGACCTTCAGCCAATTTCCGGATCCCGGTCCGTTCGAATTCCGGGATGTAGATCTCGATGGGCTCCTCGATCTCGTTTTTGTTGACGGCGGGGGGGACAGTTATGTGGTCGAGAACCAAGGAGGAGGCGCGTTCGCTGTAGGTGCGCAGCTATTGTCGGACGATGAGCAGGTGTTCGCCTTCTCCCTCGGCCAGGCCGATATCGATGGTGACGGCGATGCGGATGTGTTGAAGCAGGATGGGCTCCACATCGACGATGACGGGTCGTGGACACTCGCCAGCTACTGGGGCTATGCGGCGCCGGACCGCTTCATGGATGCGGATGGCGATGGCGACCTGGACGTGGTAGGAAGGAACTCGAACAACGGCATGGAGTGGTACGAGAACGAGGGTGGCCTGTTCGAGGTGGACCCGATCCCTCATAGCCTGTACTTGGATCATCAACCACCCAGGTCGATGGACGTCGCGGACCTGGATGGTGATGGCGACTTGGATATAGCCTTGCCGAACACTGGCTATTTCGGACCCACGTTGCACGATGTACCCTGCTGGCTGCCGAACAATGGGAACGGCACCTTTGGCAATGCCCGACTCATTGATGATACGATGGACTACTGCGCATGGATCAGTGCCGGTGACGTGAACGGCGACGGACTACCTGATCTGATCCATTCAGGCGGCTGGCGGCCCAACCTCGGCAATGGTGTTTTCGGACCTCCCTACCCTCAACTGCCCAGCATGGAACCTCCACCGACCGTGCGGGACTTTGATGGTGATGGCGACCTGGATGTCTATTGGAGATTATGGGGTACGGTATATGTGAACAACGGAACCGGCACCTTCTCCGGGTTTCCTGACACACCCTCCCTTGGATTCACTACGTACTACTTTTTCACCGACGTGGACGGGGATGGCAGGCAGGATATGTTCGCCGAGGGGTACAGCCAGACTGGTTTTGGCCAAGGCCTGCACTTCTACAGGCAAACGGCACCGTTGGTGTTCTCTGATGAGACGCTCCCGGACGATAACTACGACTGCCCGGATGATGCCGATGGCCCATTGTTGCTTTACTACGATCGGCTCGAATTGTTCGACCCGGCTACGGGGGTGTTCACTCCGTTCATGTTCCCCGAATTCAGCGGCAGCCATGTGGAGTTCGCTGACCTGAGCGGCGACGGACTGAAGGACCTGCGCTTTAGTGGGGCCTTACTGGGATGGATGGAGCGCACGGGGCCAACAACCTTTGGCCCCTTCGTACCGCTGACTAGCCCTGTGCATGAGCAGTACCCCCAGATTATCCCTGCCGATCTGGACGGAAACGGTAGAGCGGACCTGTTGGTGGGAAGCACGGACCTGAATGCGGTTTACTGGCACGAGAACATCAGTGATGGCACCTACCGGTTGAGCGGCACCGTGTTCGTCGATGTGGATGAGGATGGCTCGCTGGATGCTGGCGAACCGGGACTTGGTTACCTCTATCCCGTATCCGTGGACGATCCGAGCTGGCAGGCTTTTCCGGACACATCTGGAACCTACTCCGTCTATTGCAATAGCGGGGAACGGACCGTTCAGGTGTCGGCACCTTCCTTTTGGGAGGTCACCCCCGCCACAAGGACGGCCACCGTGGACGCCACGACACCGCTCGTGGAAGATCTTGACTTCGCCCTCAGACCGGCCTATGACACGACCGCCTTCACTGCTTGGAGCAGTTTTGGTAATCTCTTCTGCCTTACCTCAGCTAACTGGCCTTGGTACCATGCGCAGACCACCACCTTCGGCGTGAACAACCTGGGCACTACGCTGCCGGACTGTCGTATGGACCTGGTGCTTTCCCCGGGTCTGACCCTGGAACAGCCAAGCGCACTTCCTATGGTGGCAGGGGATACATTGCGATGGTTCTTCGCGGCACCATATTTCAGCCGGAACTTTCAGGTCGACGGTCGGATGGCCTACACCGGCGCTGGCCCCGATCTGCGTGCAGAGCTCTTCCTCTATTCCACCGGCGGCCCGGGCGCGGACTCCTTGGTGGCATCAGCCACCTGGGAAGCCCAGTACTTCTGTAGCTGGGATCCCAATGAGAAGGCTGTTCATCCGGCTGGCCTGGGGCCGCTCCATGCGGTTGACAAGAATATCGATCGCTTGACGTACACGATACGTTTCCAGAATACCGGTAACGCGCCTGCCAACGATGTCATGCTCCGCGATGCCTTGAGCGATGATCTGGACTGGCCCACCCTGCAAGTCCTGGCTGCCTCGCATACACTGACCAGCATACAAGTGGAGAACGACGGCGAGGCGGTCTTCCGCTTCGATGGCATCCAACTTCCAGACAGCATCTCCGATGAGCCGGGCAGTCATGGATTCGTCACCTTCACCATCGCACCGAAAGCAGATCTGGAGAACGAGACCCGTATAGAGAATACGGCCAGCATTTTCTTCGATCTCAACGAACCTGTTCTGACCAACTCTACGCTCACCACCTTGGTGGATTGCGCTCTCTTCCCTGCCAACATCACTGCAGGCGACGGCGCGGAGCTTCAAGCCTCAACGGGCGAACAGTACCAGTGGTTCCTGGACAACGATAGCATACATGGCGCCACTATGGCTTCGCTACTGCCTGGCCTCCCGGGCGCATACACCGTGCATGTAACGAACCGCTACGGCTGTGTGAACATCAGCGCACCATATATGTTCATCTCGACCGGGATCGCGATCGTCGATGCCCAGGCTTTCGCTATCGCCCCGAACCCTTCCCTGGACAACGTACGTCTCTTCGGTACGACACCGATCCTTTCGACGGATATCGTCCAGGTCATGGATACATATGGCCGTGTGCTCGTTGTACTCACAGGCAATGGCAGCCGAACGCTGAACATCGATCGGAACGGCCTCAGTGCCGGATTGTACCTGGTCCGTATCATGCGCAGTAATGTGATGCTGGGAAGCGCGCGGATGGTGTTCGAGTAGGCACCATTGTGGTTCGAGACTTCGAATAAGCCCCCAGGCATGGCCGGCTTGAAGGCACAGGCTACCTTTGCGGGCCTTCAAATCCACGATGGACAAGCGTTTCCCGCAGTATGATGAACTCGACCTGCCCAGGGTCGCCGACGAGGTATTGAAGCAGTGGGACGCGGAGGACACCTTCGGCCAGAGCCTTGAACTGCGGAAGGACGCACCGCCATTCGTGTTCTACGAGGGCCCCCCGAGCGCTAACGGTCTGCCGGGCATCCACCATGTGATGGCGCGGGCCATCAAGGACATCTTCTGCCGTTACCAAACCCAAAAGGGACATTGTGTCGACCGCAAGGCGGGTTGGGATACCCACGGACTGCCCATCGAGCTGGGCGTAGAGAAAGAACTTGGTATAACCAAGGAGGACATCGGGAAGAAGATCAGCATCGAGGAGTACAACGCCGCCTGTAAAAAGGCCGTGATGCGCTACACCGATGTGTGGAACGACATGACGCGGCGCATCGGCTTCTGGCTCGACCTGGAGCATCCGTATGTGACGTACAAGACCAAGTACATCGAGAGCGTTTGGTTCCTGCTGAAGAAGCTCTACGACGACCAGTTGCTGTACAAGGGCTACACGGTCCAGCCGTACTCACCCGCTGCTGGCACGGGCCTTAGTTCGCATGAGCTGAACCAGCCCGGCACCTACAAGCCGGTGAAGGACACCAGCGTGGTGGTCATGTTCAAGGTGAAACAGGACCACGCGAGCGAGTTCCTGTTCAAGGATGCCTTAGGTGATGTGTTCATCCTCGCATGGACCACCACTCCTTGGACGCTACCAAGTAACACCGCTTTGACCGTAGGACCTGGCCTATTGTACCAAAGCATCAAGACCCTAAATAAGAAGACAAACGAGCCTCAAACTGTCATCCTGGCCAAACCGACAAGAGACACTTATTTTCCACCGAAGGATAACGTACACTTTCACGAAATAACTGGAGAACCGCCCCCCACGGAAGACCCATTCTCCACATACAGCGGTGATGGCAAAAACATCCCTTGGAAAGTTGAGGGCGAATTCTATGGCCACCAGCTAGAAGGTATCCGGTACGAGCAGTTGCTGCCCTACGCGCAACCCGAAGGTGGCGATGCCTTCAAAGTGATCGGTGGCGATTTCATCACGACACTAGATGGAACGGGCGTGGTTCACACGGCGCCAAGCTTTGGGGCGGATGACATGCGTGTGGCACGTCAACACAACATCGGCACACTCACCTTGGTGGATTTGCAAGGTCGCTTCAAACCGGAGGTCACCGATTTCGCTGGCGAGTACGTAAAGGCCGAGTATTACACGCCCGAGGCACGTGCGGCAGAGGCGAAGAAGCAGGGCCGTGACAAGTATTTGAGCGTTGATGAGCGCATCGCAATCAAATTGAAGGAGATGGGCCGCGCCTTCAAGGTGGAGAAGTACGAGCACAACTACCCGCATTGCTGGCGTACCGACAAGCCCATCCTTTACTACCCATTGGATAGTTGGTTCGTGCGCGTCACCGCGAAGAAGGATCGGCTGATCGCGCTGAACAAGACGATCAATTGGAAGCCCGAGAGCACCGGCACCGGCCGCTTCGGCAACTGGCTGGAGAACCTGCAGGACTGGAACCTTTCACGCAGTCGTTACTGGGGCATCCCGCTCCCGATCTGGCGCACCGAGGATGGTGATGAGGAGTTGTGCGTCGGCTCACTGAAGCAGTTGAAAGACGAGATCGCACGCGCCGTGAAGGCCGGTGTGATGAAGCAGGATCCTTACGCCTCGTTCGCACCCGACGACATGAGCGACGCGAACTACGATACCGTCGACCTCCATCGCCCGTACGTGGACAACATCGTGCTCGTGTCCCCTGGTGGCAAACCGATGAAGCGAGAGACGGACCTGATCGACGTGTGGTTCGACAGCGGTGCGATGCCTTACGCGCAGTGGCACTATCCGTTCGAGAACGAAGCCACGTTCAAGGAAACCTTCCCGGCGAACTTCATCGCCGAAGGCGTCGACCAAACCCGTGGATGGTTCTATACCCTTCACGCGATCGCAACCCTCACACAGGATTCCGTCGCTTACAAGGCCGTAGTGAGCAATGGCCTTGTGCTCGACAAGGTGGGCCAGAAGATGAGCAAGCGACTCGGCAATGCAGTTGACCCGTTCGCAATGCTTGACAAATACGGCGCGGACGCCGTGCGCTGGTATATGATCAGCAACGCACAGCCTTGGGACAATTTGAAGTTCGACGAGGAGGGTATCAAAGAGGTCCAGCGCAAGTTCTTCCGTGCGCTCTTCAACACCTACAACTTCTTCGCGCTCTACGCGAACATCGATGGCTTCGATGTGAGTGCCCCGCAAGTGCCAATGCAAGAGCGTACCGAGATGGACCGCTGGGTTCTTTCACGACTGAACCAACTCATTGGCTTCGTTGGATTGCGTTTCGACGACTATGACCCCACACAGGCGGCAAGGCAGATTGAGGAATTCGTTGTGGAGGATTTGAGCAATTGGTATGTGCGCCTGAATCGTCGCCGCTTCTGGAAAGGCGAACTCGGTAACGACAAACTTGCAGCTTATCAAACACTGCATCGTTGCCTATCTACTTTGGCAAAGCTCAGTGCACCAATCGCTCCCTTCCTTTCTGATCGCTTGTATCGCGACCTAACCGGCATGTGCGTTCACCTTAGCGATTGGCCTACAATGGGCGAGCGACTAAACGAGCTTCCGAACGATGACGAGTTGGTCGCATCGATGTGGCATGCTCAGCGCATGACCTCTCTTGCTCTGAGCATTCGGAAGAAAGAGGGTATCCGTGTTCGACAACCTCTACAGAAGATGCTTGTGCCTGTTTCCGATGCGCTCGTCCGTTCACGAATGGAAGCGGTACGTAGTCTCGTCATGAGCGAGGTGAACGTCAAGGAATTGGCCTTCGTTGACCCAACTGAGAGCAAGCTCACCAAGAAGATCAAACCCGATTTCAAGAAGCTTGGCGCGCGCATGGGGAAACTCATGAAGAGCGTTGCCGCTGGAGTGAGCGGTTTCGATCAAGCGCGCATCGCGGAACTCGAAACGAACGGAAGCGTGAAGCTCACGGTCGAGGGACAGGAGGTCGAGGTCTTGCGCGATGATGTGGAGATCACCGCCGAGAACGTTCCGGGATTGAGCGTGGCCAGCGATGGCGCCTTGACCGTGGCGCTCGACATCACCCTGAACGATGCGTTGGTCCAGGAGGGCATCGCGAGGGAGCTGGTGAGCCGTATCCAAACCCTCCGCAAAGAGTCGGGTTTCGAGATCACAGACCGCATCGACCTCCACATCCAACGCAACGGTAACGACCGGTTCGAGCAAGCGGTCCGGGAGCACGCGGGGCATATCCTGTCGGAAACCCTCTCGATCACCCCTGAAGACCAGGTACTTGTGGACATTCTTCCCCCGAATGTCGGCGAGGTGTTCCAGGTGGAATTGGACGAGGCGACCCGATGTGCGCTCGCCCTACGCCGATCGGCCAATTGACGGGGGGAACCGCCTATATTTGCGGACCATTTTTCCAACCACCTCCCGGTACTGCCATGGCCAAGAAACCCGCCGCCAAGAAGGCCGCGAAGCCCGTTAAGAAAGCTTCGAAGCCTGCCGCGAAAAAGACCGCGAAGAAGACCGCCAAGGCGAAGCCTTCCAAAGCCGTCAAGCCCGCACCGAAGAAGGCCCCTGCCAAGAAGGCGGCCCCGAAAAAGGTGGTTGCGAAGAAGCCGGTCGCCAAAGTGGCTCTGAAGAAAGTCGTGAATGCTCCCGTGAAGCCTGTTGCCAAAGCGCAACCGGTCGCGAAAGCCCTTCCCAAGAAAGAGACGAAGCCTATGGCCACGAAGGCCACGGCCGAAAAACCCGCGGCACAGCCCGCAGTGAAAGCGAACGTGAAGAAAGACAGCAAGTCCGCCACCGTAACGGTGGCCCCCAAGGAGAAAAAGGTCAAAGCCCCCGCAGCTCCCGCCAAGCCACTGGTCACCCAGGTGGTCGCCCCCAACCGACCCATGGCCCCGCCCATGGTGAAGAAGCAGGTATCCACGTTGGAACGTGCCGACAAACTGCGGTACTCGGACGAAGAGCTCGAGGAGTTCAAGGACATCATCATGAGGAAGCTGGACGAGGCCCGCAAGGACTACGACCTGCTGAAACAGACGCTGGCCAACACGGACAACAACGGCACGGACGATACCAGCCCTTCCTTCAAGATGATCGAGGATGGCAGCGAAACGCTGAGCCGCGAGGAGACCGCCCAACTGGCGAGCCGCCAGGAGAAGTTCATCAAGCACCTGGAGGATGCGCAACTGCGGATCCGCAACAAGACGTACGGCATCTGCCGCGTTACCGGGCGTTTGATCAGCAAGGAGCGACTGCGTCTGGTGCCGCATGCCACGTTGAGCATCGAGGCGAAGCAGCAGATGAACAGCTGATCCGGGCCGTTCTTATCCCCGTTCGGTGAAGCGCGTCCTCTCCGTCATCCTGTTGGTCCTGCTGGCCGACCAGGCCTTGAAGGTGTGGGTGAAACTCGGCTTCTTCTACGACACGGCCATCCCGCTCTTCGGCGATTGGGGCTATCTGCATTTCATCGAGAACCGTGGCATGGCCTTCGGGCTTGAGTTCGGTGGCGCCTGGGGCAAACTCCTGCTCACCCTTTTCCGGATCATGGCCGTGGCCGGCATCGGCTGGTACGTGTTGACGTTGGTGAAGCGCAAAGCCCCCACCGCCATGCTCATCAGTGTCGCGTTGATCTTCAGTGGAGCGCTGGGCAACATCATCGACAGCACGTTCTACGGATTGATCTTCAGCGCAAGCACCGAATTCCAGAAGGCTGTGTTCCTGCCAGCGGAAGGTGGGTACGCGCCCTTGTTCCACGGTGCGGTGGTGGACATGTTCTATTTCCCGATCTGGCAGGGCCGCCTTCCCGAGTGGGTGCCGGTCTGGGGTGGTGAGCACACGGTGTTCTTCCGCCCGGTGTTCAACGTCGCCGACGCGGCGATCACGGTGGGTGTGGCGCTGTTCATCCTGGCACAGCGCAAGTCTTCGCGTGATCAAGCCCTGCAAGGGCCTGACATTCCTGTTGAACCCACGCCCTCCGACGCAGGGCCGGGATCTGGGCCGATGGAGGTCACTTCGACCTAGGTCCTGCTCAGCCTTTCATCGGCTGGGTCACACCCAGCAGTCCTTTCGCCACGAGCAACTCCGCGATCTGCACGGCATTGGTCGCCGCACCCTTGCGCAGGTTGTCCGCCACGATCCACATATTGAGTGTGCGCGGTTGGGTCTCGTCGCGGCGCAAACGGCCCACGAAAACTTCATCACGGCCATCGGCGATGAGCGGCATGGGGTACTCGTCCTTCGCAGGATCGTCGTAAAGCAGGATCCCGGGTGCTGCGCGCAAAAGTCGGCGCACCTCGTCCATGTCGAACTCCCTGGCGAACTCCACGTTCACTGACTCGCTGTGCCCACCGGTCACCGGCACACGCACGGCGGTGGCGGTAACACGGATGTTGGGATCGAGGATCTTCCGGGTCTCGTGCACCATCTTCATTTCCTCCTTGGTGTAGCCGTTCTCCAGGAAGGCATCGCACCGGGGGATCACGTTGCGATCGATCGCGTACGGATAGACCATCTCCCCTTCGACCCCCTTGCGTTCGTTCTCCATCTGGCGCATCGCCTTGACGCCGGTGCCCGTGACGCTCTGGTAGGTGTTCACCACCACCCGTTCCACGCCGTACGCGCGGTGCAGCGGAGCCAGGGCCAGCACCATTTGTATCGTGCTGCAATTCGGGTTGGCGATGATGCGATCATCGGGGGTGAGCACATCGCCGTTGATCTCGGGCACCACCAGTTTCTTCGTGGCGTCCATGCGCCAGGCGCTGCTGTTGTCGATCACGGTCGTACCCACCTCGGCGAAGCGCGGCGCCCACTCCAATGAAGTGCCTCCGCCGGCTGAGAACAATGCGATATCCGGCCGCGCGGCGATCGCCGCCTCCATGCCGATCACGGCCACATCGACACCGCGGAACCGCAACGTGGTGCCCACACTCCTCTCGGTAGCGACAGGCAACAAGGCATCAACGGGGAAGTTCCGTTCTTCGAGCACCTTCAACATGACCCCACCGACCAGGCCAGTGGCTCCGACAACAGCGACTTTCATGATGCGGGGTTAACGCGCTACGGCGGCCGAAAATACTACCTTTCCCTCCCTCCGTCCCGCCATGTTCAACGCTACTCTCCGCTTCACTTCCGGCTTGTTCCTGCTCGGATCCGTACTCGGTGTCCAAGCCCAGTTGACCGACGACTTCGAAGATGGCGACTTCACGACAGGAACGACCTGGAGCGGCAGCGGCGCACTGTTCACCGTGGTGGATGATGGCGGGGACCAACGCCTGCGCAGCAACAGCCCCATCGCCGCCACCTACTACCTCACCACTCCGAACACACTCGTGAACGACGCGCAGTGGGAGTTCTTCATCGACCTCCGCTTCGCCACCAGTGGTGTCAACTATGTCGATGTCTTCCTGATGAGCGATGCACCGAACCTCACCACGGGCGCGAACGGCTACTTCGTGCGGATGGGTGGAACGGCGGACCGGCTGGAACTCTTCCGCAGTGATGCCGGAACCGCGGTCTCCCTCGCCGTGCAAAGCCCCGATGGCGCGGTGAACAGCAGCACGAGCAACCCCTTCCGCATCAAGGCCACGCGCAGTGCCGCCGGGATCTGGACCCTGTTGTTCGATGATGGCGCGTTGGGTACTTACACGACAGCCGGCTCAGCCACCGACGCGACCTACACCACGGCCACGCATTTCGGCCTGCGCGTTGAGCAGAGCTCGGCCGCATCGGTGGTGAACAACCATTTCTTCGATGACTTGCTGGTGGACGCGATCCCCGTCGACAATACGCCGCCGACCATTACCTCGGTGACAGCGATCTCAGCCACACAAGTGGACGTCCAGTTCAGTGAGGCGTTGGATCCCGCGACGGCGGAGACCGAGGCCAACTATGAGATACAACCGCTCATCGGCGTGTCCCTGGCTGCGTTGGACGGTGTGAACCCTTCGCTCGTTCACCTCACCCCGACACCTGCCCTGACGAGCGGCACCACATACGGGCTGCTGGTCTCCGCCGTGGAGGACCTGGCCGCGAACGCGATGCCCGTTGGGCCTCCCATTGATTTCACTTACGTGGTCCCGGATGTAGCTGACTATCGCGATGTGGTGATCAATGAGTTCATGGCGGATCAAACGCCTGTCGTCGGCCTGCCCGAAGCGGAGTTCGTGGAATTGCACAATGCCACCACCGACAAAGTCTTCGACTTGAGCGGCTGGACCTTCAGTGATGGCACCAGCACCGCCACGCTGCCGACCTATGCGCTCACTCCGGGCTCGTACGTGGTCGTGGTGGGCGCTGCCTCCGCGCCGCTCTTCGCATCCGTCCCCAACCTGATCAGCGTGAGCACACTGCCGTCGTTGAACAACGATGGCGATCAGCTTACGCTGAAGGATATCACGGCGGTGACCATCGATGCACTGACCTACGACCTCACCTGGTACCAGGACGCCGTGAAGGAGGACGGTGGCTGGACATTGGAGCAGATCGATCCCACTTCGCCTTGCAGCGGCGCGAACAACTGGCGCGCGAGCAACGCCGCCGCCGGGGGAACACCAGGCACTCAGAACAGTGTCTATGCCATCGTTCCCGATCTGCAGGCACCGTCGCTCACCTCGGTGCAGGTCAACGATCCCACTACGCTGATCCTCGTGTTCAATGAAGCGATGGATGTCGTTAGTCTGGCCACAGGAACATATTCCATCTCACCGACCATTGGCGTGAGCATTGCCGTGCCCGTCGGAACGAGCGGCGTGCAGCTGACCCTCTCCTCGCCCCTTGTGGTCGGCACGATGTATACCATCACCGTGACCGGTGTGAACGATTGCCCGGGCAATGCCATCGGCAGCGCGAACACGGCCACGTTCGCCCTGCCCGAACCTGTCGAGGTCGGCGACGTCGTGATCAACGAGGTGCTCTATGATCCAGTCGGCAGCGGCAGTGACTTCGTGGAATTGTACAACCGCAGCAACAAGGTGTTGAGCCTGGCCGGTTGGGAATTGGCCAGCGTGAGCGATGGTGCGGTGGGAAGCGCACTAACGATCACCTCGTCGGCCTTCCTGCTGCTACCCGGCGCCTATGCCTTGATCACCGAAGACGCCAACAACATCGCTACGCTCTATCCTCAGAGCCACACCGACCGGTTCATTGTGACCGACATGCCCAGCTACAACAATGGCGAGGGAAGTGTGGTGCTGCAAGCCCCGGACGGGATGCAGTTGGATCGCGTTGATTACAACGATGACCTGCACTTCACGCTGGTGAACAACCCCGAAGGCTACAGCTTGGAGCGAGTCGACCCCTTCCGCCCGAGCAGCGACAACACCAACTGGCAGACGGCTTCGGACGTGGCTGGACGGGCCACACCCGGTTTCCTCAATTCGCAATACGCACCAGCACCTGCCGCCTCGGGTGAGATGACACTGGACACTGAGATCTTCTCCCCGGACAATGATGGGTTCCAGGATGTACTCACCATCGCCTACCGCTTCGACCAACCCGGCTTTGTCGGCACCCTCAGCATCTTCGACGTCGCCGGCCGCGAAGCCCGCAAGCTGATGGACAGCCAATTGCTGGGCACCGAGGGCTCCATCTCCTGGGATGGGGTGCTCGAAGGTGGGGATCTGGGCCGCATCGGACCCTACATCGTCCTGCTGGAGGTGTTCGACCTTGCTGGCAATACCGAGCGGTTCAAGAAGACCGTGACCCTCGCGCACAAGTTGGATTGAGGGCAAAGCGACGCTCGTTCCCGCATTTCCCCGAGAACGAGAACTTCGTCCCCGAATTCCCCTTCCATGATCGATCAAGTGACCAAGAGCCAGGAACTCATCGCCCGCCGGAAAGCGGCTGTGCCGAACGGTGTGGGCATGTTCAACTATGCCACCGCCACGAAGGCCAGCGGAGCCACCATCATCGATGAGGACGGCCGTGAATTGATCGACTTCGCCGGAGGCATCGGCGTGGTGAACGCCGGACACTGCCCCCCACCCGTGGTGAAAGCGATCCAGGAACAGGCCGCGAAATTCCTGCACGTCAGTTTCAATGTGGCCAGCTATGAGCCGTACATCGCGCTGTGCGAAAAGCTGAACACGCTCCTTCCGCATGGCGGCCCGACCAAGACGCTGCTCGTGAGCACCGGTGCCGAAGCCGTGGAGAACGCGATCAAGATCGCGCGCCAGGCCACCAAGCGCCAAGGCGTGTTGTGCTTCACTGATGCGTTCCACGGCCGCACGATGATGGCGATGACGCTCACGAGCAAGGTCGGCTACAAGCCCGACTGTGGCCCGTTCGCACCGGAGGTGTACCGTACGCAGTTCCCGAACTTCTACCGCTACGGCACAGGTCGTAACGAAGCCGACTTCGTGAAAGCGGAACTGCATCGCCTCAAAGAACTGGCGCACAATACCGTCGCACCGGAGAACCTCGCGGCCATCATCATCGAAACGGTACAAGGTGAAGGTGGGTTCAACGTGGTCCCCGCTGCATACTTGAAAGGCTTGCGCGCCTTCTGCGACAAGCATGGCATCCTGCTGATCCTCGATGAGATCCAAAGTGGCTTCGGCCGCACGGGTGCGTGGAGCGCGTTCGAGCAATTCGGCGTGGTGCCGGACATCAGCACATGGGCGAAGAGCCTCGGCAGCGGCATGCCGATCGCCGCGGTGATGGGCAAGGCGGAGGTCATGGACAAGGCCGGCCCGAGCAGCATCGGTGGCACCTACATCGGCAACCCGGTGAGCTGTGCCGCTGCGTTGGCCACACTGAAGTACATGGAGGAGATCGACATCAACGCGAAGGGCAGGCATGTGGGCAGCGTGATCCGCAAGCGCTTCGAGAAGATGAAGGCGAAGCACAAGGCGATCGGTGATGTGCGTGGACTTGGCGCCATGATGGCGATGGAGTTCGTCAAGAACGGCGACCCCTTGCAACCCGATGCGGATACCTGTGCAAAGCTGATGAACGCCTGCGCCAAACGTGACCTCGTGGTGATCAACGCCGGTACCGAGAAGAACATCATCCGCGTCCTCAGCCCGCTCGTGATCAGCGATGATCTGCTGAACAAGGGCCTGGACATCATGGAAGAAGAACTGGACAAGATCTGCGGGTAGTAAGCACGATGCATGCATCGTCCCTACCCGCCATGGGATGTGAACCGAAACTACCCGTATGAAACCCTTCTCCATAGCCGGTATCCAGATGCGGACCTCCGCTGCGAACAGCAACGTGGAGGCCATGAAGCTGAAGCTCGACCTGCTCATGAACATCTATCCCTGGGTGGACATGGTGCTGTTCAGTGAGCTCTGCGCCTACGGCCCGCTCACCGCCAACGCGCAAACCGTGCCGGGGGAATTCGAGCAGGAGATGTGCGCCATGGCCGCCAAGCATGGCATCTGGCTGTTGCCCGGCAGCATCTTCGAGAAGAAGGGCGACACCATCTACAACACCGCCACGGTCATCGATCCCGAGGGAAGCGTGGTGACCCGCTACCGCAAGATGTTCCCCTTCTACCCCTACGAAGTGGGCGTGACCGGCGGCGATGAGTTCTGCGTGTTCGATGTGCCGGAGGTCGGCAAGTTCGGCGTGAGCATCTGCTACGACATGTGGATACCCGAGACCACGCGCACACTGGCGGTGATGGGCGCCGAAGTGATCCTGCACCCCACACTCACCGGTACCATCGACCGCGAGATCGAACTGAGCATCGCACGTGCGAGTGCCGCAACGAACCAGTGCTACTTCTTCGACATCAATGGCCTGGATGCGGGTGGCAGCGGGCGCAGCATCGTGTGCGGTCCAGAAGGGCGCGTGGTTTACCAGGCCGACGTGAACGAAGAGTTCATCCCGATCGAGATCAATCTGGAGAAGGTGCGTCGCAGTCGTGAACTCGGCGTGCTGCGCCTGGGCCAACCGATGAAGAGCTTCCGCGATCGACCGGTCGCGTTCGATGTGTACGCACCGGGGGCCGTGCATCCCTACCTTGATAGCCTCGGGCCGCTGATCAAGCCACAACGTGTGCAGGAGCTGGGCGAATTGCAGAAACTCGACGAAGCACGCCTGGCCCACGAACACAAACCGCACATCGTTTCCTCCTTCCGTCCGCCAAGCGAACAAACACCGACCTGACCATGGGTAGCACCGCAGCCAACAGCAAACTCCACAGCCGCCTCAAGGACTTCGTGAGCTGGTTCGAGATCCCGGTCTACGACATCCATCGCGCCGCCGCGTTCTACAATGCCATCTACAACATGGAGATGGAGGTGGGCCACAACGGCGACTTCGCCATGGCCTACTTCCCTGCCGACAAAGGCATCGGCGGTGCGCTCGTCGCGGGCCCGGGCTGCATGCCGAGCGACATCGGCACGCTGATCTACCTGAACGCGGGCAACGACATGGACAGCATCCTCGGCCGGATCGACCTGGCCGGTGGGCGCGTGATCATGTCCAAAACGCGTATCAGCGTGAGCGCCGGGTGCTTCGCACTCTTCCTGGACAGCGAGGGCAACCGCGTGGCGCTGCACGAAGGGCCGCAGCGTGGCTCGACCTCTGCCGCCACGAAGCCCGCTGTGAAGAAGGAAGTGAAGGCGAAGAAGGCGGCCCCGAAGAAAGCGGCGAAAAAGAAAAAGTAGCTGGGCGCATCGACCGGAGGAGAGCCCCTTTGCGTCTCTGCGACTTTGCGGTTCTCCTCGAACGGGTGCTACTTCTTCTTCCCGGTCGCGAAGTGCCAGCCGAACGTGGGCAGGATGGGCCAGAGCGGGAAATCGGCATTATCCGATACCTCGCGCGCCTCGGCCGAATGCACAGGTATGAGCAGGCCGAAGTGGAAGAAGTTCGGCCCGGTACGCGAGCGCTTCTCCACCCCCGCACCGAACGTGGGGCCATAGAAAAGCTTCTCCTCTTCCACGGTCGTCGACTCCCCGTTGAAGCCATACATCGCTGTGACATACGGACACCACTGGCTGTTGGGTAGGATGCGCGCTTGAACGCCGCCGTTCACACCGATCGCCGAGAAGGTGGCCCCCACGCCACCGAAGACACCGAAGTAGGGCGAGATCCGCCCGTCGAGCCGGAGGCCCATGCCGCCGTGGTCGAACCCGAAACCGAGCCCCAGGAAAAGCTTCTGCTCCGGCACGGTCTCCGCCTGTCCGCGGCATTCGCACAAGGTGGTCATACATAGGACAAGCGTGACGAACACCGGAACGCACCGGACGGCGATGGGCCATCGGAAGAATGAATACCGCACGCGGTGCTCGCCTGGCTCCATTCCGCCAAATTAGAGGGGGGCCGCTATCTTTCCGATCACGACCCCTTCCCGATGTCAACCCCGCCGGGCTCCGACACCCGCACCCGCCAGCACTACAACGCCGCTCGCCTGCGCTCCCACACCTGGGACCAGCTGAAGCTGGCGGCCATGGACCTGGACGCCGGACGC
Source organism: Flavobacteriales bacterium (assembly GCA_039933875.1). Lineage (GTDB taxonomy): Bacteria > Bacteroidota > Bacteroidia > Flavobacteriales_F > PHOS-HE28 > PHOS-HE28. The sequence goes on along the minus strand of JBDTNF010000254.1, from coordinate 12,873 downwards.
GCCGCGCCGCGCGAGGTGCTTGAGTTGCTGAAGGACCTCCTGGCCATCGAGTTGTACTGGGCCTACCCGGGCCGCACCACGGTACACCGCCTGCTGGAGATGCTGCGCGATGGCGAGCACCACGGCCTGCACCTGGCGGTGAACCATGTGGTGCGCACGCTGAGCAGCGGTGCCTTCCGCAGCGATCCCGCCGCGCTGGCCGATCCGCTCGCCGGACCGAACGAGCTGCTCGGCGACGAGGAGGAGAAGCCGCGCGCGAACTACTTCGAGGTGCTTTTCGTGGACGAGCTGGACAACGAGGAGGAGGCCGCACTGAAGCGCAAACTGGAGAAGTGCCGCGACCGCAGCGATCCCTTCATCTACGACACCGTGGTGGTGCGCACCGTGCAGGACGCGTTGATCGCGCTGCTCTTCAACCACAACATCCAGGCGATCGTGGTGCGCTACGGCGTGCCCTATGCCAGCGCGAACACCGACCTCACCAACAAGCAGGACCGCAGCGTGCTACGCGAGTTCACCCGCGCCATCGATGCGCTCGACCCCGGCGACATCGGCCGCGCGAACATGGGCCCCTACCTCGGCCGGATCACGCGTTGGTTCCGCCCGGAGGTGGACCGCTACTACGTGACCGACACGCCGGTGACGGAACTGAAGGACAGCACGCTCAAGAACTTCAGGCGCATCTTCTACCGCACGGAGGACCTCACCGAGTTGCACCTCACCATCCTGCGCGGCATCCAGGAGAAGTACGAGACACCCTTCTTCACCGCGCTGAAGGATTACAGCCGCCGACCCATGGGCGTCTTCCATGCCATGCCCATCTCGCGTGGCAACAGCGTGTTCAAGAGCCGCTGGATCCAGGACTTCGGCGAGTTTTACGGGCGCAACCTCTTCCTCGCGGAAACGAGCGCCACCACAGGCGGACTCGATTCGCTGTTGCAGCCCACCGGTCCATTGAAGCGTGCGCAGGAACTGGCTTCCCGCACGTTCGGTTCGCAGCACACCTTCTTCGCCACCAACGGCACGAGCACCACCAACAAGATCGTCGTGCAGGCGCTGGTGGAGCCCGGCGACATCGTCCTCATCGACCGCGATTGCCACAAGAGCCACCACTACGGCATGGTGCTTAGCGGCGCGTACCCTGTGTACCTGCACAGTTATCCGCTGCCGAAGTACAGCATGTACGGCGCGGTGCCGTTGGAGCATATCCGCGAGCAGATGCTGCGCCTGGTGAAGGCCAACAAGCTGGACCGCGTGAAGATGCTGCTCCTCACCAACAGCACCTTCGATGGCGTGGTGTACAACGTGGAACGCGTGATGGAACAGGTGCTCGCCATCAAGCCCGACATCGTCTTCCTGTGGGACGAAGCATGGTGGGCCTTCGCGCGCTTCAACTACGTGCTGCGCCAACGCACCGCGATGCATGTGGCACAGAAGCTCGCGCGCAAGTACCGCACGGAGGCATACAAAGCGGAGTACGCGAAGCACATCAAGTCACTGAAGAAGGATGAAGTGCCGCGCATGCCCGATCCCGCCAAAGTGCGCATCCGCGTGTACGCCACGCAGAGCACGCACAAGACGCTGACGTCCTTCCGGCAGGGCAGCATGATCCACATCTGGGACGAGGACTTCGCGAAGAAGAGCGAGGCCAGTTTCCATGAAGCGTACATGACGCACACCAGCACCAGCGCCAACTACCAGATCCTCGCGAGCATGGATGTGGGCCGCCGGCAGGTGGAGTTCGAGGGGTTCGAGCTGGTGGAGAAGGCCATTGAACTGGGACTGCTGCTGCGCCGCACCATCCGCGAGAACCCGCGCCTGCAGAAGTGGTTCGACATCATCACCATCGGCGACCTGATCCCCGAGGAATACCGGAGCAGCGGCATCGAAGGCTACTACCGGCGCGACAAGGGCTGGAACGAGATCGAGAAAGCCTGGGCCGAGGACGACTTCGCCGTGGACCCCACCAAGATCAACCTCTTCACGGGCAAGACCGGCATCGACGGCGACACCTTCAAGAACAAATTCTTGATGGACAAGCACCAGATCCAGATCAACAAGACCAGCCGCAACAGCGTGCTGTTCATGACCAACATCGGCACCACGCGCGGCTCACTGGCCTACCTCACGAAAGTGTTGCTGAGCATCGCGGACGAACTGGAGCAACGCAACGCGGGGCTGGAGGTCGCGGACAAGCAACTGCTCCTTGGCACACTCCGCGAGTTGAAGGAGGAGGCCACACCCCTGCCGGATTTCTCCAGCTTCCACCGCAGCTTCCAGGGGCAGCCCGGTGTGCCCGGCGGCGACCTGCGCGCGGCCTACTTCCTCGCGTACGATGAGAAGCGTTGCCGGCATTTGAAGCTGGATGAGACCTTGGCTGAAATGGAAGGAGGCGGCGAGCTCGTCTCCGCCTCCTTCGTCATTCCCTATCCGCCCGGTTTCCCGGTGTTGGTGCCGGGGCAGGTGATCAACAAGGAGATCATCCACTTCCTGCTCGCGCTGGATGTGAAGGAGATCCACGGCTACCGCCCGGAACTCGGCCTGCGCGTGTTCACCGATGCGGCACTGGGCCGACAGAAGACGACGACGGCCATGGGGGGAATGCGACATGTCCCGCCCCCGAACGCGAAAGGCACCGAACGCAAGAAGTAGCGCTCACATCGCGATGCTCGATGCGATGTTCGGGCTCTCCGGGTTGATGTCCACTGTGCGCGTCTTCGGGATCACGATCAGGTCCATGTCTTCCATCGGTATGGCACCCAGGAGCACACGATCGCCAAGCACCAACGCACCAGCGAAGCCCGTGCGGTTCTTGAACTTGATCTCGATCGGTCCGACATAGGAGACCAGCCGTTTGGAGCCATCGGCCAAGGTGACCTCTTTCTCCTCGATGGCTTCCAGCTTCAATTGGATCCGCACATGTTCCGGAATGCACAGATGCACGGCGCCAGTATCCACCAAGGCATCCACCTCCACACCGGCCAGTTCGGCCATGCGGGGGTTCTTCAGAAGCAGATGTCCGTTGTCGAATCCCATTGACGGCTACAAGCTACACAGCCCCGCTGCGATCATTCCCACGGCTACCGGCCGGAACTCGGCCTGCGCGTGTTCACCGATGCGGCTCCGGGTCGCCAGCGAACAACGACGGCGATGGGAGGACAACAAGCTTCAAGCTCCAAGCCTCAAGTCCCAAGTGTCAAGCCTCAAGCGTCAAGCGAAAGAGGCGCAAGCGCTGACCGAGCGGGAGAAGGCGGAAGTTTCGAGTTTCCAGTTTCAACTCTCCCTTTTCCCTTTTCAACCTTCCAGTTTTCTTCTGGTCCCTAGAAGTGGATGATCAAGCCCGTACCAATGCGCGCGGAGGATAGATCAAGGTCATAGGCCTTCAGCACTTCACCTTGCTCATCGCTCACGGCGTCGAAGTGTGGGCGGGCCACCGGAATGGTAAAGGCAACCGTAGGCACCAGGAGCGATACAGACCGGCCCAGCCAGAGTTCGGCGCGCAACTCCAGAAGCACGCTCAGCCCCGGGGCCCGTTGCGTACCGCACGGCCGGCGACTTGTCCATTGCTCGAGCACGGTCACGTCGGTGCCATCCCCGAGGACCGTGTTGATCACCGTAAAGCGCTGGTCACGGGCGATGCCGTGGTCGCCCGTCACCAGGTGCACGCCCAGGCCGCCGGCCGCCGATAGGGTCATGCCCACGTTCCTGCGCCGTGGAAAGGGCGCGGTGAACATACCGGTCATCAGGTTCAGTGTCGTCACCCGGTGCTCCACGGTAACCACGTCGCCCTCGTATCGTTCGGAGTAGGTTCCGAACCAGTAGCCGTCAGACCAGGAGTCCAGCAACTCGCTGTTCATGATGCCGCCGGTGCGGAAGCTGGTATGTTCCAAACCGCCCTGCACGTACCAGCCATCCCTGATGCGGCGGCTCGCCTCGGCACGGAAGGTGGGCTTGCGATCCTTCGCCACTTTTTCCAACTGATCGCCCACGAAATCTTTGGACGAGTAGCCCATGCCATACACGAAGCCGGTCGACCACTGCGGCATGCGTTCCCATCTGCCCAGATCTTTGCGCCCATCGATGCGCACCTGGCGGCGGTCCGCGCTCCGCTCCTTCCACGAAGGGCGGTCTTGCGTGATACCCGGGAGGGCATGCAGGACGAATAGCAGGAACAAGATGCGGCGTACATGGGTGAGGAGGAGCTTGCTCATGGGAGGTGGTGTCTGGGTATTCCGTCGTTGCGATGACCAAATTGCCAGCATCCCGCCCCGGACGAATGGCGGCATTCGCTGCGGGCCTGGCGCCCCGTGCGGAATAGCACCGGAACGGCCCGCCCGCACCCCTGGATCGGTGATCATTCACGATCCGGGCGCCGCGGTCGTGCCGATCCGCGGATGATGCCGATCGTTATTCACGGATCGGCGATCCCTGCGGATGATGGCGGTTCGCGAGTGGAGCATCGCCTTCCTCATCGCTATCGATGTGAAGGGGTCCACATCCCGGCCGCAACCGGCCTGCGTGTGTTCTCCGATGCGGCACTGGGCCGACAAAGGACAGCGGCGATGCGCGCTCGATGTGACCGAACGGTGGTCGCGGTCAGTGTGATGGTCGCGGCAGGGTGGTCGTTGTGCCCATCTCCTCCACCGGTACCCGCAGCCGGCGCAGGCCCTCCACCAAACTCATGAGCGCCACGAAGTAGATGAACACCGGTGCAAGGTTCATCTGTTGGCCGGTGCACCACCGAAGGGTCCATGCGGTACCGAGCAGCACAAGGCCGATCAGCACATCCTTGATCCCTGTCCACACATGCTTGCGCACGATGCCACCGAACGTCGATGGGGGCTGCTCCCTGCCCTTTGGCCACGCACGACTGAAAACGAACCAGGTACTGATGCACAGCGCCGCATAGAGACCCAGGAGTGTGGAACCCTTCACGACATGCGCATCGTTCTCGATCTCGTGGAAGAGGTCGATCAGCATGGCGCTGCCGGTTTGCTCACCGACGAAGGTGCGATGGCGATCGATGCTCCCTTCGCCGGGCACTTCGGGGAATTCGCCGATGAAGACGATCGGCGAACCGGTGGGCTGGGACGCCTGCAACCGACGCAACAAGCGCGGCCAGCCCGCATCCAAGGCGTGGCCGATGGGCATGGGCAGATCGTCCGGTGCTACATCATCATCGGACCCTACGCCCCCCGGGAGATAGGTCCAGGTGGGCATGAATCCAGGATACACCAGCTGCCAGCAGCCCTTCCCGTTCTCCGTCCACAAGCCCAGGGTGAAGGGCTTCGCCGCACGTTCGTGCAGGCGCAGGTGCAAGGCGTAGGGCAACGAAGGGCCCTCCTCGCGCGCGCTCCGATGCCAGGCGATGCGATCCTCCTGTGTGCGCTCGGTGACATCGGCCATGGCATCCTCCCCGAACCGCAACAGCGGTGTGTTCTCCTCTGCGGCCCGGGCCAGCAGCACCTTCTTATGCACGGCAAGATCAAGCACGGCCTCGCGCAACAGGCTGTCCTGTAATGAGGGTGCGGTGAACGCGATATCCACCACCACCTGGGCGATGAGTTCCTGGTGCGCGGCCAGGCGTTGCAACAGGCGCGCGAGCCGGGCACGATCGGTCACCACCAGCATGGTGCTGTCCTCCAGATTGCCGTCGGGGTCGGGCACCAACTGCTTGTTGCCGCTGTTGTCGATGAGCACGAAGGGCCGTTGCGTCGTGTTGTCCTTCCGGTCCCCGAACAGGTTCATCCGCTCGTACAGCTCGGCGTTCCCATCAAAGAAGCCGGGCAGTCCGTTCAGTAGGAGCACGAGGACGAGGCAGAAGAGCGCGTGAGTGCCGACCAGGGTCCACCACCGTCTTCCCTTCGGCGCCTTCGGCTCGCGCCAGAGGATCCACAAGGTCACCCCGACCAGCATGAGCGTGGCCACGAACAGAACAAGGGCATTGACGATCGTCTCCATTCAATGGTCGGCCGGGGACGGGCAAGGCGGTTGCGGCAGCTGTTCAGCGGGAATGGAGCCGTACTCCGCGGTGCAGTATTGATGCGCCAATTGCGCGCGTTGCACCGCGTTCAGACCTGGTGTCCTGCTGGCCACGTCGCATACGGCACCCAGCAGATCCGTCTTCTCATCACTGGAAAGGATGCGCAGGGTGAAGGTGGCCAGGTCCTGCTTGCGCAGCGCTGTGTGGCGAAGGCGCACGGGCACATACACAAGGGGCTTCCCGCCGAAGAGGTCCGCGCTGAAGCACAACGTATCGCCCCGTGCGGGCACGTTGCTCTTGTAGGTGGCGCCATCGCGGGTATCGGTCCATACCAGGAAATAGCCGGTGTTCGCCAGGTCCGCATCGAGCAGGCGCATGCGCATCCGCAAGGTGTCCCACAGTGCCACCGTATCGTGCAGCAGCGCACGCACTTCGACCTTGCTCTCCACCGTGCTGCTGGCCACGCCTTTGCTCGCCAGCGAAACAAGGTCCGCGGGGTGCGAGCGCCCGGTGGGGATGTTGAAGACGAAGTCCGCTTCGACATCGCCGGCCTTGCGCTCGGTGTAGTGCACATAGCGGCCACCCTTGTCACCTGTGAACGTGCGCCGCAGCGCCTGCGTGTATTCAGCCTGGCTGCCAGCCTGTCCGTAGTGGGCATTGAAGTCCGCTTTCGCGACACCGCTCACCGCAGGGCAGGATGTGATGGTGAACCGGTACGGTTGTGCAAGCACCGTCATCGGCAACACCAGAGACAGGATGAGGTGAACGCCGATCCTCATTTCGCACGGACCATGTTCACCCGCACCGCGTTCCCATCCTTGAAGATCACTTCTCCTTGCAGCGTGCGCCCCTTGTCGCGCAGCACCAACTTGCTCGGGCGATAGCCGGGGTTCTCCGGCTCGTCGTTCAGGGAGATCACATCGCCCTTCACCGTTCCGGTGCATTGGATGTTCTCCTCTCCCACGATGCCAGCCACCATGATGGTGGCATAGTGCTGACTGTGGAAGTTGATGGTCTGGTTCTTCTCTTGGTTGGCGTAGATCCCATTGTTCACCTCGTACTCCGGCCCCTCGTACGAGCTCTCCAGGCGTAAGGGGGTACGCGTGCCGTTCCCAAAGGCTGCGACACCTTGTGCGGAGGTCCAATCATCGCTCAGCACCAACTGACCGCTGGCGTACGCCGCCTTGCGTTCATCCACGAACATGAGCACGTCGCCACGCCACTGGCCTTTCGCATCGATGATGGTATTGCCCACGTGCCCGCTCACGGCGATGTCGTTGTAGTGCACGTTGTACACGCCCAGTTCCGTCTGCCCATCGCCGCTCACGAAGCGGCGCCCCGTCAACGGCTCTCGCTTGGCCACTCCCATGCGCTGCAGTGCGTACTTCTCCCGGCCCCCGCTCTTGAGTTGCAGGGTCACGGCAAGGCTGCTGCTGTCCGCAGAGAACACGGCGAAGCCCTCCGTCATACGGTCGGTGGTGGCCTCGTCGGTGAAGGCGATCTGGATGCCGCCGATGGTGCCCGGGCCTGAAAGCACCTGGCCACCCAGTGTGCCTGTGACCACGACGTTCGCGTAGTGGTGCCCATCGAAGGTGATCTTGTCACCGGTGGTGGCGTTCGCGTATACCTGGCCGTTCAGCACGCGCGGGTTCTCCGCAGGCACATAGATCTCCTTGGCCACCGGCGGCAGTTTGTAGCTCTCGTAGTTGCGGCCGCTGGGCGAATTGCCCGGCGTGGATGAGCTTTCCACCGGAGCGGGCGGCGTAACCCATTCCACCTCCTTAGCGGGCCGTGGTATGGCCGTGGTGATATCGTAGTCGGTGGTGACGCTCAAAGGGAAATCGTCGCAGCGTGTGCAGTCGCGCTTCGGGCGCTGGGGTTGGTTCTTGGTGTGTACAGCGCGTGTGTTCACCTCTTCGCCCAGGTAGCGGTCCAGTTCGTACACGGTCACCTTGCCATCCTTGTTGCCCCCGCGCGCCTTGTCGGCTTCGCCTTGCAGGCCCTTCACCAGGTAGTAGGTGAAAATGCCGTGGCCGCCATCCAGATCGTCGTCCTCGAAACTCTGTTCCGTATCGGAGGAGGAGGTGAACACCACCAGCGCTTCATCGGTTCCGGCCATCTCCTCGAAGAGGTGTTCGCGCCGCTCGCCCATGGACTTGCCACCGCTGGCCATCATGCCGCTGTAGCACGCATCGAGGAAGAGCACCTTCTTGCGCACCTTCCCGTTCTGCAGGCGCGCGCGCACTTCGCTGCGGCTCAGCGCCGAGCTCACGATGGATCCCTGGTCGGTCGCCTTGGTGTCGTGCGTGAAGAAGTAGTACTCCTGCCCATTGTCCACCGTCTGCCCGTGGCCGCTGAAGTAGAGGAAGAACAGATCGGTGGAATTGGCGCCGTTCATCATGTCGCGCATCGCGCCCAGGATCGCTTCGCGCGTGGCGTTCTCGTCCACCAGCAGCCGCACGTTCTTCGGGTCCGCGGCGAGGCCTTCGGGGCTTGTGATGAAGTCGTAGAACGCGAGGGCGTCCTTCGCCGGGTACTTCAGGTCCTTCTCCGGGCCGAACTGGTGCTTGCCCACGGCGATGATCAGCGCGCGGATCTCCAAGGGCGCAGCGGCCGCCTCCTCTTCATCCCCTTCATCGTAAGGCACGGCCACCACGGGCGGCACTACGAGCGGCGGTACCACGGCACTCTCCTTCGCTATCGACGGCTCCTCGTGCACTTCCTTCACTGGAGGTTGTGACGTACTTGCCGGGGTTGCGACGTTAACGGTCTTGACCGTGTCGCGCACCACCGTAAAGCTCAGCAGGCCCATTTTCCCCTCCTTGTTCCCGGCGCCGATGCGCACCACATTGCTGCCCGGCTCCAAGAGGACCACCTGAAGGAACAGCCCGTTCTCCTTGGGCACCACATCGGTCTTGTTCACTTTGAACAGGACGACATCGCTGCTGCTGAGCACCCGGCCGCCCACCGTGATGCGGTCCTCCGTGGTATGCACCACCGAGTCGGCGGGCATGGCCGGACTCGCAAGCTGGATCACCGGGACGTGCTGCGCGGTGACCGTATGGAAGGTGAACAGAAGAACGGTGGCCGCCAGGGCGCGGCCGATCCATGGAAGAGTGCTCCTGACGCGCATGGTGGTGTTGTGAGGGGATCGGAAAGGCAAGTTAACCGGTGGTGGGGTACGGTGTACGCGACCGATCATAGAATGGGATGTCCCATCCAGGGATCCGCAGAGAATGCGAACAGCGACGTTGGTGGTGTGTGATCGTTGAGCCGAACGTTACCGACTTCGCCAACGATCCTGCCCCTTTTTGCTCGTCCAAAAAGGGGCGCAAAAAGAACGCCACGATCAAAGCACGGGCAGTTCGCCTTTTCGCACAAGCCCCGCTCCGGGGCGGCGAACCGCCCGTGCCGCGCTGATCGTGGACATCCTCCGCGCAAATACCTGCACAAATCCCGAACCTCGTTCGTGATGCTGACAGGGTCGGGCGCTGTTGAAGGCTCAAGCGCACCGCTGCCCTGCCTGCGGCAGGCAGGCGCGCTGAAAGCCTGCCCCGGGCTTGACCCGGGTGGACATCCACCCGCGAATGCCGTTGTGGGTGCGCGATGATGGATCAACGTGAAAGAGAAGGAACCGCTTGCGCGAAGTCAGGGCTTCACGATGCCCCACTTGTAGGCGAAGATCACCAGGCCCGCCTTGCTCTTGATGTTGAACTTGTCGAACACCGCCTCGCGATAGCCGTCGACCGTGCGGGCTTGCACGCCCATGCGATCGGCCACCTGGTCGTAGGTGTACTCGGCCACGTCGCATACCAGGGTGATGAACTCCGCCTCGCGCGTGGTGAGCGCCGCATGGATGTGGTCGCGTTCGCGGTGGTAGGGAGCACGCGGTTCGCTGGCGGTGCTCTGTGCTTGCGCAATGTCGCCGTTGTGGTAGTATCCCTGTGTTGACACCTGGTCCAGCGCCATCTTGAATTCGTTCTTGCACACATCCTTGCGCAGGAAGCCACAGGCGCCCGAGCGCAGCGCGCGCACCATGGCATCCTCGGTGTTCTCGAAGGTGAGCGCCAGGGAGCGTGTTCCCGGTGAATGCTCCCGGATCCACTCCATGGTGGCATAGCCGTCCATCACCGGCATGTGCAGGTCGACGATGGCCACCGCCACATGCCTGCCCTGTTTCACCGCCTCGATGTATTCGCCACCGTGGCCCGCTTCGACCACCACTTCATAATCACCGATCAGGTTGATCATGTCGGCGAGCACACCGCGGAAAAGCGTGTGGTCGTCCACAAGGGCTATGGGCAATGGCTTGGTGGGCATCGTCGGTGGTGGCCGGCTGATACCCAATACTACGCAATTGATGGATCGCGAATGTTATGGAATTCACAGGACGCCGAACGGCTCAGCGTACACCGTGCTCCACTGACCCATGGGCGTGCGGCCCCGCACCATGCGCATGCCGACCACTTCGGCGCTGTAACCGCGTTCCGTGAGGTGCGCCTGTGCGGCTGTATTGCCCGCGAGCAAAAGCAGGTGGGGTTGTACCGGCAAAAGCCAGCGTTGCAGCTCAAGACCCACGGCCGGGGCATCGGCCACGATGAGGCCATGGCCCAGGAGCGGCAGCAGGAAGCCGCGCACGTGCGTGCCTTCGGCATATACCTGGCCCAGGTAGGCGTGTTCGAAGAGCACGGTGTGGCGTTGCTCATCGGTGGCAATGCGATCCAGGTGCAACACACCCAACCGGTGATGTGGTTCAAGAGGCACCACCTCGTCGCGCGTGGCCTGGATGAAGCGGCCGCCGGAATAGCGCAACGATCGCTCCCGCACCGCGAACCCGAGCGATGACCATCGAGATACCTCCCCTTCCGGTGAGACCAATTGGATCGTGTCGCACCCCTGCTCTTCCAACTCCGCGACCAGTGTCGTAGCGAGTTGCACGAAGGCCGCATCGTTCAATGCGCGTAACACCGTGATGCGGCCACTGTCCGCATGCATCATGCAACAACCGATGCCCTGCACTCCGGCATCCGCGGTCGCCACGAAGGCCCGTGCGTATACCGTTCGCACATGCCACAGCACCCTGCCCAGCAACGCAACGCGCTCAGCGGGCCAGGGGGCGACGGCCTTGGCCACGGTGTGGATGGTGATGGGCGCGAGGAGCATGGACCTTGGTCGTCGGTTGTTCGTTGGTAGTTGCCAGTTGTCGGTTCACCCTAGTTCACATTCCGCTCCGCATCCACCTTCATCCACAGCCGAAGCATCGCCTCCTGCAACCCTGCTGCGCTCGTTGGATGCCCCATCACGCGGTCCAGGTATTCCATGCCGCCGATGCTGTTGTCCTTCATCACATCCACCACCAGGGTGCCCAGCACGGGATGCTCCAGGAAGAGGCTCCCCCCGAAGTCCCATTTCTTCTCCCGGTCCACGGGCGACTGGAAATACGTGTACAATCCGTTCCGGGGCCATTCGCGTGTGCAATTGGCGAAAGCGGCGGCCAGTTCGGGCCGGTCGCTCCATTGCGCGCGGGCCAGGCGCACCAGCAGTGCGGGATCGAACCGCCTGCCGGGGTTGTTGAATTTGCGGTTATACCAGTTGAGGTAGTCGCGTTCGTACACGGTTGTGGTCTTGTACTGGTTGTGCATGACGTGCATGGGTTTCAATTCAGTAGGCAGTGGTCCGGCTTCGGACTTCGATGTTGGCTATTGAACATTCGATATTCACTTCTCTTCCCAACGCCCCAACCCCGGCATCCGTCGTATGGCGGACCCGGGGCTGCGGCGTTGACGAAGGATCAGGCGGCCTTCTGCGTCACTTCCTCGCTCATGGGGCTGATGCCGCTGCTGGCGATGGCCTGCACACGGAAGGAATACTCCTTGCCCGTCTCGAGGTCGGTCATGTCGTGCGAGGTGCGTGTGGTGGTGAGCACGCGCGTCCATTCGGTGCTGCCCTCGACGAGCATCTCCAGGTAGTACAGCACGGCGCCGTGCACCTTTTTCCAGCGCACCTTCAACAGACCGGCGATGGCGCTACGGCTCACCTTCAGTTCGCCAGGTGCCAAAGGCGGGGGCAGCGGTTTGCGGTCCTTGGCCACATCGAAGGCCGCGCTCAGGATCAGCTTCTTGTCGCCCTCGCTGATGCCCTGTACGTAGCCGCCGAAGTCCTTCAACATACTGCGCAGCGCCACCTCGGCCACCCGCTTGTTGTTGCTGGACACCTTGCCGCCGTTGAACTCCATGGCCTGGTTGGCGTCCTCCAGATCATTGCAGGCCGTGGCCAGTGCCGGCAGCAGCGTCTGCAATGTGGGGTAGTCCACATTACCAAGGATGCTGTCGTGAACGTTGCGCCCTTTTTCAACCAGGGTGGTTGCGGTAAGGGTGCTGATACCGAGTTTAACTGTGAACTTTTCCATGACTCCCGTTTGTTTTTGTTGTGCCGGTGAATTCCGGACACGCCCCCTTTTACAGGGGTCATCGAGCATGTGTTGCTAGTGGTTTCCCACTGTTTTCACATCATGGATATGCCTGAGGAATGGTGCTACACACCTTGCCGTGTAAGGGGCCTGGCCTTGTGACGCCTGCCCACTACGACAGTGCGATGCATGCTATAAGGAACACGCGCGCGCGCAAGCAACTGCCCATGCACCACGAGCTACGCGGCGCGTATCTCTCTTGATCCGTCGCAGACCTCAGGCAAAGTCTGGCAAACCTCTCTTGATCCGCTGCGGACCTCAGGCAAAGTCCGGCGAACCTCTCTTGATCCGTCGCAGACCTCAGGCAAAGTCCGGAGAACCTCTCTTGATCCGTCGCAGACCTCAGGCAAAGTCCGGCGAACCTCTCTTGATCCGTCGCGCACCTCAGGCAAGGTCCTGCGTACCTCTCTTGATCCGCCGT